>JBAQHS010000263.1:0-1981 GCA_049288455.1 Gaiellaceae bacterium | reverse complement strand
CGTCGGCGCCGTGCTCAACCTCGTGCACACGATCCTGCCGGGGGACGACGCGGGCCTCCTGCACTCGCTCACACCCGATGCTGTCGGGCCGCTTGCGCGGGCAGCGGGTGCGCTGACGGGAGTGGCGCTGCTCGTCGCGGCTCGGGGGCTTGCCCGGCGCCGCCGGCGAGCCTGGCAGGTTGCGACGGCGGTTGCGGGCGCCTCGACCGTGTTGCACGTGCTGAACGGGCTGAACCACGGGACGCTTGCATCGGTGATCGTGCTCGTCCTGCTGGTCGCCTGGCGGCATGACTTCGACCGGCCGGGAGATGCGACGACGCGACGGCTGGTCGCGGCGCGCCTCGCTGTCGCAACCGGCTCAATAGTGCTCTACGCATTCGTGTCGCTCTGGCTCAATCAGGTCGCAGCCGATCAGCCGCTGACGATGCAGTTCGCGCTCCGCGAGACGCTGGGCGGCCTGCTGGGGTTGAACGTGGGTGGATCCCCGCACCTTGCCGGTTCGTTCGGCGACTGGTTCCCGCTCTCACTGCTGCTGCTCGGGGTGGCGGCGCTGCTCTGGATCCTCGCCGGCTGGCTCGCACCATGGCGGTACCGCATCGGGCAGCAGGAAAGCGAACGTTCGGTGGCGCGTGCACTCGTGCACGCGTGGGGCGTCGACACGCTGGCGCCGTTCGTGCTTCGCGTCGACAAGTCGTACTTCTTCAACGAAAGCGAGTCGGCGTTCCTTGCCTACCGTGTCGTCGGCGGCGTCGCAATCGTGTCGGGTGACCCCATCGGCCCTCACGACGAGCTCGCCGATCTCGTCTCCCGATTCGTCGAGCACGCCCATGCGCGCGACTGGCGCGTCGCGATCCTGGGCGCGTCGGAGGGGTTCTTGCCGATGTACGCGAGCCGCGGTCTCCACGCGCTGTACCACGGCGACGAAGCCGTCCTCGACACGTCCACCTTCGCGCTCGAGGGCCGGGCGATCCGCAAGGTGCGGCAGTCCGTGCACCGGCTCGAGCATGCCGGTTACACCGCTCGTGCGCTGCGGCCGAGCGAGCTCGACGACCGCGCGCGTGCTGAGCTCGAAGACGTCGCGGCCGTGTGGCGTGGTACCGCCCCCGAGCGCGGCTTTGTCATGGCGCTCGATGCGCTGTTCGGCCTCGGTGACGAGGACGCCGTCTTCGTCATCGGCTTCGCCCCAGGCGGCGAGGTGGCGGGGTTCCTGCACTTCGCGATCTCGTCTGCATCCGCGGCGTTGTCGCTCTCGTCGATGCCACGCTTGCGAACGACACCGAACGGCTTCAACGAGTGGCTCGTCTGCGAGACAGCCGCCTGGGCGAGAGCGAACGGCTACGAGCGTGTCTCGCTCAACTTCGCCCCGTTCGCGGCGCTCCTCGCGCCCGAGGCCGACCTGAGCGGGCTGCAGGATCTCGGGCGGCGCGCGCTGCTGACGCTGAAGGGGCACTTCCAGCTCGACAACCTGCTCACCTTCAACCGCAAGTTCTTCCCGGACTGGGAACGGCGCTTCGTCGTCTACGAGCGGCGGCGTGACCTGCCGAGGGTCGGGATCGCGGCGCTCGCGGCGGAGGCCTATCTGCCGTTTCAGGGAGAGCGGCGGTGAGCGCAGCCGCCGGCCTCTTGCTTGCACTGCTCTCGGCCTTCGCGCTGAACTGGGGCTGGGTCGCCCAACACGGCGCGGCCTCGAAGCTGCCACCGCTCTCGGCACGACATCCTTTGCGCGCTCTGCGCGGGCTCCTCGGCGACCGCGTCTGGCTCAGCGGGTTCCTCGTCGGCCTCGCGGGCTGGGTGTTCTACGTCGGCGCGCTCGCGCTCGCACCGCTCTCGCTGGTGCAGGCTGCCTCCGCCGGCGGCATCGGCGTCCTCGCAGTGCTTGCACACCGTGGTGGTGCGCGCGTCGCGCGCACGCACTGGATCGCGATCACGATCGCGGTTGGTGGCCTCGCGCTCCTCGGCGCATCCCTTGCCGGGGGTGCGG
>JBAQHS010000262.1:0-16141 GCA_049288455.1 Gaiellaceae bacterium | reverse complement strand
TGTTCGACCGCCAGAAGAGCCAGGGTCCGAACGCGCGCGCTCCGTACCGGCGCACGAACAGGTCGACATCCCGCACGTGATCCGGCTTCAAGATGACGATCGCCGTTGGCGGGCTCGCGTCGAGCCGCTCCCATACTTCGGTCGCATCCTCCGGCGGCGCGAGCGGGTCGATCAGCAGCACTTCGCCGCGCGATTCGACGCACGTCGAGCTCACCACCTGCTCCCAGCCGACGTCCTCGCGCCAGTCGGGATAAGAGAGCCGCCAGATCCAAACGCCGGGGCAGACATCGATCACGACGTACGTCATCCCGTTGCGCTCATTTGCCAGTAGAAGTCTGCGCCCGCGGCGATCGGCGTCGCCACCTTGGCGAGCGCAGCGCGCGCATCCCTCGCGTCGAGCTGGGCGATCAGCGCGACCTCCGCCGTCGCGAGCGGGGCCTCGGCCCACTCGAGCAGCTCGACCACCGAGTCGGGCGTCGGCCGCCGTTCGAGCTGCGGCGCGATATTCGCAATCGCCGTCTCGTAGGTCTCGACGGGGTTGAAGCCTGGCACGACGAACTCCCGGCCGGGGCCGAACTCGTAACTCGGCGTCGTGTAGCGACGCGCATTCGTCGGTCCGCCGAGCTTGTGGTCGAGCCTGCGGGCTGCCGGTGCAGGGTTGCGCGCCGCGGCGATGTCGCTTTGGAGTGCCGTCTCCACATCGGCAAGCGCACACCACGCGGCGAGCTCGGCGAGGTCGAGGCCGACGTCACGTGCAGCGGCTCCGATCAGCCCGGGGTCATCGAGCAGGCCGTTCTGCATGACACGGACGCGGAGCCGGCGAAGCAGCGCGTCCGCCTTCTCCGGCGCGTGCAACCTCGCCGCGACCACTGCGCGGCAGGCCGGCTCGGATGACGCGGTGCGTGCGTAGGGTGCCGGGTCGATCGGCATGCCGAAGCGGCGCTGCAGGTTCGGCGCGCCCTCCGCCAGCCGCTCTGCCTCGCCCGGCTCGAGTGTGAGGACGATCATTCGCGTCCGCCATACGAGTTGGTCGCCGTAGTGCCAGCGCAGCCGGCGCCGGATCGGCTCGGACGAGAACGCGAACGGGCACGCAGGGTCGGTGAAGAGGGTGATCTCGAGCGGCACGCGAGCGAGGTTAACGGCTGTCACTTGCGCGGCGGCGCGCGAGTCGAGAAGGTGCTCGTCATGACGACGTGGACGAACTGGGTGGGAAACCAGGCGTGTGACCCGGCGGAGATCGCGGCGCCGCGGAGCGAAGAGGAGGTCGCAGCCGCAGTCGCCGGCGCTGCGGAACGGGGCCTCTCGGTGCGCGCGGCCGGAGCGGGGCACTCGTTCACACCCGTCGTCTGCACCGACGGGCTGTTACTCGATCTCACCGGCCTCGCAGGCATCCGCTCACTCGACCCAGAACGACGCCGCGTCGTGGTCGGGCCGGCGACGACGATCGGTGAGTTCGGAGGGCCTCTCTGGACGGCGGGCCTCTCGCTCGTCAACCAGGGTGACATCGTCGCTCAGCAGATCGCCGGCGCGGTCTCGACCGCGACTCACGGGTCGGGGCTGAAGCTGGGCAGCTTCTCGGCCGGCGTGCGACGGCTGCGGATCGCCACCGCAGCGGGCGAGATCGTCGAGATCGGCGAGGACGAGCCCGAGCGGCTGCACGCGGCGCAGGTGGCGGTCGGGATGTTCGGCGTGATCACCGAGCTCGAGCTCGAGGTCGCCGCGGCATATCGATTGCGCGAGCGCGTCGGGCAGTGGAGCTGGGATGAGGCGTGGGGGCGCTTCGACGAGCTCGCGCGCGCCCATCGCCACTACTCGTTCTTCTGGATGCCGTCGGACGATTCGGCGGTGCTCTACGGGCTCGCGACGCCGGGCGTGCGCATGGCCGACCGCTGCCACGTGAAGATCTACGACGAGGTCGACGACTCGACGCCGGATTCCGACGAGCCGCACCGCCGCATCGGACCGGCATATGTGATCTACCCGATGGTCTACGAGCCGAACTTCCACGAGCTCGAGTACTTCGTGCCGTACGAGCGCGGCACGGAAGCGCTCGCAGCGATGCGCGAGCTGATGCTCGCGTGTCTGCCCGCCTCGATCTACCCGATGGAAGTCAGGACCGTCGGCCGCGACGACGCGCTTCTCTCACACAGCTTCGAGCGCGACACCGTCGTGATCTCCGTCTCGGGGACGCCGGGAACCGATTACTGGCCGTACCTGCGCGACGTCGACCGACTGCTCGGCGAGTTCCACGCTCGCGTGCATTGGGGCAAGCTCCACTTCCTGACCCCCGAGCAGCTCCATGAGCGCTACCCGGGCGCCGGCGCGTTCATCGAACTACGGCGCGAGCTCGACCCCGCCGGCGTGTTCCTGAACGATCACCTGCGCCCGCTGTTTGCCTGACGATGAAGCGGTACATCGTGCTTCTCCGCGGGATCAACGTCGGTGGTCACCGACGCATCGCGATGGCCGATCTACGGGCTCTCCTCACGCGTCTGGGCTACGAGTCGCCACTCACGCATCTCCAGAGCGGGAACGTCGTCCTCTCGAGCACACAGTCGGCAAAGCAGGTGCAGCAGACGATCGAGCGCGGGCTCGCGGCGGAGTTCGGCGACGGCATCGAGGTGTTCGTGCGGACGCGCAAGGAGCTGGCCGACGTGATCGCGCGCGATCCGCTCGGCAAGATCGCCGACAACCCGTCGCGGTACTTCGTGACGTTCCTGTCGGGGAAGCCCGCTGCCGCGGCGGTGCAGGCGGCCGCGGCGGCCGACGTGGGCGGCGAGCAGTTTGTCGTCGCAGGCCCCGTGATCTACACGTGGTCTGCCACTGGGTTGCACGACTCGAAGTTGGCGAAGCTGCTGTCCGAGAAGCGACTCGGCGTGCGCGCGACGGCCCGTAACTGGAACACCGTCGTGAAGTTGCTCGAGCTCGCCGACGAAGGCTAGGGTCTTGCCGTTAACCCTGCTCGGCTGCTGCCGCCGCGAGCAGGCCGTCGACGTCAGGCTGCGACCGCACGAAGGCGAGCTTGCCGTCCGCGTCTCGCGGCCACTCGGCTTCCGGCCGGTCCCAGGCAAGCTCGAGCCCGTTCTGATCGGGATCGCGCAGGTAGAGAGCCTCGTGCGTGCCGTGGTCGGACGCACCGTCGAGTTGCCAGTTCGCATCGAGCAGCCGGCGCAGCGCGTCGCCGAGGGCGGCGCGCGTCGGGTAGTTGATGGCGACGTGGTAGAGCCCCGTCGTTCCGGCGGCAGGCGGCGAACCGCCGGCCGACTCCCACGTGTTGAAGCCGAGGTGATGGTGATAGCCGCCGGCGGAGAGGAACAGCGCCTCGGGCATGCGGAAGATGACGTCGAATCCGAGCACCCCGACGTAGAAGTCGTGCACGCGCTGTATGTCGGCCGTCTTCAGGTGGACGTGGCCGATGTGCGTGCCGGCGGCAAGTGGCCGCGGCGCGCGCTCGGCGGGGACGACGCCCTCGTGTGGCTGCCGGCTGAGTTGATCGTTGACCACGCAAGTATCCTATCAGGTCGGGAGGTCGAGGTCGTTAGGCTCGGATCATGCTCCTCTACGACAGCCCCGTGTCGGGCAACTGCTTCAAGGTTCGGCTGCTCCTCGCGCATCTTGGGATCCCCTTCGAGCGACGCACAGTCGACGTGGCCGACCGCGCGAACCGGCCGGAGCTCCTCGGCGGGCTGAACCCCGCCTTGCGCGTCCCGACGCTGGTGCTCGACGACGGCCGGGCGCTCGCCGAATCGGGCGCGATCCTCTGGTACTTCGGCGAGGGGACGCGCTTCGTGCCGGCCGACCCGTATGAGCGGGCTCAGGTGCTCCAGTGGATGTTCTTCGAGCAGTACGACCATGAGCCGGCGATCGCCGTCGTCCGGTTCTGGCTCGCGTACTCGGGGCGCCCTGATGACTTTGCCGCGCGGGTGCCGGAGCGGATGGCTGCGGGCTATCGCGCACTCGACGCGCTCGAGCAGGGGCTCGCCGGGAAAGACTGGCTCGTCGGCGACTCGATGAGCCTTGCCGACATCGCGCTGTACGCCTATACGCATGTCGCCGACGAGGGCGGATTCGACCTCGCTCGCTACCCCGGGATTCGCGCTTGGCTCGAGCGCGTCGCCGCCGTGTCGGGGCACGTTGCCATCGACGATCCCTAGCTGATCGTCAGGGGCGCGCCGACGACGGCGCCCGCGTGCACGCGCACCACCGAACCGCGCGCGAGCGTTCCAGTCCAGCGGAAGAAGCCGGCGCTGCCGGAGGCGAGCGTGGCGGCGGTGCGCCACTGAGCACCAACGCGGCGCTCCAACCGGGCGCTCGCACCCGCGGCCGGTGCCCGCAACTCGCCCCAGAGTGAGGTGGTCGTCCCGTTACGGGAAAGCTGGGCAAGCGGCAGTTCGAATGCGTTGTAGGCCGGCTTGCGTGTGTTGTTGAGCGTGACGAGGCCGCTCTGGAAGCGCGCGAGAAGAGGCTCGTCCTGGTAGAGAAACTGAATCAGCAGGTCGACGCGCGGCGCGTGGTACGCGGCATACGCGCCCTCGCTGATGTACCGCGCCTGCAACGCCGGCGAGACGCCGAGGAACTTATCGGGCGGGTTGCTCTGGTAGCCGTACTCGCTCAACCAGATTCGCGCGCCGCCGAAGTTCCGCGAGACGAGCGTGACGAGCTTGTTGATCGTCGCCATCGTGATCGTCGTGCAATGGCCGCAGCCGCCCTTGAACGGCGATTCACGTTTCGGGTCGAGCGGATACGGATTGTGTGCGTACGCATCGAGCCGTGCGTGTGCGAGACGCATGCCGGTGATCCACGCGACCGGCGAGACGCCGCCACTCGAACCGCGCGGTGCCGTGCCTCCGCCTGCGACCTGCGCACCCGAGATCGCAGCATGAATGGCGGTGTATGCAGGATTGAGCAAGCGGGTCGTGTACACCGCCGCGTTCGCCGGGCGCAGCCAGCGAATCTGGTTGGGCTCGTTCCAGATCAGCCAGCGCTTCACCCAGGAGTAGCGGTGCGCGACCGCGGTCGCGAACGCGGCGAACGTCGATCCGGAAGTGGGCGCGACATTCGACGCTCGTCCGCCGTTTGCCCATGACGGTGTGCCGACGAGTTGAAGCACGACGGAGATCCCGTGTGTGCGAAGGCCGTTCAGCACGGCATCGTCCTTGCCCCACAGATAGGCCTCGTCCGCCGGGTCGGTCGGAACGGCGGGGCGCGCGTGCGCGACCTGATCCCAGCGGATGCTGAAGCGAACGACCTGAGCGCCGAGGGTGTCGAGCTCTGTGAGCCTCGACTCGAGCGTGCCCGACCCGTCGAGGAGCCACGCATCGTCGGTCAGCCCGTACCGGATACCGGTGGCGGCGTCCGCTCGTGGCGCAGCGACGAGGGCCGCTGCGGTCGCGAGTGCGCTGACGACGGCGACCGCGGCTGCAAGCGCGGTGAATCGGATGAAGCGAGTCATCCAAGAGTGAATCGACGGGATCGACCGGTCCGAAACGTCCGAGCCGACAGATTGACACTTTCGTGACAGACGCGTTTCCCACGTGTCACACGCTCGGCGGTAGGTTCGAGCACATGACGAAGACAACGACTCCGTGGGGTCAGGCCACCGTGGTCGAGGCGCTGACAGTTCAGCAGCGGGCCGGTGAGCGGCGATTCGCCTCGGTCGTCGAACTGCTCGAGAATGATCGCGGCGAGCGTCTCGTGCGGTTCGCGTACTCGACGGCGGGCGTCGGCCGCCGGGGGCCGGTCACGTTGCGGCTCCGCGACGTGGAGCGGTTGCATGCTGAACTCGCGAGGAAGCCCGAGCTCGCGCGGGCGCTCGGGCTGGGAGCGGCCTAGACGCTTGCCACAAGCGACAAGCGAGCGGCATCGACGAGCGAGCCCAGGATCAGCGCACCGTCGGTCGAGCCGAGCAGTGGGTCGACCGCGTGCTCCGGATGCGGCATCAGCCCGAAGACGTTGCCGTCTTCGTTCAGGACGCCGGCTACGTCGGCGACGGCACCGTTCGGGTTGCCCCCGTCTGCATAGCGGAGCGCGACCTGGCCGGTCGAGGCCAGGTGCGTCAGCAGATCGTCGTCGGCGAACCAGCACCCCTCGCCGTGCTTCACGGGAATCGTGAGCACCTGGCCCTCGATGCAACGTGACGTGAACGGGGTATCGACGCGGGCGACCGCGAGCGGCACATCGCGACAGACGAACGCGAGCGACGCGTTCGGGCGAAGCACGCCCGGCAGCAGCCCGGCTTCGGTGAGGATCTGGAAGCCGTTGCAGATCCCGAGCACGAGCCCCCCGTCGGCCGCGAACGCGGTGACGGCTTCCATGATCGGGGAGAAGCGGGCGATCGCGCCGCAGCGGAGGTAGTCGCCGAACGAGAACCCGCCAGGGAGGACGACTGCTGCCGTTCCGGCCGGGAGGTCGTGGTCTGTGTGCCAGAGGCGCGGCGCGTCGGCGCCGAGGCGTTCGAGCGCGAGTTGTGCGTCCCGGTCGTCGTTCGAGCCCGGGAAGACGATCACCGGGACGACGGGACGCGGCTCGCTCACGCACCCGCTCCGGCCGGGGCGACGTGCAGTTCGATCGCATAGCTCTCGATCAGCGGGTTCGCGAGCAGCTGCTCGCACATCCGTTCGAGTTGGGCGAGCGCGTCGGCCCGGTCGTCGGTCGCGACCTCGACGTCGACGAGGCGTCCCACCCGGGCCTCGCCCACATCGAACCCGAGGTGCCGCAGCGAGCTCTCGACCGCCTGGCCTTGGGGGTCGAGGATGCCGGGCTTCGGCCGGACGAGCACGGTCGCCTTCATCGCAGCACGACGTTGGGATCGGCGAGGTAGTCGTCGAATGCCATTCCCGTCAGCTGCTCGAACGCCTCGACGTAGCGTGCGCGCGTGCCGGCGACGACGTCGGCCGGCAGTTCAGGCCCTGGATCGGTCTTGTCCCAGCCGAGCGATTCGCAGTAGTCGCGGACGAACTGCTTGTCGAACGACGGCGGGGTTCCGCCCGGCCGGAACTCTGCGGCCGGCCAGAAGCGGGACGAATCCGGCGTGAACGCTTCGTCGCCGAGCACGAGACGGCCGTTCTCGTCGAGCCCGAACTCCAACTTCGTGTCGGCCAGGATGATCCCGCGCTCGCGGGCGTAATCCGAGACGAACGAGTAGAGCGCGAGCGCGGTCGCCTCGACCTCGTCGAAGCGCTCCTCGCCGACGAGCTCGATCGCCGCAACCCGGTCGATGTTCTCGTCGTGACCGGTCTCCGCTTTGGTCGCCGGCGTGAAGATCGGGCGGGGCAGTTGCTGCGACTCGGCGAGACCCTCTGGGAGCGCGTGCCCGCAGACCTGGCCGGTGGCGCGGTAGTCCTTCCAGCCCGACCCGGCCAGATAGCCGCGCACGACGCACTCGATCGGCAGCATCGCGAGCCGCTTGCATTCGCTCGAACGGCCGTCGTCGCGCAGCTTCAGCAAGTGATTGGGGACGAGATCGCTCGTGCGCGCGAACCAGAACCCGGAGAGGCCGGTCAGCACACGCCCCTTGTCGGGAATCTCGGTCGGCAGGACGACGTCGAAGGTCGAGATGCGGTCGCTGGCAACGAGGAGCAGGCGATCGTCATCGAGCGCGTAGAGCTCGCGGACCTTGCCGCTTCCGACATGAAGCGCGGCCTCAGGCATGGACGGGTTCCTCCTTCGGGACGAGACGTTGAAGACGGTCGAAGACGTGGTCGACCTGCGCGATCGTCGCAGCGAGATCGAAGACGGTGGCGAGCGCAGCGTCGTCGAGCTGGCACGTGATCTCGGGATCGGCACAGACGAGCTCAGGGAAGTCGCGCTCTTCATCCCACGCGCGCATTGCGTTGACCTGCACGAGGCGGTAGGCGTCCGCGCGGTCGACGCCGCTCTCGATCAGCGTCAGCAGCAGCCGATGCGAGAAGAAGAGCCCGTGTGACGACCACAGGTTCCGTTCCATCCGCTCCGGATAGACGACGAGCCCCTCGACGATCCACGTGAAGCGGTCGAGCATGTAGTCGAGTGCGAGGAAGGCGTCGGGGAGCACGATCCGTTCCGCCGACGAGTGCGAGATGTCGCGCTCGTGCCAGAGCGGCATGTTCTCGAGGCCGACGACCGAGGCGGCGCGCACGACTCGGGCGAGCCCCGAGATGCGCTCGGCGACCTTTGGGTTTCGTTTGTGCGGCATCGCCGACGAGCCCTTCATCCCGGCCTTGAACGGCTCTTCGACCTCGCGGACCTCGGTCCGGGCGAGATGACGGATCTCGGTCGCGAACCGGTCGAGCGAGCTCGCGCAGATCGCCAGGGCCGCCAGCAATTCGGCGTGCCGGTCACGCGCAATCACTTGAGTCGACACCGGGTCGGGCTCGAGCCCGAGCCGTTCGCATGCGATCCGCTCGACCTCGGGGTCGATCGCGGCATAGGTGCCGACGGTGCCGGACAGTTGGCCGACGCGGCAGGCGTCGAGTGCGCGTTCGATTCGGGCCCGCCCGCGGTCGAGCTCGAACGCCCAGCCGGCGAGCTTCCACCCGAACGTGGTCGGCTCGGCGTGGATGCCATGCGAGCGTCCGATGCACACCGTGTGGCGGTGCTCCTCGGCCCGCTGCACGACGGCGCCAAGAGCGCGATCGACGCCCTGCACGATGAGAAGCCCCGCCGCCTGGATCTGCAGCGCGAGCGCGGTGTCGACCACATCCGACGAGGTCAGGCCGTAATGCACCCACCGCCCCTCGGCGCCCAACTGCTCGGCGACGGCGTCGACGAACGCCGCGAGATCGTGGTCGGTTGTCTGTTCGATCTCCGCGACACGCTCGGCGGACGGAGGAACCGCCTGCGCTCGGATCGACGCGACATCTGCGGCCGGAACCGCACCCACCTCGGCCCAGCCTTCGAGCGCGGCCAGTTCCACCTCGAGCCAGCCGGCGAGCTTGCCCTCCTCCGACCAGATCCGGCTCATCTCCGGGCGGGAATAGCGGGCGATCACCCGGCCAGTGTAGAGCTGGGCGCGGAGGACGGGCTCAGGTCGGGGGCAGCAGCGAGAGGATGCGCGCCGCGAGCACGGCAGCGTTCTTCGCATTGTCGACGCCGACCGTCGCGACCGGCACGCCGGGCGGCATTTGCACGATCGAGAGGAGCGCGTCGAGGCCGTCGAGCACCGACATCGACGACCGCAGCGGCACGCCGATCACCGGCAGCTCGGTGTGCGCTGCGACCACGCCGGGGAGCGCCGCCGCGAGCCCCGCGCCGCAGATCAGCACCTTCACCCCGCGCGCTGCTGCGCCTTTCGCGTACTCGGCGACCGCGTCCGGCGTGCGGTGGGCCGAACGGACGTCCAGCTCCCAGGTGATTCCGCGGGCATCGAGCTCGTCGACGGCCGCCTGCATCCGTGGCCGGTCGGATTCCGAGCCAACCAGGATCCCGACGAGCGGGTCAGGCACCCGCCACCGCCGCGATGTCGCCTCGGAACTGCGCGCCTTCGAACGAGACGAGGTCGACCGCGCGATACGCCCGGTCGCGCGCGTCACTGAGAGTGGGGCCGACAGCTGTCACCGAGAGGATTCTGCCGCCATTTGTCACGAGGCGTCCGTTTCTTGCTGCGGTGCCGCTGTGAAAGACGAGCGCGCCTGTGGCTTCGGCCTCCGCGAGGCCGTCGATGGCAATCCCCGCGTAGTCGCTCCGAGCGGGGTAATCGGGCGCGGCGAGGACGACGGTGACCGCCGCCTCGCTCGTCGTGCCGACCGAGAGGCCCGAGAGGTCGCCGCGCGCGGCCGCTGCCAGTACGGCAAGCAGGTCGCCCTCGAGTCGTGGCATTAAAACCTGGGTCTCGGGATCGCCGAAGCGCGCATTGAACTCCAGCACCTTCGGCCCGTCGGCGGTGAGGATCAGGCCGGCGAACAGGCAGCCGGTGAACGGTGCCCCTCGCCGTGCGAGCTCGTCGATCACCGGCCGGTGAATCAGCTCGACGAGGTTCGCGTGATCGTCGAGCCAGGGCACCGGCGCGTACGCGCCCATGCCACCCGTGTTCGGGCCGATGTCGCCGTCCCCGATTCGCTTGAAGTCCTGCGCGGCGCCGAGTGAGACGAGCTGGCTCCCGTCGGAGAGCGCAAACAGCGAGACCTCCTCGCCCTCGAGGAGCTCCTCGATCACGATCTCGTTCCCAAAAGACCTTACCGCTCGGAGCGCTGCATCGAGCTCCTCCGCGGTGTGGCAGACGAAGACGCCTTTCCCGGACGCAAGCCCGTCGGCCTTGACGACGCATGGGGCGCGCGCAACGGCGAGTGTCGCCGCCGTGGGGACGCCGGCCGCTTGCAGAATCTCCTTCGCGAACGTCTTCGACCCTTCGATCCGTGCGGCCGCCGCACTCGGCCCGAAGACGGCGACGCCGTTCCGTCGCAGCACGTCCGCGACTCCGGCGACGAGCGGCCCTTCCGGGCCGATCACGACGAGATCGGCGTCGATCGTTACCGCTAGTCCGAGCAGGCCGTCACCGTCGTCGGCCCGTACGGGGTGGCAGCGTCCGAGCGTCGCGATCCCGGGATTCCCGGGCGCGGCGTGCAGTTCCGTCAGCCCCGCGCTCTGCGCGAGTCGCCACGCGAGAGCATGCTCGCGTGCTCCGGAGCCGACGACGAGCACCCTCACGGCGGCGAGTCTACTCGGCGGGTTTGTCGGCCCCAACCGCCGACACCCCGGCTGACCGATACTCCGCTTATGAAGGCACCGCCGTATTCGACGCAGCGCGTCGAGGTTGTTCGGATTCCCGACGGCCCGACGGCCGATGTCGTCGCGGTCGAGGAGCCCCTCGAGATTCGGATCGCGGGCCGGCCCGTCGCGGTGACGATGCGCACGCCGGGCCACGACGAGGAGCTCGCATTGGGGTTCGCGCTGTCGGAGGGGCTGCGGCCGAGAACCGCCCGCGTGTCCGCCGACCTCGCCGCGAACACGATCGAGCTCGATGCGCCGGGGTTCGATCCGTCGCGCCTCGCCCGGAGCTTCTACACGTCGTCGTCGTGCGGTGTGTGCGGCAAAGGGGCACTCGAAGCCGTCGAGGTCGAGGCGCCTCGCATCGAGGGCGACTTCTGTGTCGACGCATCCCTTATCGCTTTGCTGCCGGACCGGCTTCGCGACGCCCAGCCAGGCTTCGCCGCGACCGGAGGCTTACACGCGACCGGGCTCTTCGACGAGGCTGGTGAGCTGCTTTGTCTGCGCGAGGACGTCGGCCGTCACAACGCTTTCGACAAGGTGGTGGGCTGGGCGTTCACAGGCGGCCGGTTGCCGCTCGCACGCTCGATCGTGTGCGTTAGTGGGCGCCTGTCCTTCGAGCTCGTACAGAAGGCCGCCGTTGCGGGATGCCCCCTGCTCGTCGCGGTCGGTGCGCCGTCGTCGCTGGCAGTCGAGCTTGCGGGCGACCGCGGCGTGACCTTGTGTGGGTTCGTTCGCGGCGGACGGATGAACGTCTATACCGAGTCGTGGCGCATCGTCCGCTAACGGGTGTGCTGCTGGTCGGTGGCGCGAGCCGCCGCTTCGGCTCGCCCAAGGCGCTCGCGTTGCTCGACGGCGAAACGCTTGTCGATCGGGGCCGTCGTGTCCTCGCGGAAGCGTGTGACGAGGTGCTTGTCGTCGGCAAACCGGGCGAGCTGCCGTTCGACGTGATCGACGACGCCGCCACGGTTCGGGCGCCGATCGCCGGCGTCGTCGCGGGGCTCCGCGCGGCCGCGCACGATGTCGTCGTGTTTCTCCCGGTCGACTGCCCGCGCATCACGGTCGAGGTCCTGCGGCAGCTCGGCGATGCGTGCGCCGGCGTCGATGCGGCGGTCCCGCAGACTGGGCCGCTACCGGGCGCCTGGGCGAAGAGCGCACTTCCCCTCCTCGAGCGCCGCCTCGCGGAAGGCCCGCTCGCGTTGTACCGAGCCTACGATGGGCTGAACGTGGTCGAGGTGAAGGTCGCGCCCGAGCTCGTAGCTGATGTCGACACCGAGGCAGAGCTCCAGCAACTCGCCGACGTCGACCGCGGCGAGCGCTGACCTGTGGATCGATTGTCACACTTCCGTCAACTTTGGTCTGACCAAGGGTCGTGTCCGCTCAGGACACGACGCGCCGGTTTACGGCGCGTCTACGGTCGGAGGCTGGGACGAAGCGTCACAGAGTCGTCATCGTTGGTCTGACCACGAACGCCCCACGAACGCCCGGCTTGTGGAGCGTTTGTGACACTTCTGTTGCCGTCGTTTGGCGAATGGTCGTGGCTCGGGAGGGCGTGGCGGTTGGGGCGGTTGGTCAGGATGCGTCGCTGCGGTTGGCTTTCGCGGCGGTCGCTGCTCGGCGGCGCTCGGCGTCGATCCGGTTGCGGAACTGCTCGTCCGGATCGTTGCGCGCTCCTTTGAGGAAGAACCACGCAAGGGCGGCCGTCACGAGCACCGGCACGAAGATCGAGAAGCCTACGATCACCTGCGTCCACGCGGACGCCGTGAACGCGATCACGCCAGCACGCGTTCGCGAGCCGCACCGACGCCGACCAGCTCGATCGGAACGTCGAGGGCCTGCGCGACGAACTCGACGTAGGCACGCGCTGTAGCCGGCAACTCGTCGAGCGACGATGCGTCATCGAGCGGCCGCCGCCAGCCTTCGAGCACTTCCCACACGGGCTGTGCGTGGTGGAAGTCGGACTGATGCGCCGGGAAGTGCTCGGTCTCGGAGCCGTCGCGGAGCCGGTAGCGGACGCAGACCGGCAACTCGGCAAACTCCGAGAGGACATCAAGCTTCGTCAGCGCGAGCGACGTGATGCCATTGATCCGGACGGCGTAGCGCAGCGCGACGAGGTCGAGCCAGCCGCACCGGCGCTCGCGGCCGGTGACCGTGCCGAACTCGCCGCCGAGCTCACGCAGCCGTGCCTGGCCCTCTCCTTCGATCTCCGACGGAAACGGCCCCTCACCGACGCGCGTGACGTACGCCTTCGACACGCCGAGCACGCGGTCGATGCGCGTCGGCCCGATGCCGATGCCGGTCGGCGCACCCGACGCGATCGGGTTCGACGACGTCACGAACGGATACGTCCCGTGATCGAGGTCGAGGAGCGTCGCCTGCGCGCCTTCGAAAAGCACGTTCTTTCCAGCTCGCAGTGCCTCGTCGACGAGCAGCGAGACGTCCCCGACGTATGGCGCGAGGCGCTCCGCATAACCCGCATAACGCGACCAGATCTCTTCGAGATCGAAGGGCGCCACCTCATAGACGCGCTCGAGCCACACGTTCTTCTCGGCGAGAGCGACTTCGATCTTCTGCCGCAGGATCTTTGGGTCGAGCACGTCCTGGACGCGGATGCCGATGCGCGATGCCTTGTCGGCGTACGCGGGCCCGATCCCCCTCCGCGTCGTTCCGATCTGCAGCTTCCCGAGGCGGCGCTCCGATGCCTGGTCGATCGCGACGTGCCACGGCATGATCAGGTGCGCGTTCCCCGAGACGACGACGACCGACGGATCGACCCCGCGTGCTGCGAGGTCGTCGAGCTCCTCCAGCAGCACCTGCGGATCGACCACGCAGCCGGCACCGATCACCGACGTCTTGCCCGAGATCACGCCGCTTGGGGTCTGGCGGATCTTGAACGTCTCGCCGCCGACGACGATTGTGTGCCCGGCGTTCGGACCGCCTTGGTAGCGGCAGACGACATCCGAATCCTGGGCGAGCAGATCGACGATCTTGCCCTTGCCTTCATCGCCCCACTGCGCGCCGACCACAACGGTCGCTGGCACGGCAGCCAGTGTAGTTGGCGGGCACGTCAGCCTCGGAGGCGAGCCGACTGGCATGGTCTCCCAGCATGAGGACATTCGCCGCGCTGATCTTCGTGCTGGCCTGCAGCGCCGGCTGTGGCGGCGCTGCGCCTCAGCACTACAACGTGACCGCACTCGGCGCACGCGTGCGACCTGCGATCGATGCCTGCCTGAAGCAGAACGAGCGCTAGGGGGAAGACCTAGACAGCGCGAGCGAGCGTGCGCACGATGCGGCGAACGACGATGCGGTGACCGCGCCGGCAGGTCGTGAAGCCGACATCTGCGTCTCGCCGGAGCGTTCCGTGCACAACGCACGTATCGGCCGCGAGCGACTCGCGAAACGACAGGCACGCCTCGCACGGTTCATCGAAGGACGTCGCCTCCGGGCCGAGCCAGACGTGCTGCCGCTCGATCATCGAAGCTGCAGCTGCCGATCGTCGTGGCGTTGCAAGCCGGGTGGCCGCTCGACGCGACGCAGCACGATCTCGTGCCCCGCCGCGCAGCGCGCGACCGTGACCTCGGTCTCGATCCCGAGGGAGCCCCGGACGCTCGCATCTGCCAGCGCGTCGGTGAAGAGCGCACCGGAGCGCCGCGCAGCCTCCAAGCATGGCTCGCACAGGCACGAGAACGACGTCGCCGACGGTGAGAGCCAGACGGTCGTCTGCGCGCTCACGCGGCCGCCAGGTCGGCGAACTTCGCGTACCGCTTCTGGAAGGCGAGCTTGATGCCGTCCGTGGCGCCGTTCCGGTGCTTTGCCAGCAGCAGCTCGGCGATGCCGGCGGACTCGGTCTCCTCGGGGTTGTAGTACTCGTCGCGGTAGACGAACATGACGAGGTCGGCGTCCTGCTCGATCGAGCCCGATTCGCGCAGGTCGGAGAGGATCGGGCGCTTGTCGTGGCGTTGCTCGACCGCGCGCGAGAGCTGCGACAGCGCGATGATCGGCACCTCGAGGTCGCGCGCGAGCACCTTCAGAGAGCGCGAGATCTGCGACACCTCCTGCACGCGGTTCTCGACTGATTGGCCGCTCGTCATCAGCTGCAGGTAGTCGACGATCACGAGGCCGAGGTTCGGCTCGCGCAGCTTCAGTCGCCGCAGCTTCGAGCGGATCTCCATCATCGTGATCGAGCCGGTGTCGTCGACGTAGATCGGCGCCTTCGCGAGCTTGTCGCACGCGGCGGTGAGGCGAGGCCAGTCGTCGACGGCGAGCTTGCCCGTACGGAGCCGTTGCGACTCGACCTTGCCTTCGGAGCACATCAGCCGTTGCGTCACCTCGGACTTCGACATCTCGAGTGTGAACAACGCGACCGGGCGCTCGTGCCGCACCGCGAGGTTCGCTGCCATGCCGAGCGCGAGCGCCGACTTCCCCATCGACGGGCGCGCCGCGATGATGATCAGGTTGCCCGGTTGGAACCCGGCCGTCAGGCGGTCGAGGTCGCGGAAGCCCGACGCCGTGCCGGTGATGTCGCTGCCTGCCTCGTACAGCTTTGTGATCGTCTCGAACGATTCCTTCAACAGATCGTCGATGTGCGCGAACTCCGTCGTGACGCGCTGCTGCGAGAGGTCGAACACGATCTTCTCGGCGCGATCGACGAGCTCGATCGTCTCGCCCGGCCGGTCGAACCCGAGCCGCGCGATGTCGTTGCCGGCACGAATGAGCCCGCGCAGCGTCGCCATCTCGCTGACGATGCGCGCGTAATGCGACGCGTTCGAGGCCGCCGGAACGAGCGCAGCGAGCTCGTGCACGCGCTCTGCGCCACCAACCGAATCGAGCGTTCCCGCCCGGTCGAGCTCGTCGACCACCGTGATCGCATCGACCGGCTCGCCCTTTGCATACAGCGCGAGGATGGCCTTGTAGATGTGCCCGTGACTCTCGCGGTAGAAGTCGGCCGCGCTGATGTTCGTCGACTCCGTGACCGCCCCGATCGCCAGCGGCGAGAGCATCATGGCGCCGAGGACGGACTCCTCGGCGTCGAGGTTCTGCGGCGGGACCGGGGCGGTCATCAGAGCCGGGGCTGGGGAGGTGGCCATCTGCGGGTAGTGAACCCGGCTTTCGCGCTCACCGGAAGGGGTGTGGGTAACCGGCCGTGGACTGTCAGAGGGGCGCCGCATGCAGGGATTATAGAACAGGTGTTCGCCTGCCGATAGTGGACAGAACGGACGGTATTTGCGGGAGATTTCGACCGAGATCCACAGGTCTCAGGCGCCTGTGGACAGCCGGTGGGCAGTCGTCCACAGGCCCGTGGAGAGCCTGTGGACGAACGAGTCAGGAAGCGTGGCGCTAGGCGGGGTCGTCCGCGGGCGCATCCGCGTCCGCGGCAGGCTCGGCCGTGTCGCCGTCGGCGACTGCGTCGGGCTCGGCGACCGGTTCCTCGCCGCCTGCGATCAGGTCCGCCTCGGCC
>JBAQHS010000261.1:0-20744 GCA_049288455.1 Gaiellaceae bacterium | reverse complement strand
CCTGTAGCGAGCCGATCACGTCCGTGAGATCCGACATGTCTCCGTCACGGACCACCGGTAGCTGCGAGATCGAATAGCGCTCCATCACGCTGATCGCCTCGGAGACCTTCTGGTGCGCGGAGATCGTCACGAACGGCGGCGTCTCTCCGGGCTTCGCTGCCAGCAGCTCGCGCACGGTGGGCGCGGGTGCGGAGCGCTCGAGGAAGCCGTGCTCGATCATCCAGTTGTCGTCGAGGAACTTCGAGAGGTACGAGCGTCCCGAGTCCGGCAGGATCGTCAGAACGCGTGAGCCGGGGCCGAGCGCGGCTGCGTACTCGAGCGCTCCGGCGATCGTCGAGCCCGACGATCCGCCGACGAGCAGTCCCTCCTCGCGTGCCATTCTGCGAGCGTTGATGAAGGACTCGCCGTCCGACACCCGGACCCACGTGTCGACGATGTCGGGGTCCATCGTCTCGGGCCATGTGTCCTTTCCGATGCCCTCGACGAAGTACGGGTGCAGGTCGCGCTCGTCCTTCGCCGTGTAGATCGAGCCCTCGGGATCGACGCCGACGATCTGTACCTCGGGCTTGCGCTCCTTGAAGTAGCGGCCGACGCCGCTGATCGTGCCGCCGGTGCCGACCGAGATGACGATCGCGTCGATCTCGCCGCCCGTCTGCTCCCAGATTTCGGGGCCGGTCGTCAGGTAGTGCGCTTCGGGGTTCGACATGTTCGAGTACTGGTCGGGCTTAAAGCCGCCGGGAATCTCCTCCGCCAGCCGCGACGACACCGAGTAGTACGACTCGGGCGAGTCGTGGTCGACGGCTGTCGGCGTAATCACGACCTCCGCGCCGTAACCGCGCAGCATCGCGATCTTCTCCTGGCTCATCTTGTCGGGCATCACGAAGATGCAGCGGTACCCCTTCTGCGCCGCAGCGATCGCGAGCCCGACACCCGTGTTGCCGGAAGTGGGCTCGACGATCGTGCCGCCGGGCCGAAGCTTGCCGTCGCGCTCGGCCGCCTCGATCATCGCGAGCCCGATGCGGTCCTTGTTCGAGCCGCCCGGGTTCATGAACTCGAGCTTCGCGAGGATCGCTCCCGGCACGTCCTGCGAGATGCGGTCGAGCCGCACGATCGGCGTGTCGCCGACGAGGTCGAGAATGGTGGGGTACCGCTCGGGCACGGGTTACGCCGCCACCGCCGCGCCCTCGACCGTCGTCAACTCGGCCGGCCGTACGAGCACGAGCGTTGCGACGAGCCCGACGATCGCGACGCCGACCGTCACCCAGAACGCCCACTGCGAGCCGCTCGTGAACGCGCTCTGGAACGAGGCGCCCGACTTGAGCTGGTGGTTGAAGTGGGTGATCGAGACGGATGAGGTCACGGCGACGCCGATCGCGCCACCGATCTGCTGCGCGGTGTTGATCAGCCCCGACGCAAGCCCGGCCTCGTGCGCCTCGACTCCTGCGAGGGCGGCGATCGACACCGGGATGAAGCAGAACGGCAGCGCGAAGCCGACCAGCAGGTAGCCCGGCAGCAGATCGGACCAGTACGACGCGTGCACCGGAATCTGTGTGTACCAGAGCATCCCAGCGATCATCGCGACGAAGCCAATCGCCATCACCGTCTTCGCGCCGATGCGTGTCACGAGCGCCTGGGCAACGCCGGCCCAGAGGATCGCCGTCCCGGCGGTCGCGACGAAGGTGATCCCCGTCTTCAGCGCCGACCAGCCGAGCACCTTCTGCACGTAGAGCGTGAGGAGGAAGAAGTTCGAGAACACGACGATGCCGAGCAGCAGGCCGGCCACGTTGGCGCCCGCCACCGTGCTCACCCGGAAGATGCGGAACGGCATGAGCGGATCCTTCGCACGCGACTCGATGACGAGGAATGCGATCAGGAGTGCGACTGCGATCGCGAGTCGCGTGATCGTCCAGGTCGACGACCACCCGTGCGAGGGGGCGTTCGACACGGCGTAGACGAGGAGCGCAAGACCGCCCGTCACCGTGATCGCGCCGCCGATGTCCTGGGTCGTCTCGCGGTCGGAGCGGCTCTCGCGAACGAAGCGCGGAGCGAGCGCCAGCGCGAGCGCGCCGACAGGGACGTTGACGAAGAAGATCCACTCCCAGCCGAGGTACTTGGTCAGCAGTCCGCCGGCGAGCACGCCCACCGCTGCGCCCGAGCCGCCGATCGCGCCCCAGATACCGAGCGCCTTGTTGCGCTCGGGCCCCTCGTCGAACATCGTCGTGATGATCGAGAGCGCCGCGGGCGAGATGATCGCGGCACCGAGTCCCTGCAACGCGCGCGCGCCGATGAGCACGCCTTCCGACCACGCGAGTCCGCAGAGGAACGAGGCGATCGTGAACACGGCGACACCGACGTAGAACACGCGGCGGCGACCGAGAAGGTCTGCTGCGCGGCCGCCGAGCAGGAGGAAGCCGCCGAAGGTGATCGCGTACGCGGTGATCACCCACTGCAGGTTGCTCTCGGTGAAGTGGAGCGCCTTGCCGATGGAGGGTAGCGCCACGTTGACGATCGACACGTCGAGGACGGTCATGAAAAACGCAGCGCAGACGATGGCAAGCGCCTTCCAGCGCAGCGGATCCGGCTCAGGCATGTGTTCGGCTCCCTCTCAAGTCGGTTTATCCCGCGGTCGAACGTGACCCCGGCCGATGCTATTCCATCGCGGCAACCCCGACCTGGTTTGGGGTTGAACCAGGTTGATGAGTTCGAGCCGGCGCCGAAAACCCAAACTCATGAAACCAGGTTAAGAACGAACCTGGTTCGAACGAACCTGGTTCCCGGACTCAGTGGCGGAAGTGGCGGCGGCCGGTGAGGACCATGGCGGCGCCCGCGGCGTTCACCGCGGCGATGACCTCGTCGTCGCGGCGCGAGCCTCCGGGCTGGATGATCGCTGCAACACCGGCGTCGAGCGCAAGCTGCGGGCCGTCGGCGAACGGGAAGAACGCATCGCTCGCCAGCACCGAGCCGCGTAGCTCATGTCCGTGCTCGCGGGCCTTCTCGAGCGCGATCCGCACGGAGTCAACACGGCTCATCTGGCCCGCGCCGACGCCGATCGTCTGGAGATCCCGGGCCAGCACGATCGCGTTGGACGACACGTGCTTGCACACGCGCCAGGCAAAGAGAAGGTCACCCCACTGCGCCTCGTCGAGCGCTCCGCACACGATCTCCATGGTCTCGCGATCGGCGATGTCCGAGTCGCGTTCCTGCACCAGCAGGCCGCCGAGCACGCGTTTGTAGTCGCGCTCGCCGGGCGTCTCCGAGCGGCGTTCGTGGTCGACGAGGATGCGGAGGTTCTTCTTCGCTCCCAGCGCTTCGACGGCGGCGGCCTCGTACTCGGGGGCGAGTAGTACCTCGACGAAGTGCTCGGCGATCCGCCGGCCGAGCTCGGCGGTGACCGGGCGGTTGAGGATGGCAACGCAGCCGAAGGCTGACACGGGGTCGGCTGCGAGCGACCGCTCCCACGCCTCCTCGATCGTCGCGGCGACCGCGACTCCGCATGGATTCGCGTGCTTCACGATCACGACAGCCGGCAGTGTGAACTCGCGGCTGACGCGCCGCGCGCCCTCGAGGTCGACAAGGTTGTTGTACGAGAGCTCCTTGCCCCCGAGCTGCTCGACCTGCGACAGCAGATGGCGGCGTGCGCCGGCCTCACGGTAGTAGGCCGCCGCCTGATGGGGGTTCTCGCCGTACGAGAGGCCACTCACCTTGTGGAACGTGAGTGTCAGCTGCTCCGGGAACGGCTCTGTCTCGCCGAACCAGTTCGCGATTGCAGCCTCGTACGCGGCGGTCGTCGCGAATGCCTCGGCTGCGAGGCGGCGCCGTGTCTCGAGTGTCACTTCGCCTGTTTCTCGCAGGTCGCGCAGGACGAATTCGTATTGCTCTGGGCGCGAGACGGCCGCGACATGCGGGAAGTTCTTTGCCGCAGCCCTGAGCATCGAAGGGCCGCCGACGTCGATCATCTCCACGATCTCGGGCTCGGTCGCCCCACGACGTCCGGCCACCGACGAGAAGGGATAGAGGCTCACGCACACGAGATCGAACAGCTCGATCTCGTGATGCGCGAGCGTCTCGAGGTCCTCCGGCACGTCGCGTCGCGCGAGGATGCCGGCGTGGATGCGGGGGTGGAGTGTCTTGACGCGCCCGCCGAGCATCTCCGGCGCTTGGGTGACGTCCTCGACGCGCGTCACGACGAGGCCCTGTTGCTCGAGGAAGGTCGCGGTTCCGCCCGACGAGACAAGCTCCCAGCCGAGGGCGCTGAGTGCGGCGGCGAATTCGTCGATGCCCTCCTTGTCCCAGACGCTGATCAGGGCGCGAGGCACAGCTCTCTCACCACCCTGGGAAGGAGCTCGTGCTCGACGGCGTGGATGCGAGCGACGAGCGACTCAGTGGGCTCGACCGGCACAGGCTCCTGCCCGATCACCTCGCCTGTATCGAGACCCTCGTCGACGTAATGCACCGTGACGCCGGTGGTTGCGACTCCCGCTGCGAGCGCGTCGTCGATCGCGTTCGCGCCCGGAAACGCCGGCAACAGTGACGGGTGCACATTCACGATTCGGTGGGGGAAGCGGTCGAGGAACGGCTTGGTCAGCAGGTGCATGTACCCGGCGAGCACGACGAGCTCGACGCCGTGCTCCTCGAGCCACGTCGCCATCACGAGGTCGCGCTCGGTGCGGTCGGCGTGGCAGTCAAGCGAGAACGTCGCCACCGGAATGCCCGCCTCGCGCGCCCGTTGCAGCGCGTGGGCCTCCTTGCGATTCGACGCGACCGCGACGACGGGCAGGCCGTTGTCGAGGAGCGCCTGGAGGTTCGTGCCCTGGCCCGAGACGAGAACGCCGATCACACGATCCGCCCGATCACGGTCTCGCTTGGCTGTGGCTCGGCGACGACCGCACACCAGCCGATTCCGAGATTGAATACGCGGCGCAGCTCGTCTTCGGACACGTGACGCGCGAGCCACGCGAAGACCGGCGGGCGTCCCCAGGAGTCCCAGTCGAGCTCCGCGCTGCGTCCTTCGGGCAGCACTCGTTCCAGGTTGCCGAGGATGCCGCCGCCGGTGACGTGCGCGAATGCTTTTGCGCGGCCGCGGAGTGCTTGCGCGACATCGAGGTAGAGCCGCGTCGGCGCGAGCAGGTCGTCTCCGTCGTAGTCGTCGTCTTCGAGCACGCGGCGCACGAGTGTGAATCCGTTCGCGTGAACACCCGCCGAGGCGAAGCCGATCACGATGTCGCCCGCCTCGACGGTTGAGCCGTCGATCAGGTCGGCGCGCGCGACCACACCGACACACGTGCCGGCGAAGTCGAGCTCGCCCTCGGCATAGATGCCTGGCAGTTCGGCAGTCTCGCCGCCGACGAGCGCGACCCCCGCCTCGCGGCACACTGCGGCCGCGCCTTCGACGAGCGCAGCGACCTCCTCGAGGTCGATCTCGTTCGCCGCGACATAGTCGAGCAGCATCAGTGGCGTGGCTCCGCAGGTGAGGACATCGTTGATGCAATGGGCGGCGAGATCGGCGCCGCAGTCGCGCAGGCGGCCCCGCGCCCGCGCCAGCATCAGCTTCGTCCCGACGCCGTCCGTCGATGCGGCGAGCAGGCTCCGGTCGTCAAGCGGGTGCAGGCCGGCGAAGGCGCCAAACCCGGTCGCGCCCGTCGATTCAACCGCCGCGCGCAGGCGCTCGACAACGGAGCCCGCTGTCGCCAGCGAGACTCCGGTTGCTTCGTAGCTCCTGTCCGTGCTCCCCAGAGCGAGGAGTCTACGGCCGCGCCCGGCCGTACCGGCCGCCGGTCGAGCTGAGTGAGCCTCCGCCGCCCCACCAACGGTAGAGCGCACCGCAGCGGAGTCTGAGGACCAGATCAGATGGGTGCTGGATCGACGTCCGGCCGGGACCAGGCATGACGGCGTAGACCCCTGAGGGACGCAGGCGGCTCGCAGAACAGTGAACGTCGACTGCGCCAGCGTTCACCAAGACACCCTGAGAGGATTCGGTCGGTGATGGCCGGGATGCCGTACGACAACAGGGCAGCCGCGCAGCTCGAGCAGGCGTACGCGACGACCGACATGGTCGTTCAGCGCGAGGAGTTGCGACGCTCGCTCCGGGCATCAGCCGGCGAATCGATCCTCGATCTTGGTTCAGGCCCCGGGTTCCTCGCCTGTGAGCTCGCGCAGGAGGTCGGCGCAACCGGTCGGATCGTCGGAGTAGACATCAGCTCTGACATGAACTTGATCGCCTCAACGCGGATCGCGGCCGCGGGACTCGGCGACCGGGTCGACATCTTGGAGGGCGACGCGAACGCGCTTGCATTTGCAGACGCCACCTTCGACGCCGCAGTATCGATGCAGGTCATCGAGTACCTCGCCGACCCGGATGCCGCGCTCAAGCAACTAGTCCGCGTCCTGCGACCCGGCGGACGAATCGTGATCATCGACACCGATTGGGACTCGCTCGTCTGGGCGGCTATGGATCGCCACCGCGCTGCTCGGATCGCGGCTGCGTGGAACGAGCACCTGCCAGACCCCTACCTTCCGCGTTCGCTGGCGCCCCGCCTCCGCGGGGCCGGGTTCGAGGTCAGAGAAATCCGGATCGTCCCGATACTCAACACGGTGTACGACGCCACGAGCTTCAGCTACAACATCGCCTCGCTCATCGCCGCATTCGTGCCCGGGCGCGGAGGCGTCTCAGAAGACGAGGCAACCAAATGGCTCAACGACCTCACAGAGCTGCAGCACGAGGGGCGGTACTTCTTCAGCATCAATCGATACCTCTTCGCCGCTTCGCGCCCAAACGCCGGCGGCTCGCGCCTCGCCACTGGTCTCTGACGAAACTCCCTCGCATGGGCGAGCGTTCAGCAAGACCCTGAGCGAGGAGTCAAGAACTTCGAGTGCGCGAGTGGTTCACTGCCCAGGCCATGCCCGATCCGCCGACGGTGATGGCCAGGAAGGCCAGGACGCCGACGCCGACACTACGATCGGCTACGCCCGCTCCGGCGGCAGGAAGAACGGCGAAGATCGCGAGCAACACGGTGGCGCGAGTTCTGGACATCGTGACCTGAGCTTGATCGACGATGACGCGAATCGCCAGGACTCGCATGCGCGAGGGTTGCGCGGTGACCCCTGAGCTTCGATCCTGGTTTGCCTTTCAACCAGAATCATGAGTTTCCTTGGAAGCTCCACGAGCGCCGAAACTCAGCAACCTGGTTCAGAGAGCGAAACCAGGTTGCGGGAGAGTCGCTTGGGCGAGCGTCCTCACGCCCGATGTGAACGCGCTACGCGAAGCGCTCGCCGTACAGCTCGGGTCGGCCCTCGGGGCCGTCCGGCAGGAACGAGACCACCGTGTCGCCGACTGCGACGCTCGAGCCCTCCTTCGTGAGGCCGAGGATGTCGGCCAGCGCGCTCGCCTTCGTCTGCGGATCGTCGGCGCGCAGCTGGAGCTCGGCGAGGCGAAACTCGCTGTGCTCCTCGAGTAGCTCCTCGATCCAGTCGCGCGGCGGATGAACCTCCAGGCGGTAACCGGCGTTCGTCGCGATGAACGTGCGGCGGCCGCCGTGCTCCTGCACGCGCAGATTCGACTCCGACGCGCGCCCGAGAACAGCAGCGAATTCATCCTCGTCGAGCGCCACACCGATGTGGTCGACCCGCGGGATCTCCCAGTGGCCCGGCTGCACGACAACGTTCACCATGCCCCGCTCGAGCTCCGAGAGCCGGAGCTTGAAGCCGTCGCGATCGAGCTTCTCCCATGGGACTCCCGCCTCGACGGTCAGGTGCTCGTCGCCGATGCGCCCGTAGCGCGCGACGAGTGTGAAGCCGAGCCTGCCGACATAGCGGGCCTCGACGTCTCGGAGCTGCGAGGTGACCAGGTGGTAGTGGAAGAACTGCACGTCGATAGCTTTCCAGCTACGTGCTGACGCCGTCGCTGCTTACCCCGTGGAGCTTCGAACCGCTCCAGACGATTCCGACCGTGCTCGCTGCGCTCATCTACGTCCGGCGCACGCGGTCGCTCGCCCGCCGGGGACAGCCGGTCTCGCGCGTCCGGCAGCTGAGCTTCTGGGCCGGCATCGCGCTCGTCGTGCTGGCGCTCAACTCGCCGATCGATCATCTCGGCGAGGAGCACTTCTTCTTCCTGCACATGCTGCAGCACGTCATCCTCGGCGACCTCGCGCCACTCTGTTTCGTCGTCGGCTTGACCGGGCCGCTGCTCCGTCCCGTATTGAAGTTCAAGCTTGTCGAGCGGCTGCGCGTGCTCTCGCATCCATACATCGCGTTGCCGCTCTGGGCGGCCGACCTCTACCTCTGGCACATCCCGTATCTCTACGACGCCGCGCTGCACCACGCGCCTGTCCACGCCTTCGAGCACTTCCTCTTCTTCACGTGCGGGTGTCTCATCTGGGAGCCCGTCGTCGAGACGCTGCCCGCGCCGGCGTGGTTCGGCACCGGCGTGAAGATCGGCTACATCTTCGCCGTCCGGCTGATCGAGACCGTGCTCGGCAACATCTTCATCTGGTCGAACACGGCGTTCTACACCGTCTACCGGCACCGGCCGGAGTGGGGCATCACCCCGGTGCACGATCTGAACCTCGGTGGCATCGTGATGATGGCCGAGGGCTCGATCGTCACTCTCGCCGTCCTCGTCTGGCTCTTCTTACGGCTGGCGTCCGAAAGCGAGCTCCGCCAGCAGCTCCTCGAGCAGGGGCTCGATCCGCGCCAGGTGAAGCGCGCGGTTCGCTATGGCCGCGCCGCCGGGCTCGGCTCGTGAGCGGGCGCAGTCGCGCACCGTCCCTATAGTCCGGAACGTGTCTCGCCGGAACATCGTGGGTGGCTTCTTGGCAGGGCTGCTCGTCCTATGCGCGGCAGCGTCCGTTTCGCCCGCTCGCGGTGCCGCTCGCTCGGTCGTCGTGGTCTCGCACACCGCCTCCGCGCTACCCGGCTCGCGGGTCACGGTCGTCGTCGCGATTCACGGCACGGCCAAGAAATGCCTTGGTGTGCTGCATGTCGGAACGCGTTCGACCGCAGCCTCCGCGGTCGTGCGCGCGAAGCGGGCGACGCTGCACTGGACGCTCGCCCAGTCCGCACGGTCGGGCAGAGCAACCGTCACCGTCACGTGCACGCCGTCCGGGCGTGCGACGACGGCGCTCGTCGTCCGCGCGAAGACTCCCGTGGTCGCTCCCGCCGCGGTCTCGGTCGGGAAGCTGGGCTTTAGCATCACGACCACCGATGTCGACCGCGAGATGAACTACGGCGTCATCTTGCGCGAGACCTCGGGGGCATCCGACGCACTGCAGGTCCAGGTCACTGCCAACTTCGTCGACGCGAGCGGCAAGATCGTCGACACCGAGGTGAACACGATCGACCGGATCCCGGCCGGCACGACGTTCTACTACGGCGGCTTCGGCAGCACGGCGCTCGAGAATGCGGCGCCTTCCACGCTGCAGGTCACGGCGATCGTCGAGGAGAGCCAGAAGGCGACCGGGGTCGGGTTGCCCGGCGTGACGAACCTGCGTTCATTCGTGAACATCGTCGGCGAGACCGAAGTCCAGGGGCAACTCTCGAACCCGTACACGCAGACGCTCACCGATCTGACCGAGATCACCTATGTCCTGTTCGACGGCGCGGGCACGGTGATCAGCGGCGGGGTGACGTCCACGGGCGCCGACATCCCGCCCGGCGGGCAGTTCGGGTTCGACGACACCGACACTACCGTCGATTCGTCGCAGGTCAGCGCGGTCAGCGCCTCGGTCGATCCGGCACTTGCGTCGCCGTAACTCCGTCGGCCCCTACGCGGTCGTCGGCTCGAAGCGGTGCTTGGCCGCGTCGTCCGGCACGCGTGTCGGGTAGTCGCGCGTCAGGCATGCGCGGCAAAGAGCGCTCTCGGGACGGCGCGTTGCCGCCTGCAAACCCTCGAGGGAGATGTAGGCGAGGCTCGTAGCGCCGATCGCCACGCGCACCTCCTCGACCGAGGCGTGCGCCGCGATCATCTCGTCCTCGGAGGCGAGGTCGATCCCGTAATAACACGGCGAGACGACCGGCGGCGAGGAGATGCGGATGTGCACCTCGGCCGCTCCCGCGTCGAAGAGCATCTGCACGATCTGCCTCGTCGTCGACCCGCGCACGATCGAGTCGTCGACGACGACCAGCCGTTTGCCTTCGACCTCCGCGAGTGGGTTGAACTTCATCCGGATCCCCTGCTCGCGCATTCCTTGCTCCGGCTGGATGAACGTACGCCCGACGTAGCGGTTCTTGATCAGCCCTTCGCTGAACGGAATGCCGGTCGCGCGCGCGAAGCCGATCGCCGCCGGCGTACCGGAGTCGGGGATCGGCAGCACGAGGTCTGCCTCGACCGGCGCCTCGGCGGCGAGGCGCTCGCCCATGCGGACCCGCGCGCCGTGCACTTCCACGCCGGCAAGGCGCGTGTCGGGCCGCGCGAGGTAGAAGAACTCGAAGATGCAGAGCGCTCCGTGATCGGTCGGTTCGACTGCCTGGATCGACTGTAGCCCGTCATCGCCGACGACGATCAACTCGCCGGCGCGCACGTCGCGTTCGAACGTCGCGCCTACGAGGTCGAGCGCGCAGCTCTCCGACGCGACGACAGGGTCGTCGCCGAGCCGGCCGAGCGCGAGTGGCCGGAATCCATGCGCGTCGCGGAACGCGAAGAGCTTCCCGTCGGCCAGTCCGACCACGGTGGCCGCGCCTTCGAGCCGAGCCATTGTCGCCGCGATTGCCTCCTCGAGCGTCCCTTCATGGTCAGCGATCAGCGCCGCGATCACCTCGGAGTCGGAGCTCGAGGCGAGCGTCTTCCCGGCGGCTTCCCGCAACGCGGTGGCGTTGACGAGGTTGCCGTTGTGCCCGAGCGCGACGGTGCGCACGCGACCGTGATGGAGGAGAGGCTGCGCGTTTGCCCAGGCGTTGCCGCCGGTCGTGGAGTAGCGCGTGTGGCCGATCGCGTACTCGCCGTGCAGGCCGGAGAGACTGCGCTCGTCGAACACCTGCGGCACCAGCCCGAGGTCGCGCATCGCGGTCAGGCGGCCGTCTTCGCACACGGCGATCCCTGCCGACTCCTGGCCGCGGTGCTGCAGTGCGTACAGCCCGAAATATGTGAGGCGGGCGACGTCGCGCGAAGGCGCGCGCAGTCCGAAGACGCCGCACATCTAGGCCACGCTCCCGAGCTCCACGACGTCGTCCCACGGCGGCGGCTCGGCGCACGCGACGACGACGCCTTGGCTCGCTTCGACATCGGTCGAGAGAGGTGCCGTCGCGGACCAGCGCGCCGCCTCGGCCAGCGCGAGGGCAAGGCCCCCGTCCGAGACGTCGTGCGCGAGGGAGAACAGATGCGTGTGACGCCAGACGAACTCGACGAGCCCGTGGCCGAAGCCGCGCAGGAGGTACACGGTGTCGCCGGGCTGCCAGCGGTCGGGGATCTGCGTGACGTCACGTACGAGCCCGACGCAGCCGACGAACGGGGTCGGCGGGATCGGCGCGCCGCCGGTCTCGTTGTAGAGCGAGACATTTCCCGAGACCACAGGGATGCCGAGTGATTCCGCAGCACGTGAGATGCCCTCGATCGCCTGCTCGAGCTCCCAGCCGATCTCGGGCTTCTCGGGGTTGCCGAAGTTCAGGCAGTCGGTGAGCGCCAGCGGCTCGCCGCCTGCGCACGCGACGTTCATCGCCGCCTCCATTACGGCGCGCCAACCGGCCTCCAGCGGATTGCGACAACCGAGCGGCGGCCCGTCCAGTGACACCGCGATCCCGCGTGTTCCGTCGACGCGCAGGACGGCCGCGTCAAGCCCGGGGCGACGCACGGTGCGCGATCCGACCAGGTGGTCGTACTGCTCGAAGATCCAGTCCTTCGGCTCGTCGTTCACCGGGTCGACCGGCGCGGGCTCGACGGCGCGCGGGGTGCGCACGACGTCGTAGCGCGGGCACTCCTCGGTGAGGAATCCGGCAGGGATCGAGCCGACGACCTCGTCGCCGTCGAACGCCCTCAGGTCGCCGTGGTCGGTCACGTCGCCGATCACCGTGCACGGCAGCTCCCAGCGCTCGCACACCGCGCGAACGGTGGCCACCTGCTCCGGGGCGACGACCGCGACCATGCGCTCCTGCGACTCGGAGATCATGATCTCCCACGGCTCCATGTCGTCCTCGCGCACCGGCACGCGGTCGAGGTGCACATCCACGCCCATACCGTCGCGCGCCATCTCGCTGAGCGACGAGGCGAGCCCGGCTGCGCCGCAGTCCTGCAGCGACCGCACGAGGTCGCGCTCGACGAGCTCGAGGGACACCTCGATCAGTGCCTTTCCGCGGAACGGATCGCCGATCTGCACGGACGGGCGCTTCTCGTCGGAGCCTTCGAGATCCTGGGAGGCGAGCACCGACGCGCCCCCAATCCCGTCGCGCCCGGTCAGCGCGCCGTAGAGGACGAGCGCATTGCCGACGCCCTGCGCCTTCGCAGAGAGAACACGCTCGGTCGGCAGGAGACCGACACACATGGCGTTCACGAGCGGGTTTGCCGCGTAGGCGTCGTCGAATCCACACTCGCCGGCGACGTTGGGCACTCCGACGCAGTTGCCGTAGTGGCCGATGCCGGCGACAGCCCGCTTGAAGTGCCAGTCGGGTGCCCCGAAGCGCAGGCCGTCGAGAAGCGCGATCGGGCGCGCGCCCATCGCGACGATGTCGCGCAGGATCCCGCCGACGCCCGTCGCCGCGCCCTGAAACGGCTCGACGGCCGACGGGTGGTTGTGCGACTCGGCCTTGAACGCGATTGCGACGCCGCCACCGAGGTCGATCACGCCGGCGTTCTCGCCGGGGCCTTGCAGCACGCGCTCGCCGCCCGACGGCAGCCGCTTCAGGAGGCGGGCCGAGTGCTTGTAGCCGCAGTGCTCCGACCAGAGAAGCGAGAAGACCGCGAGCTCGAAATCGTTCGGTTCACGGCTGAGCAGTCCCTGGATACGGTCGAGCTCTCCGTCGGTCAGACCGAGAGCGCGGTGAAGTGGCTGCTGGGCGACCGAGCTCAGGAGGCAATGGTATCCGGCCTCTAGGATGACCTCGATGATCATCGTCTCGGAGCCGACGTTGGGGCGGGCGTGGCTCGAGGTCGCCCGCCGGATCCTCGCGGACGGCGGCGATACGGCCTACGACGGGGCGGCGACGAAGGAGCTCGCGCTCGTGACCGTGTCGGTCGACGAGCCCAACCCGGAGGACGCGGTGATCGCGTCGCTCGCCGACCCGGACTGGCTCGACTGGATGCACCGGAATTTCACGGAGCCGGACGACGTGCCCGAGCTGGGCGGGGCGCGATCCTACGCGCGACGGCTGCGTGACTACGACGGGCTTGACCAGGTCGCATGGGTGATCGAGCGCCTGCGCTTGGACCCGGAGACCCGCTCGGCCACGATCACGACCTTCCAGCCCCTCACCGATACCTCCTATATCCCGTGCGTCTCGCTGCTCGATTTCTGGCGTGCCAGCGATGCGCTCGAGCTCGTGGTCTACGCGCACTCGCTCGATTTCGGCAAGAAGGCATACGGGAACCTCGTCGAACTGGCGCGGTTGCAGCATGAGGTCGCAGCGGAGACCCGGCTTCCAGTCGGCCGGCTCGTGATTCACGCGAAGTCGGCACACGTCTACGAGCCGGAGTTCGAGGCGATGCGCCAGGCGACCAGCGGTCGAGGCGTGAAATTCGCCACGCCCCTCTGACGTTGGCATCTCACATGGCGGGTCAGCGGGGAGTTAGAAGTTCTCACAGGATGTCGTTCGTCGATCCGGGTGTGATCGGCGAGTGCGATGCAAGGACGCAGGGAGACCCGATAGCGGTGTTCTATCGGGTCGACCGAGAACGCAGCAGCGCGCCGCCGAGCGCCGCCGGGCGACACAACGCTCATTCTGTGAGAGCTTCTAAGGGGTCGAGATGAACCGTCGCTACGGGCTCATGCTGGTCGCGCTCGCCCTCATCTGGGGCAGCTCGTTCATGTTCATCAAGATCGCGGTGCGCGACCTCACACCCGCGACTCTCATCCTCGGACGCCTCGGCCTGGCCGCGGTCACCCTGGCGGTCGTCGTCCCGCTGCTCGTCGGCACCCGCACCGCACTCAACGAGCTGCGTGCGCACTGGCCGGCCCTCGCCGTCGTGGGGCTCCTGAACACCGCCGTTCCGTTCTGGCTGCTTTCATGGGGTGAGACCCGGATCGACTCCGGGCTCGCGTCGATCATCCAGGCCTCCGTGCCGATCTTCAACGCGCTGCTCGCGTTCGGCTTCTTCCACGACCAGCGGGTGACCGGCCGGCGGCTCGCCGGGGTGGGGGTCGGGTTCGTCGGTGTCGCGCTGCTCGTCGGCGCACAGCCGCAAGGAAAGATCCTCGGCGCCGTCGCAGTGGTCGGGATGGCGGGTTGCTATGCGGTGGGCGGGCTGCTCACCCGCCACTACCTCACCGAGACGCGGCCGCAGGTGATCGCGCTCGGCACGTCGGTGATCGCCGCGGTCGTCGTCATGCCATTCGGAGTCGCCCAGGCCCCGAGCCACCTGCCGGGCTGGAAGCCGATCGCGTCGGTGATCGTGCTCGGCGTGATCGGGACGGCGGCAGCGTACCTTCTGTTCTTCACCATCATCGGCGGCGCGGGCGCCGCGTATGCCTCGCTCGTCACCTACCTCGTGCCACCCGTCGCGCTCGCCTACGGCGCGCTCTTCCTTGGCGAGGGGATCGGCCTCGCGGCGATCGCCGGTCTGGTGCTGATCTTCGCCGGCGTTGCGCTCGGCACCCGCCTTCCCCGCGGGGCAGGGACGACGGCAGCCGCGCCACGCCTTGCCGCAGCACCGTCCGAGCCGTGATCACGCTTCGGCGTGCGACGGCCGGAGACGTCGACTGGCTCGTGGAGCTCTACACCGATGAGGAGACCGAGCCGTTCCTCGGCGCCCGGAACTCGCGCGACGCAGCGACGGTCGGCGCTGAGGTCGAACGCTCGCTGCGCGAGCCCGCGAAGACGGGGCGGCTGATCATCGAGGTCGACGGCGAGCGTGCCGGTGCACTTGCGTTCGACGAGACGAGCGAGGCGAACCGCATCGCGCATCTCGGCGGCCTTGCGGTGCATCCCGCCTTCCGCGGCCGTGGCATCGCCGACGAGGCCGCGCGCGCGCTTCAGCGCTACCTCCTTGACGAGCTCGGCTTTCACCGGCTCGAGCTCGCCGTGTTCGGCTTCAACGAGCGGGCGATCAGGCACTCGGAGCGGGTCGGCTACGTCCGCGAGGGTGTGAAGCGGCAGGCGTACCTGCGGCACGGAGAGTGGCAGGACGCGGTGCAGTACGCGCTCCTGCGCGAGGATCTCGAGGAGGAGCCGGCGGGCTAGATGGCTAGCGCAGCCAGGCCGCGATCCGCTCGCGGAGGGCGGTGCTTCGCACCAGGTCCCAGTGCGTCACGTCGCCGGCGTCGAGCTCGTCGGCGGCGAGGTACGCCGCGAGCATCGGTCCACGGTCGTGCTTCAGCGCGGCGCCGTAGACGACGAGCACGCGCGTGCCGGTTGCAAGCGGTGGTACCGAGACGCCGCGGTCGCGTTGCCCCATCGCAAACGACGACTCGCGGCGGTGGCGCATCCCCTCTGGCGGCCGCGCTCCATGTTCGACGGGATCGAAGGTGCCGACTTGCGGCTCGACGTCGCGCAGGCCCTGGACTTCGAGCGGCGGGCTCGCGTCGAGCAGCACGAGTGCCTCGGGCTCGATTCGGTGCGCCGCGACCATCGCAACGAGGCCACCGAGGCTCCAGCCGACGAGCGCGAGGGGACGCGGCAGCCCAGCTGCGGCGCGCATCACGGCGTCCGCATAGTCGTCGATCGAGGCGTGTGCGACGTCGAGCCCGGCCTGCAGGTCGACTGCGACGACCTGCGCGCCTGGAAACGTGTCTTCCCAGCCGCCGAACGCCCATGGCCCACTGCCTGCGCCGTGGACGAGCAGGAGCGACCTCACGTGCCGCGCGTGCCGTAGCGCTCGGCGAGTGCCACGATCTGCTCGGCGGCCGCGACGATCGGCGCATCGATGAACCGCCCGCCGGCCGCAAAACCGCCCGGGCCGTGCTCGGCAGCTGCGGCGACGACTTCGCGGGCCGCACTCGCCTCGCCCTCGGTCGGAAGGTAGGCCGCCTCGATCACCGGCAGCTGCTGCGGGTGGATCGCCGTTCTGCCGAGAAAGCCGAGCTCGCGTCCGTGCGCGCAGGACGCGGCGAGGCCGTCGAGATCCGCGACATGGGGGTAGACCGACTGTGGGGGGCGCCCCAGGCCGGCCGCGACCGAGGCGTTGATCACCCTGCTGCGAGCCCAGTCGAGCCCGGCCTCGCCTGCGCCAGTCTGCGCGCGAAGGTCGGCCTCGCCCAGCGAGATGCCGTGCACGTCGGGACTCGATGCGATCTCGAATGCGTGCTCCACGCCAAGTGCACTCTCGATCAGGCAGTGCAGCGCAAGCTTGCACCCGAGCAGACCGAGTGCCGCGACCGTGTCGCGTGCATGCTCGGTCTTCGGCAGCGTCACGCCGTGCACGGGGAGCGCCGCAGCAGCGCGCAGGTCGTCCTCGCCCCACTGCGTCTCGATGCCGTTGACGCGAACGAAGACACGAACGGGCGGCCTGGTTGCGAAGAGCCCCGCAAGGCCGGCGCGCGCCGCCTCTTTGGCAGCCGGCGCGACCGCGTCCTCGAGGTCGACGATCACCGCATGAGCACCCGATGCGAGCGCCTTCGCGACTCGGTCGGGGCGGTCGGCCGGGACATAGAGCCACGTCAGTGGCGTCATGCCGCTCCTGCCGCCCGGAGTGCTTGCAGCCGGTCGGCGTCGATCCCGATCTCCGCCAGCACCTCCGCCGTGTCCGCGCCGTGCGCGCGCCCGGCCCAGCGGATTTCGCCGGGTGTTTCCGACAGGCGCGCGACGACGTTCGACATCAGCACGCGACCGAGGTCGGCATCAGGCACGGCGCGAATCGCCTCGATTGCAAGCAGCTGTGGGTCGCGCGCAACCTCGCTCGCGTCGTACACCGGCGCGACGGCAGCGCCGGCCTGCTCGAACGCCTCGATCACCGCCTCGCTCGTCCGCGCGCCGATCCACGTGGAGACCGCGGCGTCGATCGCATCGACATGTGCGGCCCGGCCTGCACCCGTCGCGAACCACGGCTCCTCCGCGAGGTCGTCCCGGCCGACGAGGCGCAGCACTCGCTCGGCGACGCTTGTCGCGCTCGAGGACACGGCGACCCAGCGCTCGTCGCTCGTCCGGTAGATGTTGCGCGGCGCGTTGTGGCTCGAGCGGTTGCCGGTGCGCGGCTCGAGCTCACCGAGGAGGTCGTACTGAGCGAGCTGCGGGCCGAGCAGGGTGAGCAGCGGCTCGACGAGCGAGAGATCGACGACCTGCCCCCGTCCGGTCGATTCGCGCGCCCGCAGCGCGGCCAGGATGGCGAATGCGGCCGCGAACGCGGTCACGCCGTCGGCCAGCGCTAGCGGCGGGAGGAGCGGCGGCCCGTCGGGTTCGCCGTTCAGCGCCGCAAAGCCGCTCATCGCCTCTGCGAGCGTCCCGAAGCCCGGGCGTGAGGCGTACGGGCCGGTCTGGCCGAAGCCGCTGATGCGAGCGACCACGAGGCGCCGGTTGACTGCGTGGAGCTCGTCGGGGCCGAGCCGCCATCGTTCGAGCGTCCCGGGGCGGAAGTTCTCGATCACGACGTCCGCCGTCTCGGCCAGGCGCAGGAACGCATCGCGGCCGCCCTCCTGCGACAGCTTGAGCGTGATCAGGCGCTTGTTGCGCGACAGGGTCTTGAACCAGAGCCCGACGCCGTCCTTCGCGGCGCCATGGCCGCGGGCCGGGTCGGGCTTCTCGGGATGCTCGATCTTGATCACGTCGGCGCCGAAGTCGGCGAGGAGCATCGACGCGAGCGGGGCAGCGAAGAGTGTGGCGGCCTCGATCACCCGCACGCCGTGCAGCGAGTGGGTCACGGGAGGTCGACCGCCAGGCGAAAGCCGATCGAAGGCGAGCGTTGCAACCCGCCGCCGACGAGCAGCAGCTTCAGCGAGTGCTCCGGGCCGCGCTCGCCGCCGTCGGCGTACCAGTCGGAGCCGGGCGCCTCGTAGTGCGAGCCGCCCTTGAGAATCGCGAAGCGCGTTCGGCCGTCGCGGTGCTCGCTCTCCGTCCAGTTCCACACGTGCGGCTCCAATCGCTCGAGCAGTCCGGCTGCGGCGGCGGCCTGCCATTCATCCTCCGTCGGCAGGCGCGCGCCGCGCTCCGCAGCGTATGCCCGCGCCTCGTCGAGCGTCACGCGCGTAAGCGGGTGCCCGTCGGCGCCGGCAACCTCCTGCACTCCGATCGCGAACCGCCCACGGCCTTGCGGGCGCTCGACCTCGATCAGGTCATGGAGGCGCGGAGGAAGCGGCTTCCATTCCTCGACATACGGCGCGTCGCCGTAGGTGCCGGTCTCGCGTCGCCGGAACACCGCGGTCTGGGCTCCGGGTACGGGGCATTCGACCATCCTCTCGGGCACGGCCGGTGTGTTCGCCCAGGGCGGTTCGACCCGAACGGTTGGGCGCGCGGGGAACGCAGCGGCGAGCCCGGCAGGGGAGACGGTCAGCCGATCCCCGGGCTCGAGCGCAGCGATCCCGCGGGCCGGCACGGTCAGCTCGAGACTCCGGCCGTCGAGGTCGATGGTCCCCTCGAACGGCTCGTCGGCGCGGTTCGCGAGGGCCCATACCTCGTCGTCGCCGAGCCGCCAGCGCGACCCGACGACCTGCAGGTCGTCGCTGCGGGCGGCAAGCGGTGTCCACTCGCCGCGGGTGAGCTGGTCGACGTTGCGCCGCTGCACCTCGACCATCGTGCGAAGTAGGCCGCGGTCCCGGTCGTTCCAGCCGACCCACACGCCGAAGACGACATCCCAGACGAGCATGCCGGTGCCGTTCAGCCAGCTCGACTGCAGCTCCTCGGCGTGATCGCGGTTCCAGCGGCGGGTGTGGTGGAGCATGTGGCGCTGCTCGAACCAGCGCGCGCGGATCACCCCGGGCACGGGGCTGTCGGCAAACCATTGCGCCCAGGAGAGGTGGTGGTCTGCCACGCGCGCAAGTGGCAGCGTCGACTCGCCTTCGAACGCGATGCCAGGCCGGATTGCGTCGAGCGCAGCTCGGAGCGCCTGCGGCGCCTCCTTCATCGTGTCGAGGAAAACGCCGTCGGCCCCGAGCCAGGCGACGACATTCGCGACGACCTGCGCGTCGTCGGCGGGCTCACGCCGCGTCCCCACATCCCACGGGTTGTAGTCGACGAAGACACGCACGTCGGCGGCCTGGAGGTCGGCCACGAGCTCGCGGATGCCCGGCACGTCGCGGTACCAGTCGAACTGGTTGCGGTCGTCGATGCCGATCACGGGATAGGCGTGCCAGAGCACAACGCCGTCGAAGCCCCCGAACTGCGCAGCCGCGTCGACGAAGCGCTTCGGAATGAACTGCTCGCCTTCGAAGTCGTAGAGCAGCTCGTCCCACAGCCAGACGAGCGCGACGGAGAAGCACGATTGCGTCCACGCAAACGCCGGCTCGTCGTAGAGCGCGCCCGAGTAGCCCGTTCGCGCGCGCTCACGCCAGGCGACCAGGTCTTCGCGCCAGCGCGGCCACTCGGCCGGGTCGTCGGGCGCGGCGAAGATCTTCGCGCCGTCCAGTTCGGCGCCGGCCGCGACCGGGGTCGGCCGGTCGATCGGCCTGGGCGACCACGGATCACGCGGCGCCTCGGCCGGGATCGTCACGTCGCCCGGGCGTCAGTCGTGACTGCGAGCGTGCGGCCCGCGAGCTGTGCGAACGAGCTGCCGTCGAAGCCGGGCAACGAGCTCGCGACGCGGTCGTGCAGCGGGTCACTCCAGCGCCCGTCAACCGTGTCGAGGGCCCCGAAGATCGAGCCGATCGCTGCGCCGTTCGTGTCGGTGTCCCAGCCACCCGCGACGACGGCGCAGACCGCGTCGTCGAACGACGTGAAGCGATACATCGCGGCAGCGACGAGGGCCGTGTTGTTGATCGCATGGACCCAGTGCAGGCTGCCGTAACGCTCGTACAGCGCATCGACGATCGACTCCCAGTCGCCGCTGAGGTCCCGTGCGAAGCGGATCGCCTCGGCGAGCCGGCTCTGTGCCGGCACGACGGCGAGCCCGGCGTCGGCCGCCTGGGCCGCGGCTACCTCCGCGAGGGTCGCCGCGTGGGCAGCCGCCATGAACATCGCCGCGTAGACCCCGTTTGCGGTGTGACTGACCCGGGCGTCCTCCCAGGCGAGCCGCGCCGCGCGCTCCGGATCGCCGGGCGATGCCCACCCGTAGACGTCGACGCGAAGCCGTGCACCGATCCATTCGCGGAACGGGTTGTTGTAGGTGGCCGTCTCGGGCGGGAGCAGCGCGAGCAGGAGGTTGCGGCACGCGATGCGCTCCGCGGTGAAGATCCGGCCCGGCGGCAGGAAGTCGAGCCAGATCTTCGCGACGTCCGCGCTCGTGAACGACCCGTCGTGCCGCTCGAGCAGCGCGACCGCGAGCATCGTGAAGTTGAGGTCGTCGTCCTCCGGCATGCCGTTGATGTTCTCGACGAGACTCGTCGGCCGGCTCGCGCGGTTCCACGGGAAGCGCTCGCCGACTGCCGGGTCGAGACCGCGCGCGGTGAAGTAGCCGCGGACCGGCCAGTTGCCTGTCCCCTCGGCGATTGCGCGGATCCCCTCGCGCGGGATGCTCTCGACGGGCTTGCCGAGCAGACACCCGACCGCGCGGCCGAGCCAGGCGCGCTGCACACGCTCGTCGG
>JBAQHS010000260.1:0-38090 GCA_049288455.1 Gaiellaceae bacterium | reverse complement strand
CCGCTCGCGTCACCCCATGCGCGGGGCACGCGCACGAGCCCGGCGGCGAACTCGCGGCCACAGGAGTGGCATTGGTACTCCGGCCCGATCGCGACGGCGGTCAGCGTGCGGCAGTCGGGGCAGCGCGCGCGAAGGGCGCTCATGACGGCAATTCGAATTGCCAGGTGTTCGACTGTTGGATCACGTGCATGCCGACGCGCTCGTACAGGCGCGTCGCACCGGTGATGCTCTGCGCGTCGACCGAAAGACGCACGCGGCGCTGCCCCCGCGAGTGCAGTTCGCGGAACGAGCGTCGAAGCAGCGCCTCCCCGATCGCCCGGCGTCGCCACGCGCGCCGCACCCCGACCGTCCCGACCCAGCCGTATCCCGGGTCGCCCGAGCGCTCGAGGAAGTTGAGCGACAGGCCGACTACCTCGTCACCGTCCCACGCGAGGAACCACAACGACGGGTCGAAGTTCGTCTGCTTGACGCCGAACTCACGCCACATCTCGAACGTCTGTGGTGTGTGATCCCAGTGGTCCTCGAACGCCTCCTCCTTCGCCTCGTACGTTGCGCGTTCGTCGATGCCGGCGCGATATCCCCGGACTTCGATCCCCGCGACTGCACCCGTGTCCGCCGGCGGCTCGTCGCCGAGCTCGATCTCCATCGTGTACGACGCGCGAATGTTGCGGTACCCGCGCGCCTGAACGAGCTGCTCGAGCGGGTGCCCCTCGACGAAGAATGTGCGCACCCGGTCGACGCCCAGCGCGGGCGCCCGTCCCTCCGCCCAGTCGAAGAGCTCGTCCCAGCGATCGATCGACGCCATGTCGACGTCCATCGTCGGCGGCTCGATCCAGACATCGACGTAGCCCACGACCGCTCCATCTTCCTCGAGCACGCACAGGTTCTCAGGTTTCAGCGCCTCGTTGCGGAGCCACTCGCGAATCTCGTCACCGTCCATACGCCGCGCGTCACCGAACGCCGAGACGAAGAGCTGCGCGACGGCGTCGGCGTCTTCGTCGCGCAGCTCGCGCAGCTCAGCCATCGGTCGGCACGAGCTCATCGAGCGTGTCCGCGAGCCGCGACAGGTCGGCGAGCTCGCGGGTCGGCGTTACGCCCCCCTGCTGCTCGCCGAGCCGGTTGACCCAGATGCTCCGGAGACCGAGCTCGTTTGAGGGCGCAATGTCGTGGAAGAGCGATGCCCCGACGTGGACGTGCCCCTCGCGCGGTGCATGGGTGCGGTGAAAGAACTCGTCCCAGTGCCGGTGCGCGGGCTTGTACGAGCCGATCTCCTGAGCGACGACGACCTCGTCGAAGGGCACGCCGATCTGCACCTGCGAGGCGGCGATGTAGCCCGTATCGGTGTTCGAGAGGATGGCAAGCTTCCAGCCACGAGTCCGCGCTTCGGTGAGTGCGACAGGAACCTCCGCGAACGCCGGCCAGGCGGGCAGCGACTCGGCAAGCCCGTGCACTTCGCCGGCGGGCGCACCGAGGCGGCGCATAGCCTCGGTCAGCACCTGCCGATAGCTCATGCTTCCGTCACACTCGAGCTCCGGCTCGATCTCGTGGTAGCGGTGAAGCTGGTCGTCAGCGCGCTCCTCCCCGAACACGCGCGCGAGCTCGGCGCGAATCCCGCCGTTCCAGTCGATCAACGTGCCGTAGCAATCGAAGCTCGCCCAGCGTTCCATGCGAGCAAGGGTAGTCCCTCGCGGTTATGCCGCGGCTTCCTCGGCCGGTGGGCGGTACGCGAGGATCTCCCAGCCGTGCGTGTCGAGCCACGCCTTCGAGTCGCGGTAGCCAGGCCTCCGCTTTTCGACAAGTCGCCAGAACGCGGGGCCGTGGTTGTGCTCGACGAGGTGGCACACCTCATGGACGACGACGTAGTCGAGCACGTCGTGGGGCGCGAGCACCAGCCGCCAGTTGAAGCTGAGAGCGCCGTTCGCAGAGCACGAGCCCCAGCGGCTCACCTGGTCGCGGAGCGTGATACGCAGAAAGCTGACTCCGAGTGCGGCTGTCTCCGACTGGACTAGCAGCGAGATCCGCGCGCGGGCCTCTCGGCGGCCCTGATCGGCCGTCAGCGAGAGGCGCTCGAGTCCGAGACTCGGCTGGGCGACGTTCGCGAGTTGCTTCTCGAGCCAGGGCAGGTGCTCGGCGATCGCGGCGTCGATGTCGGCGTCGGTCGCACGGGGCCGCACGACGAGCTCGGGTGGCAGGCCGAACCGGACGACGATGCGATGGCCCCGGACGCGAGACGACCGGCGTATGTGCAACTCGACCAAGCGACCGCCCACGTCCACAAGGCGCATGGCCAAACGGTAGGAGTCGCCTCGGACGACAACGGTCGTGACACACGTCCGCGTCGGCTAGGTCACCTCGCCAAACAATGGTTACCGAAGTGCGACGAACGCTCCACTGACCGCGTCGACCCCGTTCGGCCGTGTCCAGTTGGTCAGACGCGTCCAAAAGCTCGTACACCCCGAATCGTGACCCCGCGATTTGCAGGATGTCGCAAACGAGACAGCGCCCTCCGAGCCACGACCCTTGGTCAGACCAAGGTTGTCGGAAGTGCGACGAACGTTCCACAGGGACGGATCGACTGCGCCGGCCCCGAGCCCGCTCGGCCGCGAGTTGGGCGGGGCGTCTACTCGTCGAACGTGCGGACGACGAGTGATGCGTTGTGACCGCCGAACCCGAAGGAGTTCGAGACGGCGACCGTCAGATCGGGCAGGTCGCGCGCCACGTTCGGGACGTAGTCGAGATCGCAGTCCGGGTCAGGCTCGTCGTAGTTGATCGTCGGCGGCGCCTTCTTGTCGACGAGCGCCTGCACCGTGAAGACAGCCTCGACAGCGCCGGCCGCGCCGAAGCAATGACCGGTCGCGCCCTTCGTCGAGGAGACGGCCAGCTTCTTCGCGTTCTCCTCGCCGAAGGCGAGCTTGATCACTCGCGTCTCGGCCGAGTCGCCGAGCGGCGTCGAGGTCGCGTGCGCGTTCACATAGCCGACTTCGGACGGGTCGACGCCCGCGTCGGCAAGCGCCATCGTCATCGCGCGCGCCGGGTTCTCGCCGGTCGGATCGGGCTCGGTCATGTGCGACGCGTCGGACGACATGCCGTAGCCGACGAGCTCGGCGTAGATCTTCGCGCCCCGCGCCCGCGCGTGCTCGAGCTCCTCGAGCACGAGCACGGCGGCGGCCTCGCCCATCACGAGCCCGTCACGGTTGTTGTCGAACGGACGCGACGCATGCTGCGGATCGTCGTTCCGCCGCGAAAGCGCGCGCATGGCGTCGAAGCCGGCGATGCCGACCTCGGTGATCGGAGCCTCGGTGCCGCCGGCGAACATGACGTCCGCGCGGCCAAGTCGAATCGCGTCCATGGCGTCGCCGATCGCCATGTTCGACGCCGCGCACGCGGTGCACTCGCTCATCAGCGGACCCTTCGTACCGAGCTCGATCGACACCCATCCTGCGCCCATGTTCGGAATGATCGACGGGATCGAGAACGGGCTCACGCGGTCAGGGCCGCGAGTGAGCAGCACGTGGTAGCACTCCTGGTAGGACTGCAGCCCGCCGATGCCCGTCGCGATCGACGCCCCGAATCGCGAGGCATCAGCGGCGACCTCGACGCCGGAGTCGGCCTCGGCCTGGCGCGCCGCGGCGATGATCATCTGCGCGAAGCGGTCCATGCGCCGCGCGGCCTTGTGGTTGATCCAGACCGTCGGGTCGAAGTCCTTCAGCTCGCACGCGAAGTGGACGTTGTAATTCGTATGGTCGAACGCGGTGATCTCCGCCGCGCCGGACTCACCGGCGATCAGCGACGACCACGACGTCTGCACGTCGTTCCCGAGCGGGCTGACCATGCCGAGGCCCGTGATCACCACGCGCCGCGCGTTTCCGTTTCCGTTTGCTTGCGCCACTACATCCCCAGTCCACCGTCGACGAGCAGCACTTCGCCCGTGATGAACGAGGCCGCGTCAGAGGCGAGGAAGCGTACCGCGCCTGCCACCTCGTGAGGCTCGGCGACACGGCCCAGCGGCGTCGAGGCGACCATCGCCGCGGTTGCCTCTTCCGGCAGCACGTCCGTGAGCTGCGTCTTCACATACCCCGGGGCGACGACGTTCGCGCGAACTCCGCGCGAGCCGAGCTCGCGCGCGATCGACTTCGTGAAACCGATGATCCCGGCCTTCGACGCGGCGTAGTTGGTCTGGCCCCAGTTCCCGTGCACGCCGACGATCGAGCTGATGTTGACGATCGAGCCGCCACGCTTCTTCATCATCGGCCGGGTCACCGCACGGCAGGTGTAAAACACCGAGCTGAGGTTCGTGTCGATCACCGTGCGCCAGTCATCGTCCGACATCCGCGCCAGCAGACCGTCCCGTGTCAGCCCCGCGTTGTTCACGAGTACATCGATGTCGCCCGCTTCGTCGACGAGTCGCTTCGCATCCTCCGCCGTCGAGACATCGGCCTGGACGGCGCGACCGCCGATCTGCAGCGCGAGCTCTTCAGCCTCGTCCTTGCCCGAGCGGTAACCCACAACCACCTCGGCGCCGGCGCGCGCAAGCTCCTCGGCGATCGCGCGGCCGATCCCGCGCGAAGCACCGGTGACGAGCGCAACCTTCCCTGCGAGCGAGCAGAACGCCGTCTCGCTAGCCAAGGGCCTCCGTCACCTCGTCGAGCGACTCGAGGTCGTTGACCGAGAAGGTTCGCACCGATCTGTCGATCCTCTTCAGTAAACCGCTCAGCACGTTGCCCGGCCCCACCTCCACGAAGGTCGTGACGCCCTGTGCGATCAGCTCGCCGGCTGCCTGCGTGAACTTCACCGGGGCCGTCAGCTGGTCGACGAGCAACTCGCCGTAACGCTGCGCGTCCTCGATCTTCGCCGTCACGGTCGACATGAACACCGAACGCGGGTCGTGGAACGTCACCCGGTCGATCGCAGGGCGCAGCCGATCGGCGGCGCGCGCAACGAGCGGGGAGTGGAACGCGCCGGATACCCGGAGGCGGATCGCCCGGCGGGCACCTTCACGCGTCGCCTCGAGGCACGCCTCATCGACCGACGGCGTCTCGCCGGAGATGACGAGCTGTCCGGGGCAGTTGTAGTTCGCCGGCCAAACGTTCGAGATCTTCCGGCACAGCGCCTCGACCGCCTCATCGGCGAGCCCGAGGATCGCCGCCATCGAGCCGGGGTGAGCGGTCGCTGCCTCTGCCATCGCGAGCCCTCGCTCGCGGACGAGCCCGATCGCATCGGCGGCGCCCAGCGTGCCGGCCGAGCCGAGCGCAGCGAACTCGCCGACCGAGTGGCCGACGACGACATCCGGGCGAATGCCGCGGCTGCGCAGCGCAGCATCGAGCGCGAGCGACGTCGCCACGAGGGCCGGCTGCTGCACCTGCGTGTCGACCAGGTCCTCGACCGGCCGGTCGAAGCACAGTTCCTTCAGATCCAAGCCGGAGGCGGCGCTGCCCTCGTCGTACACCGCCATCGCCTCGGGCACGGCGAACGCGACGTCCCGGCCCATGCCGGCGGCGAACGAGCCCTGGCCCGGGAACATGAACGCGATCTTCGTCATGCGACAGCTCCAGTCGTCGGATGTGTCCATTCGATCAGCGCGGAGCCCCACGTGAGGCCTGCGCCCATTCCCGTCAAAAGAACCAGCTTGCCCGGTTCGAGCCGCCCATCGTCAGCCGCGTCGGCAAGCGCGAGCGGAATCGAGCCGGATGAGGTGTTCCCGTAACGTTCGACGTTGATCACGGTTTTCTCCTCGGCAACCCCGAGCTTACGGACAGCGTGGTCGATGATCCGGACATTGGCCTGGTGCGGGACGTAGACGTCGATGTCGTCGACAGTCTTCCCGCATTCGGCGAGGATCGCCTCCGCCGAGCTGACCATCACCCGGGTCGCGAATTTGAACACCTCACGGCCGTTCATCTTCACGAACTTCTCCGGATCCTCGAACTTCCGCGAGCCGCTGCCGGGCAGCCAGAGGTTCCGTCCCCCTGCGCCGTCCGCCCCGAGCTCGAAACCGAGGAAACCTCCCTCGTCGACTGCCTCCATGACCACGGCGCCTGCGCCGTCGCCGAACAGGACGACCGTCGAACGGTCGGTCCAGTCGAGGATCTTCGAAAGGACGTCGCCGCCGACCACAAGTGCCCGCTTCGCGAGCCCGGAGGCGAGCATGCTATGAGCCTGCGCGATCGCGTAGACGAAGCCTGTGCAGCCGGCAGACAGATCGTAGGCCGCTGCGTCCGGCATCCCGAGCTCGTCCGCGAGCAGCGCGGCGGACGACGGAAAGGCCATGTCGGGCGTCACGGTCGCGACGATCAGCAGGTCGATCGACGCAGGCTCGGCGCCGGCCATCTCGAGCGCACGCCGGCAAGCCGGCAGCGCGATGTCGGTGAGCGCCTCGTCGTCGGCAGCGATGCGCCTCTCACGAATACCGGTGCGCTCGCGGATCCACTGGTCGTTCGTGTCGACCATCGCCGCGAGATCATCGTTCGTCACGATCCGCTCCGGCACGTGGCAGCCGAGGCCGGTGATCGAGATCCGCGGGCCTGACGTCCGACCGATCACTCTTCGGCCCCCACAGCGAACGTCAGCGTTCCCCGCACGGCGAGCGCGCCGTCGACGGTGGCGCGCGCCTTGCCGCGGCCGACTGGGCCGCGAACTGTCTCGACCTGGCACTCGAGGGTGAGCACGTCGCCGGGTCGCACGACGCGCTTGAAGCGAACGTCGTCGATGCCGGCGAAGAGCGCGAGCTTGCCGCGATTCTCGGGCTGCGACAGAACGGCGACGGCGCCGCACTGGGCGAGCGCCTCGACCATCTTCACGCCCGGCATGATCGGGTTGCCGGGAAAGTGGCCGGCGCAATCGTCCTCTGTGACCGTCTTCCGGGCGACGACGCGCTCGCCCGGGATGAGCTCGATCACCTCGTCGATCAGCAGCATCGGGTAGCGGTGAGGGATGACCGCCTCGATGGCGGCCTTGTCGAGCAGTACGTCACTCATGCGGAGAGCTGCTCTGCGAGCGCGTTGCGGCCGCGGTGCGCGTAGCACTTCGCCGTGCCGACCGGCAGCCCGGTGGCGGCGGAGATGTCGTCGAACGAGACGTCGAAGGCGTCCTTCATCGTCACGACCGTCGCCTGCGCCGGGGGAAGCTCGGCGAGACAGCGACCGAGCTCGCGGCGGGTCTCGGCTGCCTGCAGCGCGCGCGCCGGGTCACCGTCGAGAGCCTCGCGCAGGTCTTCGAGCAGCGGCTCCGTGCGCCGCTCGGTCGCCCAGCGTGCCTGCGCGACGTCCTTGCACGTGTTGACCGTCAGACGATGCAGCCAGGTGGAGAACTGGGACTGGCCGCGGAACTGGCCGACCCGCTGCACGAGCTTGACGAGCGACTCCTGCGCCGCGTCACGGGCGTCGTCGGGGTCGCGGAGAACGTGCAGCGCAATCCGGTTCACGCGATCGGCGTGCCGCTCGCAGAGCGCTGCGAGTGCGCGTTGGTCTCCGTCTTTGGCGCGGCGCACGAGGATAGGGTCCGAGAGCTTCTCGTAGACGAGCGGCCCGTCGGACCGCAGGTCACGCACCGTTGGACGCGATCGGCGGGCAGGAGGTTGCACGGCGGGCGTACTCTAGAGGCTTGATGCGCATCTGGGTGCTGGCGGGGATGGCTCAGACCAAGGAGGTCGTTCGGGTCGGGCGTAGGGCATAGCGGGTTCGTGTTCCTGACGCCTGACGTCGTCCTTCCTGCCCTGCGTGGCTCCTACGGCCGTGACTACACCTGGGCTGAGGAGACGGCAACCACGCAGCGGCTGCTCCCTGCGACCGCCGGGCACGGCGCGGTGGCACTGGCCGAGCGCCAGACCGAGGGGCGCGGGCGACTCGGCCGGACGTGGGTCGATTCCGCCCTGATGTTCTCGGTGCTCCTCGAGCCCCCGCAGCCTGTCGCGCGTTGGCCCGAGCTGACGCTCGTCGCAGCAGGCGCCGTGGCAGACGCGATCGGGCCGGCTGCGGCGATCAAGCATCCGAACGACGTCCTCGTGGACGGCCGAAAGGTCGCGGGCATCCTCGCCGAGGCCTCCGAGCGCGTCGTTCTCGGGATCGGGATCAACGTCGGAAGCACCGCCTGGCCCGGCGCGGGCTGGGTCGACCGCGACCGCCTCGAATTGCTCGCCGACGTCCTGGTGCGACTCGAGCGCGGCTACGACGCCTGGGTGTGACGCGCGTTCATCACCCCGGCTCAGGGTGATCTGACGACGTCCGAGATGTTGCCGGCGAGATCCTGCGCCTCGGCGGAGAGCTGGTGCACGGCGCCCTGGATCGGGATCGAGAACGTCCCCTTGCTCTCACCGTGCACGATCCGCTTCTTCTGATCGACGAGAATCGTCACGGTCGCAGGCTCGTCAAGCCTGAAGGTGAGCGTCTGCGGATTCACGATCGTCAGCGTCGGCGGCGTCGTGTCGATGAAGATCGGCAGTGAGAGCTGGATGTCGCCGAGCTGGTCCGTCACGGTGACGACGGCGATGTAGCTCCCGTCCGGCAACGGCGCCCCGTTCCAGGTTCCGTCCCATTGCAGCGTGTGCGGGCCGATCCCGAGCTGGCCCTGGAACGGCGTTGCGACCACGGCCGCGTTCTGCTCGATGTCGAGTCGAACCGGGACGTTGCCGGCAAGCATGAACGAGAAGGTCATGGTGTCGTTGAGGCCGTCGCCGTTCGGCGAGATCGTCCGCGGCAGCGCATCGAGCGCGGCGAGCGTCCGGTCGACGATGACGTCGACCGACTTCGTCACCGATTTCTTAGTCCCCGGAGACGTGGCGGTGACGACGATCCGGTAACGACCGTCGGGTAGGACGTTCGCACCCCACTCGAGCGAGTTGTTGCCGGCGAGCCGCACCTCGTTGGCGAGCGTCAGCAGCGGCGCGCCACCCTCGTCGAGCACCTGCGCGAACACCTGCGACGTTCCGCCCAGGGTGAAGCTCACCGTTGCCGAGTCGCCGCTTCCATCGGCGTTCGGCGTGATCACGTTCGGCACTGCGGCCAGGTTCGTCAACGAAAGCGCCGGTGGTGGCAAGGGCCGGCCGACACCGAGCGTGCCCTTGGCTTCGAGCGCACCCGGGGAGCTGATCATCCACGTGTACAGGCCTTTCGCGACGGCGAGCGAATCCCACGTCCAGTCGACGGTCGACCCGGTTCCACTGCCGGACGCGACCGGCGCACCAAGTTGGTCGACGACTGTCACTGTCCACGGGAGGGCTGCCGAGAGTCGCGCCTGGAAACGAACCGGCCCGCCGAGCGCGCCGGAGACGGTCGGCGAATACAGCTTCGGCAGTCCCGTGGCGGCGACGCGCTTCGCGATCGCGGGCAGCAGCCGATAGGCGGCGGTGCCCGGGCACTCGCTCGGCCCCGTGTCTCGGTGACCGGAGATCGCACGCAACGTCACGAGCTTGCCCGCCTTGAACTTGTAGTTCCCGCCGGAGGTGTAGACGACCGTCGACAGTGGGTCGACGTGCGCAAGGTCGAGGCGCCACGCGGCGAGCGCGACGAGCGCGTCTCGCTGCACCTTCGGCGGCAGCACCTCGGAGAAGTTCCCCATCAACGCGATGCCAGCGGTCCCGGCGTTGAATCCCTCGGCGTGCGCTCCGATCACGTTGCGGTCGATACCGCCGCCGCGGCCTTCGTAGACCGTCCCGAACCGGTCGATCAAATAGTTGTAGCCGATGTCGTTCCAGCCGTTTCCGCGCACGTGGTAGACCTCGATCCCGCGCACGATCGCTGCCGATTGGGCGGGCGTATAGGCGTTCGTGCCCGCCGTGTGGTGGACGACGAGCAGCTTGACTGCAGGGGCAAATGTCGGCTTCATGCGGACGATCTCCTCGTCGGCGCCCCAGCCGGCTCGAGGCACGATCGCCGGCGAGCCGGCCTCCGCTACGTGGCGCACGGGAGCAGTGGTGACGCGCGACCACAGCTCGTATGAGCGGAGACCGGAGACCGCGCCGGCCGTACGGAACTGCACCGCGTCGGACGCGCCGGTCCAGTCGAGGGTGCCGTCGTGCCAGCGGCCGGTGCCGCCGTCCGGGGAGACGTCGGCGTCGGCGGCCGTCCATGAGCTCCACCGCCCGTGCAAGCGGTGCACGCGATAGGAAACCGTTCCGGTGCCGGTCCAGTGCGCGGCGAGCATGTTGAAATGCATCGCCGGAGTTGTGGTCGCAAGCGTGCGTGGCCCGAGCGGGACGTCCTGTACCCGCATGGCGACCTCGCCCGCGTGTGCGAGCGCAGGAAGGGCGAGAGCCGCGGCCGCGGCTGCGACGATGGCGAGCCTCTGCATGAACGTGACACCTCCACGGTGCCCCAACAGGCCTTCGCGCTCAAGGCCACCGACCCTCTCGCGCATACAATCCTTACAACGGTGAAGCGCCTGCTGATCCTGACCTGCCTGATCGCCCCGGTCCTGCTCGGACTCTCGCAGCCCGCGGTCGCGGCGCAGCCACGCGTGCTTGCGATCCACTTCAACACGGAGGTGAACCCTGTCACCCAAGACTGGCTGAACCACGAGCTCGGGCGGGCGCAATCGGGCGGCTACGCGGCGGCCGTGATCGTCCTCGACACGCCGGGCGGCCTCGAGGAATCGATGCGCAAGATCGTGCAGCGCGAGCTCTCGCTCCGGATTCCCGTGATCGTCTACGTGTCCCCTGGCGGTGCGCGCGCCGCGTCGGCAGGCGTCTGGATCTCGGAGGCGGCCGACGTGCTCGCGATGGCGCCCCAGACGAACATCGGCTCGTCGACACCGATCACGGGCAGCGGCCAGAACATCGGCAGCGACTTGCGGCGCAAGGTCGTGAACGACGCGGCAGCGTCACTGCGCGCGCTCGCGAAGACGCACGGACGTAACGCTGCCTGGGCCGACCTCGCCGTCAAGAAAGCGTCGAACCTGACGGCGGAGGAAGCGCTGCGCATGAACGTGATCGACCTCATCTCGCCTTCGCTGCCGGCGCTGCTGCGAACGATCGACGGGCGGAGCACGGTGCCACGACACCTGGCGCCACACACCGCCGGCGCTGCGATCGTCGACGTTCGGCCGGGCTTCTTCACCCGCTTCCTGTCGACGCTGATCGACCCGAATATCGTCTCACTGCTCTTCCTCGCAGGCATCGCAGGGCTTGGCTTCGAGCTCTTCCATCCCGGCGTCGTCATCCCCGGCGCTTTCGGCGCGATCTGCATGGTCTGCGCGCTCTTCGGGTTCTCGGTGCTGCCGCTCTCGTGGGGCGGGCTGATTCTCGTGCTGCTCGGCGTCGTCCTGCTCGTCGTCGATGCGCACGTCACCTCGCACGGCGCGCTGACCTTATCGGGGCTCGTCGCGATGGCCGTGGGCTTCATCACGCTGTTCCACAAGGCGCCTGCGCCGTACCACACGTCGATCCCGGTGGTGATCACCTTCACGGTCCTACTGGGCGGTCTCTGGGCGATCGCCATGACGAAGGCGATCGCGGTGCGCCGAAGCCCTGTCTCGGTCGGGCCTCAGGAGATCGTCGGGATGGAAGGAGTCGTGCGGGACGGCGGCTTCGTCTTCGTCCGCGGCGAGCTCTGGCGGGCCGAGGCAGACGCCCCGTTGCAAACGGGCCAGCACGTGCTCGTCGAGGGCCTCGACGGCCTCGCTCTGCGCGTGCGGGCGGTCTAGGTCTAGTCTGCAGTTATGACAGCGGCTCTGGTCGTTCTTGCGATCATCGTCTTCTTCGTCGTCATCTTCGCGCTGAGCGCGATCAAAGTGGCGCGCGAGTACGAACGGGGCATCATCTTCCGCCTCGGCCGGCTGCTGCCGGAGCCGAAGGGGCCTGGGCTCTTCATCCTGATTCCGATCGTCGACCGCATGGTTCGCGTCGACCTGCGAACGATCACGCTGAACATCCCGCCGCAGGAAGTGATCACGAAGGACAACGTGCCCGTGCGTGTCAACGCCGTCGCGTACTTCCGCATCGTCGCCCCGAAGGACGCGATCGTGCAGATCGAGAACTTCATGGTCGCGACGTCGCAGATCGCGCAGACGACGCTGCGCTCGGTCCTCGGCCAGCATCAGCTCGACGAGCTGCTCTCGGAGCGCGAGAAGATCAACGCGATCCTGCAGGGGATCATCGACGAGCAGACTGCGCCCTGGGGCATCAAGGTCTCGATCGTCGAGGTCAAGGACGTCGAGATCCCGCAGAGCATGCAGCGCGCGATGGCACGCCAGGCCGAAGCCGAGCGCGAGCGGCGTGCCAAGGTGATCAACGCCGAGGGCGAGTTCCAGGCGTCCGAGCGTTTGAAGGATGCGGCCACCGTGATCGAGGCGCACCCGATTGCCCTGCAGCTTCGTTACCTGCAGACACTGCTCGAGCTCGGCTCGTCGCAGTCGACGACGATCGCCTTCCCTGTGCCGATCGAGATGCTGCGCCCGTTCGTCGGTCGCGGCGGCGACGACAGCAAGTAGGGGCCTCCCTGGCCGATCTGCGGCACGATCCGACGACGGGACGGTGGGTCGCGATCGCACCCGCGCGATCCACGCGGCCCGGAGCCGGCCGGCCGGCAAGCGACGACGCGGGCGAGTGTCCGTTCTGCGCGGGCCACGAAGACCACACGCCGCCCGAGACGCTGCGCCTCGGTGACGGGCCGACCGGCTGGGGCGTGCGGGTGGTGCCGAATCTCTACCCGGCGCTCGAACGGCAGGAGGTCGTGATCCACGGCCCGAAGCACTTGCACTCGATCGGCGAGCTCTCCGATGCCACGCTCGAACTCGTCGCCGAGGCGTGGCAGCGGCGCGCACATGACGCGAGCGGGATCTGCTTCCCGATCCTCAACGAGGGCCGGGACGCGGGGTCGTCGCTGCCGCATTCGCACTCGCAGCTCGCGTGGCTTCCCGCCCCAGCCCCGGCCGTCGTGGCCGAGCATGGCTTGCCCGAGGTTCTGCACGTGCTCGAGCGCGACGGCGTCAGCGCGGGGTGCCCGGTCGCGAGCCGCGTTCCCTACGAAGTTCAGATCCGTCCGCTCCGGCCCGAGCCAGACGGGCTGCGTAGCGACCTGCTCGCGCCGGCGCTCCGCCTGCTCGCGGAGCTCGTGCGCCGGTTGCAGCGGATCGAGGAAGCATCGCTTGTCCCGCTGAACGCCTGGCTCCACACGGGGGAGAGCTGGCACCTGGAACTGCTTCCGAGGACGACCCGCCTCGCCGGCCTCGAGCTCGGCGCCGGCGTCTACGTCAACCCCGTCGCGCCGGAAGCGGCCGCCGAGGCACTCCGAACGGCCGAGAAGCCTTAGACCTAGAGGGCTTTGCGCTCGCGGAACCGGCGCGCGGCGTCGATGGCGGCACCGAGATTCAGGCCTTTGTCTTTCGCCTGCTTGATCAGCATCACGGTCTCGACCGCCTGCATGTCATAGATCCGCTGCTTTTTGCCCTTCGTCGGGATCTGCGCCTTGTTCGTCCAGTAGTCGAGCTGCATCTTCGAGATGCCGGCGATCGCGCAGACCTGGCCGAGGTAGAGCTCGATCTTGTCGAGATGCTCCACCATGTCGATCGGCTCCAGGAGATCAACCTGCTTTGGGTACGTCACCGGGGAACCTTTCGTCGTGGCCGAGACCCCTCAATTTCCACTTATAACCCCGCCACTTGCAAAAGGGAAGGGGGAGCAACGGAAAGGTGGCCTCGGGCGCGCTGATCAGCCGTCGAGCTCATGCTGCGTGCCGTCATCGGCCGCGTCGCCGATCAGCGAGGCAGGCTCGAGCCCGGACGCCTCCGGGCCATCGGCTTCCTCGTCGCTCGCCTCGACGACGGGAGCGAGCGAGGACACCTGCTCACCCTCGCGGAGGCGCATCACGATTACGCCCTGCGTGGAGCGGCCGAGCCGCTTCACGTCCTCGACCGGCATCTTGATCACGGTGCCGCCGGTGGAGATCAGCATCACCTGGTAGCCATCACGCACGACCCGGGCGCCGGCGAGATGGCCGCGTGCCGCGGTGAGCTGCACCGTCTTCACGCCCATGCCGCCACGGCCCTTCTTCGGATAGTCGGAGACACGGGTGCGCTTGCCGTACCCGTTCTCGGTCACAACGAGCAGGTCGGAGTCGTCCGCGGCGATCGCCACGGAGATCACCTCGTCGTCACCGCGCAGCCGCATGCCCTGCACGCCGGACGCGTCACGACCCATCGCGCGCACGTCGCGTTCGGAGAAGCGGATCGCCTGGCCGAGGCGCGAGACCATGAGCACATCGTCGTCGCCCGAGCTGTGGCGGACGCCGACAAGCTCGTCGCCCTCGCGCATCTTGATCGCGATGATCCCGTCGGCCTTCAGATTCGTGTTGTAGGCACCGAGCTCGGTCTTCTTGACCACGCCCTTCTTGGTCGCGAACAGCAGGTACTTCGCTTCCTCGAAATTGCGGGTCTGCACGACCGCGCGGACGTTCTCGCCCTGGCGGAACGGCAGCAGGTTCACGATTGCGCGTCCCTTCGACTGACGCGAGCCGAGCGGCAACTCGTGCACCTTCAGCCGGTAGACCTTGCCGACGCTCGTGAAGAACAGGATGTAGTCGTGCGTCGAGGCGACGAAGAGGTGCTCGATGTAGTCCTCATCCTTCAGGTCCATCCCCATGACGCCGATGCCGCCGCGGCGCTGCTCGCGATAGGCCGTGACGGGCAGCCGCTTGATGTAGCCGGACCGCGTGATCGCGATCACCATGTCTTCCTCGGCGATCATGTCTTCGAGCTCGAGCTCTTCCTCGGCGGCGACGATCTCCGTGCGGCGGTCGTCGTGCCGGCCGTAGATCGTGCTCAGCTCCAGTAGCTCACTGCGGATCAGCGCGTCGATCTTCTCCTCGGAACCAAGCAGGTCACGCAGCTCTGCGATGCGCTCCTGGATGTCCTTGTATTCGTTCTCGACGCTCTGCCGTTCGAGCGCGGTCAGCGCGCGCAGCCGCAGCTCGAGGATCGCGATCGCCTGGCGCTCCGAGAGGTCGAACTGCTTCTGGAGGCCGGCGCGCGCAGCGTCGGTGTCGGCCGAACCGCGGATGAGGGCGATGACCGCGTCGAGGTTGTCGAGCGCGATCAGGTAGCCCTGCAGGATGTGGGCCTTCTTCTCCTTGTCGCGCAGCTCGTACTTCGACTTGCGCGTGACGATCTCGCGCTGGAAGTCGAGGTAGTGCGTCAGCAGCTCGAGCAGCGACAGCGTGCGCGGAATCCCGTTGACGAGCGCGACGGTGTTGACGCCGAAAGTGGACTGCAGTGGTGTGTGCTTGAAGAGCTTGTTCAGCGCGACCTGCGGTACGGCGTCACGCTTCAGCTCGACCTGGATGCGCATGCCGGTGCGGTCGGAGTGGTCCTGCAGATCCGAGATCTCGGTCAGCACCTTGTCGTTGACGAGCTCGGCGATCTTCGCGATCACGCCCCCGTCGCCGCCCTTCTTCACGCCGTACGGGAGCTCCGAGATGATGATCGCGCTCTTGCCACCGCGCAGCTCTTCGATGTGCGCGCGGGCGCGCATGACAACGCGGCCGCGACCCGTGCGGTACGCGTCGCGGATGCCCGAGCGGCCGACGATGATCGCGCCGGTCGGGAAGTCGGGTCCCTTCACGTGCGCCATCAGATCCTCGACGTTCGAGTCGGGCTTGTCGATCAGCTGCACGACCGCTTTCACGACCTCGCCGAGGTTGTGCGGCGGGATGTTCGTCGCCATGCCGACGGCGATGCCGGCGCTGCCGTTCACGAGCAGGTTCGGGAACCGAGCCGGCAGGACGAGGGGCTCGCGCTTCGACTCGTCGTAGTTCGGACCGAACTCGACGGTGTCGGAGCCGAGGTCCTCGAGCATCTCCTCGGCGAGCTTCGCGAGGCGAGCCTCGGTGTTGTGGCTCACGAAGCCGTTCGTCAGGAACGAGTGGTCGTCGGTATCCACGCGGAGCGAGTAGACGGGCTGTACGCCCGCGTCCTCGACCGACGCAACCTCGGCGTAGTAGTAGTCACCACTGACGAGCGGCTCGACAACGGCCTTCACCTCGTCCGAGGCGATGCGCTCGAGGATGGCGACGCCGTCACGCTCCCACCGCTCAACCCGGTCAACGTTGTGACGACGCAGCCAGTCCTTGTCCACCCAGCGCGAACCGCAGTCACTGCGGATGTACGCGGCGACTCCGGGCACATGGTCACTCGAGAGCGCGGAGCTTTCGCGCGGCACCTGGGCGAGCTCGCGGTCGAGCTTCGCCTGCTTCGCTCCGAGGAACCCGACGTTGCGGGCGAAGAGGCGTGCATCCCGGCGATTCGTGATCACGACCTTCGTCTCGCCCTTTGCATAACGGCAGAGACGGCTGACGACGCCGAACTCGAGCAACAGCAGCTGGACGTCCTTCGCGAGTTGCTCGCTGTAGGTCGAGTACGACACCTGCATCGTCTTGCGCGGCAGAAGCGACGAGGAACCGTCGCCCGTGAAGAGCGCCTGCAGGAAGACGCGCTTGAAGCCCTGCGAGCCGTGCCAAACGATCTCGGGGACGCTCTTGGCGGCACTGCGAGCACCGGCAAGGGCGGCGAGCGGGCTCGCGGTCAGTCGCGACAGGTCATGGATGTCGAGCTCGCGCAACCTGCTACCGGAGGCGATCGTTCGGTCGTAGACGTACCGCGTTCCTCCGACCACCTCGTCATAGGCATCAAGCACCACATCGAAGAAGTCGTGGTCGATGTTGTTGAAACCGGCGCGCGCTTTGCTCACGAAGCCCTCGGCGACGAATGCGCCGAGGAGGAGCGCTGTCTTGCGATCGCGCTCATCGATCGTGGACTCGACGAGCCGCGGCGGGCGGGCAATGGCGACGCGGTCACCCGGGGTGACTTCCTCGAGCAGCTTCCAAAGCAGCATCGGGACACCGGCTACGTCGACGAGACAGAGAACGGGATGGTTGTGTGTGCCGGCGAGCTCGTAGCCTTCGCGAGAACGCACCCGTAGGGTCGGGTGCTCGCCGGAGTGGAACAGCTTCGACGCGTGCACCGGCAGGCCGAGGCGGTCGAGCACCTGGAGATCGACGTCATTGTCAGTGTTGGGCACCGCGTCGATGATCGAATCGAGCCGCACCGTTCCGTGCGGCGTAGCGACGCGCGTGTCCCCGGAGGCGCAGTACCTCATGGCGGCTGGCGGGTCGTCGTCGATCGAGCCGAAGTTGCCCTGGCCGTCGACGAGTGGGTAGCGCAGCGAGAACGGCTGCGCCATCCGCACGAGGGTGTCGTAGATCGACGCGTCGCCGTGCGGGTGATGGTTGCCCATCACGTAGCCGACGATGTTCGCGCTCTTCACGTACGGCCGGCCCGGGCGGTTGCCGTTCGACCACATCGAATAGAGCACGCGGCGGTGCACCGGCTTCAACCCGTCGCGGACGTCGGGCAGCGCGCGCGAGACGATGACGTGCATCGCGTAGCCGAGGAAGCTCGAGCGCATCTCCTGCTCGAGCTCCCTGGATTCAATCCGCCCGGGGCCGAGTGCTCCTGTTTCCAACTCAGACATTCGTCATCTCTTTCTGGACTTTTAGCGCCAGCTAAACGTCAAGGAACTTCACGTCTTTGGCGTTCTGCTCGATGAAGAGGCGGCGCGGTTCGACCTGGTCGCCCATCAGCATCGAGAACGCCCTGTCGGCCGCCGACGCGTCCTCGACATCGACGCGCATCAGCAAGCGCTTCGCCGGGTCCATCGTCGTCTCCCAGAGCTGCTCGGCGTTCATCTCACCGAGGCCCTTGAACCGCGAGACCTGGATGCCTTGCTTCGCCGCGTCGAGTACGCGCTCGCGCAGCACGTCGAAGCTCTCGGCGACAACGGTCTCCTTACCGATCACGACAGTGAACGGCGGAGCCCCCACCTGATCGACGAGCTTGGTGTACGCGGCACGCAAGCCGTGGTACATCGGCGAGGCAAGCAACTCGACCGGCACCGTGATGTTGCGGCCCGCCGACGTCTCGGTCTCGACGACACGGACGCGGAACTCCTCGTCGGCATGCTCGAGCACCGACAGCGCGTAGCCGTTCTCGGCCATGGCGCCGATCGCGCGCGGCAGATCGGCCGGGCCCTCGATCTCGTGCTCGACGAGCCGGTGCAGGATCATCAGCTCCGTCGCAGCCGCACCGAAGTCGGCGCGCAGGCGGGCGTAGTACCCCTCGTACTGCTGCAGGTCCTTCGTGAACCGGTTCCACTTCGCCTCGCTGAGCTTCACGTTGTCGCCGTCGCGTGAAGCGACCTCGACGTTCGGGATTCGCTCGCGCGCGAGCAGCTCCTCGAGCTGCGCGTCCTTCTCGAAGTAGAACTCCTGGCTCCCGAGCTTCACCTTGTAGAGCGGCGGCACTGCGATGTAGATGTGGCCCTGCTCGATCAGCTCCGGCATCTGCCGGTAGAGGAAGGTGAGAATCAACGTGCGGATGTGCGAGCCGTCGACGTCGGCATCCGTCATCACGATCACGCGGTGATAGCGAAGCTTCTCGAGGTCGAACTCGTCGCCGATCGACGTGCCGATCGCGGTGATCATCGCCTGGATCTCGTTGTTCGAGAGAACCTTGTTGATGCGGTTCTTCTCGGAGTTGATGATCTTCCCGCGCAGCGGCAGGATCGCCTGGTAGGTGCGGTCGCGGCCCATCTTCGCCGAGCCGCCGGCTGAGTCGCCCTCGACGATGAAGAGCTCGGCCGCGGAGGGATCCTTGATCGAGCAGTCGGCGAGCTTGCCCGGCAACGACATCGACTCGAGCGCGGACTTGCGGCGCGTGAGCTCGCGCGCTTTCCGTGCGGCCTGCCGGGCGCGCTGGGCGGAGATCGCCTTGTTGACGATCTGCTTCGCGTCCGTCGGATTCTCCTCGAAGTACTCGGAGAGCTTCTGATTGACCGCGGTCGAGACGAGGCCGGTGACCCACGGGTTGCCGAGCTTCGTCTTCGTCTGGCCCTCGAACTGCGGGTCCTGCAGCTTCACGGAGATGACAGCTGCGAGCCCTTCGCGCACGTCCTCGCCCTCGAGGTTGTCCTCCTTCTCCTTCAGGAGCCCCTTGTCACGCGCGTACTTGTTGATCGTCGAGGTCAGCGCGGAGCGGAAACCGGACATGTGCGAGCCGCCCTCGTGCGTGTTCACGTTGTTCGCGAACGAGAACACGGACTCCTGGTACGAGGTGTTCCACTGCATCGCGACCTCGACCTCGCCCTGGTCGTTGCCGGTCGAGAAGTAGACGACGTGGCGATGCACCGCGTCCTTCGACTCGTTGATGTACGAGACATAATCCTTGATCCCGCCCTCGTAGTGGAACTCCACCGGAGCGCCGCCGTCGGCGCGCTCATCGGTGAACGTAATCCGGAGGCCACGCGTGAGGAAGGCCATCTCGCGGAAGCGCGAGACGATCGTCGTCGCGTCGTACACCATCTCGTCGAAGATGTCCGCGTCGGCGAGGAAGGTCGTTGTCGTGCCGGTGCCCGTGGACTCGCCGACGATCTGCATCGGCCCGCGCGGCACGCCACGGTCGAACTCCTGGCGGTAGATCTTCCCGTTCAGCTCGACATCGACGACGAGCCATTCGGAGAGCGCGTTGACGACGGAGGCGCCGACGCCGTGCAGTCCACCCGAGACCTTGTAGCCGTCGCCGCCGAACTTCCCGCCGGCGTGCAGCTTCGTCATGATCACCTCGAGCGCCGACATGCCCGTGCCCTCGACCTCGTCGACCGGGATCCCGCGGCCCCGGTCACGCACGGTGACCGAGTTGTCCGGGTGGATCGTGATCTCGATGATGTCGTTGTAGCCCGCCAGCGCCTCGTCGACCGAGTTGACGACGATCTCCTCGACGAGGTGATGGAGACCCCGGAGACCGGTCGAGCCGATGTACATCCCGGGCCGCAGACGGACCGGCTCGAGGCCCTCGAGCACGGTGATGTCCTTGGCCGAGTAGCCGGCCTTTGCGGTTGTCTTCGCCATACGTAAGAAATGCCTGCAAAACAGCGGTTTTGCGAGGCCCTTGCAGTGTATCAGATCTAGGTGTCGGAGCGCCCCCGTGCGAGGCTGAAACTGACCGCTTTTTGCACACTTTCGCGCAGCTTTTCGTCGGTGATCACAGAGGCGATCGCCCGAGCCCGTTCGGCGTCCTCTGCGGAGACCGCCGGCGGCTCTACCACAGCCGGCTCGGGGGTCGCCTCAGGGAGCGGGCCGGGGGCGAAGCGGAGCCTCGGAACGCCGAGCCGGGTCGCGATCTCGGCGGCTCGCTGCCCGAGCTCGAATGCCCAGACAGAATCGCTCGTCGCGGCGTGCAACGTCCCGTCACGGGCGATCCGGGCGGGCCAGGCGTTACGCGCGATCGCCTCGCCGACGACGGCTTCCCAGCGCTCGACGACCTCGGCCATGCCCGCCTGCGGGCCGTGGCGGGAGAGCTCCGCGCGGACCTCCTTACCGAGCGGATCCACTCTCGACCTCCACGATCTGCTCCGGCTCAGCGGGAAGCGCCGAGCGATGTGTCGCTGTGATCACTGTCTGACCCATACCCGCAACGCGCGCGGCCAGCACTTCGCGCCGGCCGAGATCGAGCTCCGAGAGCACGTCGTCGAGGAGCAAAAGCGGCGGTGTCGGAAGCAACTCGGCCTCGGCAAGAAGGAGCGACAACACGGCGAGCCGCTGTTCGCCCTGTGAGCCGAACTGGCGAAGGTCGCGCTCGCCGCTTGCGATGAGCACGTCGTCGAGATGTGGGCCGAGGCTTGTCGAGCCGCGCTCGAGATCCCGTGCGAGACGCGCGCGGAGGTCCTCGGCCGTCGGCGCAACGGCGTCGTAGGCCAGGCGCGCCTCCGGCAGCCCGAGCTCGCCGGCGCGTTCCGCGAACCCCGGCGCCAGCACTGCGAGGAGCGACCGCCGTTCCTCGACGAGGACGGCCGCGAGTGCGGCGAGCCGGTCGGTCCACGGCTCCAGCGAGTCTGGGCCGGCAGCACCCAGTTGCACCCGGCGAAGGGCCGCATTGCGCTGCGCCAGCGTCGCGAGATAGTCCTGGGGCACATCTGCACGTGCGGGCGCAAGCCGCGCGAGGACGCGATCGAAGTAGGCACGTCGCGCGGCGGGGCCGCCCTTCACGACGGCAAGACGATCGGGGGTGAAGACGAGCGTCGCGACCTCGCGCCGGAGCGACTCCGCAGACGGCAGTGGCGCCCCGTTCAGGCGCGCCTCCTTCGGCTGGCCGGCGCGCAGCGTGAGCGACACCTCGAGCGGCGAGCTTCCGCGGGTCCCCGTCAGGACAATGCGAGCGGCGTCCTCGCCGAAGCGAATCAGCTGGGCGTCCTGCCGCGTGCGCGGCGAGAAGCCCTGGGTCGCGAGGTGCAGCGACTCGAGCAGGTTCGTCTTGCCGACGCCATTACGGCCGACGACGAGCACGAGGCCCGGCTCGAGCGGCAGGTCAAGCGACGCGTACGAGCGGTAGTTGCGGAGCGTGACCCGCCGGACGACCAGGTGCTTTTACCTGGGTCGCTAGCCCGCGAGCCGGATCGGCATGATCAAGTACACGTAGTCGTCGGAGTCGCCCTCCAGCACCGCGGGACGCAGCGGGCTGATCAGCTTGAACTTGATCGAGTCCGCCTCGACCGACTCGAGCCCGTCGCGCAGGAACTCCGCGTTGAAGCCGATCTCCATCGCCTCACCGGTGAACGGCGCCGGCAGCGACTCGCGGGCCTCACCGACGTCCTGAGTGACCGCCGAGACCGTCAGCTCACCCTCGGCAAAGCGAAGGCGGAGCGGCGAATTGCGCTGCGCCATGAGCGAGACGCGACGAACGACCTCGAGGAGCTCGTCGCGTGGAAGGACGAGCTCATGGTCGAACTGCTCGGGCAGGAGCTGGCGGTAGTTCGGGAACTGGCCGTCGATGCGACGCGTCGTGAGCCACGTTCCGTCGGCGCCGAAGACCACGTGGTTCTCCTGCAGGCCGAGCTGCAGATCGTCGGTGCCGGACGCGATGCGGGCGAGCTCCTGGAGGGCGCGCGCCGGGATGATCGCCTCGAGATCCGGGAGTGTCCCCTCGACCGGGGTCTCCTTCACGGCGAGCCGGTACGAGTCGGTCGCCGCCATGACGATCTTGCCCGGCTCGAACCGCACGAGGATCCCGGTGAGCACCGGCCGGCTTTCGTCACGCGACGCGCTTCGGCCGACGCGCGCGACCGTGTCGATCAGCGCGTCGCGATCGACCGTGTGCAGCGACGAGAGCTCGACATCCGGCAGACGCGGGAAGTCCTCGCTCGAATAGGTGTGCAGGCGGTAGTTGGCCGTCCCCGATGTGACCACGACAACGGCTTCTTCCGGCTTGTGCTCGATCGTGACGTCGCTGTCGGGAAGTGACCGCGAGATGTCGAGCAACAGCCGGCCGGGGACGACGACGCTGCCCTCACCGTCAACCGAGCACTCGAGCTCGGTGCGGAGTGAGACTTCCATATCGGTCGCTGCGAGATGCAGATGACCGTCCTGGGCGCGCAGTTGGATTCCGCCCAGCACGAGCACCGCCGTGCGCGTCGAGACGCCACGAGCGACGATCGCAAGACGGCTCGCAAGCTCGTCCTTCGAGACGGTAATCCTCAGGCCGGTGCCCACTACGATTTCTGAGTCAATCATTTAAATAAAACCTCGTTGTAGTGATAAGCCCTGTGGAAGGCGGGAAAAGCCCCTTGAGGCGTGGTCGAGAGCCATTTTCCCTGTGGGGGCGGACGGGGGACAACTCGGGGTCGTGCACAGGCTCATCCGGCTACCGCGCCTGCCGCACGCGAGCTGTGAGTTCCTGCACCAGGTTGTACACAGACCTGTCCTCACGGATCAGGCGTGCAATCTTCGAGGTCGCGTGGATGACTGTCGTGTGGTCGCGACCACCGAATTCCTTGCCGATCTTCGGGAGCGAGGAGTCCGTGAGCTCGCGTGAGAGGTACATCGCGACCTGCCGCGGGTAGACGATGTTCTGCGAGCGGCGCTCGCCTGTCAGCTCGGCGTGGGTGACGCCGAAGCGCTCGCAGATCAACTCCTGGATCCGCTCGATCGAGATCTGTGTCCCCTCGCCCTGCGGGAAGGAGTCCTTGAGGACGTCCTGCGCGAGCTCGACCGAGAGGGGCCGGCCTGTCAGCGACGAGAACGCGACGACACGCGTGAGTGCTCCCTCGAGCTCGCGGATGTTCGTCGACACGCGCGACGCGATGAACGTGAGGATCTCCGGGTCGCGGATCTCGATCTGGTCGTTCTTCACCTTCTTGCGCAGGATCGCGATCCGTGTCTCGAGGTCGGGCGGCTGGATATCTGTGATCAGGCCCCACTCGAAACGCGAGCGCAGCCGTTCCTCGAGCGTCGAGATCTCGCGTGGCGGCCGGTCGCTCGACATGATGATCTGCCGGCCTGCCTCGTAGAGGGAGTTGAACGTGTGGAAGAACTCCTCCTGGATCCGCTCCTTGTGCTCGAAGAACTGCACGTCGTCGATCAACAGGACGTCGTAGGTGCGGTAACGCTGCTTGAAGCCCTCGATGCGCTTGTCGCGGAGGCTGTTGATGAAGTCGTTCATGAAAGTCTCCGAGGTCACGTACCGGCAGGTCAGCCCGCCGCCGTGATCGGTGACGAAGTTCGCGACCGCGTGCAAGAGGTGGGTCTTCCCGAGCCCCGTGTGGCCGTAGATGAAGAGCGGGTTGTAGGCCTGCGCCGGCGCTTCCGCGACGGCGAGCGCCGCGGCATGCGCGAAGCGGTTCGACGAGCCGATCACGAAGGAATCGAACGTGTACTTCGGGTTGATGCCGACGGCCTCGGCGCGCGGGACGATCTCGAGGGGGAGCGGACGGACAGCCGACGGCTGTGCGGGTAGGTCGCTCGCGACAGACGGCGTCGCCGGCGGCGGCGGAAGCTCGGCCACCTGGAGCTGCACACGCAGTGAATCGCCGCCGGAATCGCGCACGGCCGCCCGGATCAGGTCGAGAAAGTGCCCCTCGATCCATTCGCGTGTGAAGTCGTTCGGGCAGACGACCGCAAAGACATCGCCGTCGAGGCCGGCGCCGACCACCTCGCCAAACCACGTCTGGAAGGTCGTGTCGTTCAGCGCTTCGCGGAGCCGAGCCGAGACGTCGTTCCAGAGGCCTTCCGCCGTCAGCTCGATTTGACGCTCCACTCTCGCGAACACTCCTCTGTTTCGTAGCCTTGGGGTTGGCGAGCATAGCAGCGTCCCAGGCGGCACTCAATGAGGATTTCTCGACCTGTCTCAACGAGGAAATACCGCCGTTTTGCAGGCGTTTTATCAGCCTCCACACGACTCTCCACAGCTGTGGACAGTTCTTCTGGCGGCCGCTCCTTGCTGGCCCTTTCCACGGCTTTTCAGCCGCGGACTGCCTGTGGACAACTGCTCGCGAGCCGATGCGTGAATTGGTCCGGCTATACTCGCTCGCGGCTGGGCTTCGTGCACGGGAACCGTGCGGCCCCGCTCCTTCTTTCGACGCCATGAAACGGACCTACCAGCCGAACGTACGCAAGCGGAAGCGGAAGCACGGCTTCCGGAACCGCATGTCGACGCGTGCCGGCCGCCTCATCCTCAAGCGCCGTCGCACCAAGGGGCGTAAACGCCTCTCGGCGTGAGTACGGTGTTGTCGTAACACCGTGCAGCGCCGGAACCGTCTCTCCCGCTCCCGCGACTTCGACGCCGTCTACCAGCACGGCCGGTCGGTCTCGACCCGTTTCCTGACCCTCTGGGCCTATGAGCGCAACGAGCCCGTCGGCGATCCCCGCCTCGGCTTCGCCGTTCCGAAGGCGGTCGGGAACGCGGTGATCCGCAACCGCATCAAGCGGCAACTCCGCGAGATCGTCCGCGGTCGGCTCGACGGTGGGCCGGCGCTGAACGACTACGTGCTCATCGTCCGCCCCGGCCTTCCCGAGGCGGCCGAGGCGAACGGGCACGAGTGGCTCGCAGAGCGCGTCGACGAAGTGTTCGGGAAGGCAGCGGCGTGAGCGCCACGACCGTGAGCCACGCGGCCCGCCGCGTCGCGATCCTGCCGATCCGCATCTACCAGCGGCTGATCTCGCCGCTCGTGCCGGCGAACACGTGCAAGTACCACCCGAGCTGTTCGGAATACGCAGCGCTCGCAATCGGCAAGCACGGCGTCGTCCGCGGCTTCGGGCTCGCGGCCTGGCGCCTCCTGCGCTGTAACCCGTGGTCACACGGAGGAGTTGACTACCCGTGATGCTTGCGTTCTCCGTCCCGGGCTTCTCCGCCATCGAGCATCTGATGAAGTCGATCCTCGACTTCTTCCACGGCACCGTCGGGCTCCCATGGGCGTGGTCGATCGTCGCGCTGACGGTGCTCGTGCGGATCGTGCTCGTGCCGCTGACGGTCAAGCAGATCCACTCGATGCAGTCCCTGCAGCGGCATGCGCCGGAGATGAAGGCGCTGCAGCAGCGCTACAAGGGCGACCGCGCAAAGTTGAACGAAGAGTTGATGAAGTTCTACAAGGAGAACCACATCAACCCGGCTGCGTCGTGCCTGCCGCTCGTCGCGCAGTTCCCGGTCTTCATCGCGCTCTACCTGACGCTGAAGCACTTCTCGCACCACATCACCGGCTCGTGGTTGCACGTCGTCCCTGACATCTCCGCGAAGACGACCTCGCACTGGTCGGGCTACATCCTGCTCGCCGTCTACGCGGGATCACAGATCGCGTCGACCTACTTCATGGGAACGACGATGGACAAGACCCAGCGCAACATCATGATGGTGCTGCCGCTCGCGTTCATCACGGTCGTCTCGCGCTTCCCGGTCGGCCTCGTTCTCTACTGGATGACGACCAACCTCTGGACCGTCGGGCAGGGCCTCGTGACGCGGCGCCTCGTCCCGAAGACGAAGCCGGGCGCAGTTGCAGCGCTGCCGGCCGGCCCGAAGCGTTCCTCGCGGACCCCGCCGCGCGCAGACGCCGGCGGCAACGGGACGGACGCGGTGGCGACGACAGAGCCGGCGAAGCCGAAGCCCACGGGACAACCCCGCCGCGTGAAGCGCAAGAAGGGTGGCGCGCGCCGGTGAGCGACGAGGTCTCCGTGGAAGCGACCGGGGAGACCGTCGGCGAGGCGAAGTGGAAAGCACTTCGCGACCTCGAGCGCGCCGCGCCCGGGCTCGACAAGACGAGTGTGGCGTTCCAGGTCGTCTCCGAAGGCGAGCGAGGGCTACTCGGCGTCGGTTACACACCGGCCCGCGTGATCGCGTCGGTCGATGCTGTTGCCGCACCGCCGCCGCGGCCGCCGCGCGACGACGAGACCGCGATCGAGCAACGGGTGCGTGCGCTTGTCGAGCGCGTGGTCGACGCGATGGGCGTCGGCGCGCAGGTCGACGTTCGCGAGACCGATGACGAGGTGCTCGTCACCTGCACCGGCGGTGACCTCGGGCTCCTGATCGGCAAGCACGGCCAGACGATCGATGCGCTGCAGCACGTTGCGAATGCCGCGTTGCACCGCGGCGGCGGCGACGCAAAGCCGGTGACCGTCGACGCGGCGGGGTATCGCGACCGGCGGCGCTCGACGCTCGAGTCAATCGCGCTCCGCGGCGCCGATCGTGCAGCCCGTGGCGAGCGCGTGCTCCTCGAGCCGATGACCGCCGGCGAGCGCAAGGTCGTGCACGAGCGGCTGAAGGAGGTCGCGGGTGTACAGACCACGAGCGAGGGCGTCGAGCCCAATCGCTACGTCGTCGTCCTCCCCGCTTGACCGACGCTCTGACAGCGTGGCTCGAGGCCGTCGTCGCGACTCCAGGCCTGACCGCGATCAGCGAGCTCGACGAGGCGCGGCGGATGCTCGCCGACGATTCCCTTCGCGCCCTCAGGCTCGTCGAGCGCTTTGACGGGCCGATCGTCGATGTCGGCTCGGGCGGCGGCGCGCCCGGTATTCCGCTCGCGCTGGCGCTTCCTTCACGCGAGGTGGTGCTGCTCGACGCCGAACGGCGGAAGTGCGAGTTTCTCGAGCACTGGGCGCCGCCGAACGCCCGCGTCGTCTGGGGCCGAGCCGAGGAGCAGGGGACGGACTGGGCGGGGGTTGCCCTGGCGAAGGCGCTCGCGCACCCGCCGACTGCCGCCGAGTGGTGCCTGCCCCTCGTGCGCGAGGGAGGCGCGGTGATCCTCTGGGTCGGCCCGGGAGCCGACCGTGAGCGGGTGTCGGCCGTCGCAGCCCGGATCGCGGGCGAGCTCGAGGTGTCGGCCGACGGGCTGATCGTGATCCGCAAGACCGGCCCGACACCGCCCGGGTTCCCGCGCCGCACCGGCGTCGCGAAGAAGCGACCCCTCGCCTGAGGTTCCGTGACCAAACTGCGGGGAAATCCCGATTTCATGCGGGTTCCGGTGTCCGACTCCCTGGCTAGATTGAGGTCGTGCCCGGCAAGGTCTACGCGTTTGCGAACCAGAAGGGCGGCGTCGGCAAGACGACGACGGCGATCAATCTCGCCGCCTGTCTCGCCGAGGCCGGCCAGCGCGCGCTCGTCGTCGACCTCGACCCGCAGGCGAACGCCACCTCGGGGCTCGGGATGCGCGCGAACGGCACGTCGAGCTACGACCTGCTCGACGGCGTCCCGCTCGCCGAGCTCGCGAAGCCGACCCGGTTCGAGAACCTTTTCTTGATCCCGTCGAAGCCCGAGCTCGCAGGCGCGTCGGTCGAGCTCTCGCAGCACGCGGACGGCGAGCGGTACCTCGCAGACGCGCTGAAGGACGCCGAAGGCTTCGACTTCATCCTGCTCGACTGCCCGCCGTCACTCGGGCCGCTCACGGTCAACGCGCTCGCGGCCGCCGACCGCGTGGTCGTGCCGGTGCAGACCGAGTACTACGCGCTCGAGGGCCTCGCCCAGCTGATGCAGTCGATCAACCTGATCAAGACCCGGCTGAACGCCGACCTGTCGGTCGCGGGTGTCCTCCTGACGATGGCCGACGGCCGAACCCGCTTGTCCGCGGAAGTCGAGTCCGAGGTGCGCAAGCACTTCGGCAAGCTCGTCTTCGACGCGGTCGTTCCCCGCTCGGTCCGCGTCGCGGAAGCGCCGAGCCACGGGTTGCCCGTAACCCACTACGACCGGCGCTCTCCGGGCGCCGAGGCCTACTGGAAGGTGGCGATGGAGCTTGTCGAGCGTCCCTAGGCGCGGTCTCGGCCGCGGTTTCGAGGTGCTGATCGGTGGCTCGGAGCCCGAGCTCGGGCACATCGCGGTCGACCAGATCCACCCGAACGCGAAGCAGCCGCGCAAGCGCTTCGAGGGCGAAGCGGTGACGGGCCTTGCGGAGTCGATCAAGGCGCAGGGTCTCCTGCAGCCGGTCGTCGTCCGGCCGCGGCTCGAAGGCGGGTACGAGCTGATCGCCGGCGAGCGCCGCTGGCGTGCTGCCCGTGAGGCGGGCCTCGCAACCGTTCCCGCGCTCGTTCGCGAAGCCGACGACCGCGACTCGCTCCTGCTCGCGCTCGTCGAGAACGTCGCGCGCGAGGACCTGTCGCCGGTCGAAGAGGCGCGCGGCTATGCCGTCCTGATCGACGAGTTCGGTCTGACGCTCGGCGAGGTTGCAGAGCGCGTCGGCAAGTCGAAGCCGACGGTGTCGAACCGCATTCGCCTGCTCGAGCTGCCGGAGGACGTGCTCGCGATGCTCGGCCGCCATGAGCTCAGCGAAGGGCACGCGCGCGCAGTGCTCTCGGTCCCGGACCACGACGAGCGCCGCAAGCTTGCGAAGCGCATCGTCCGCGAGGGGCTTTCGGTGCGCGCCGCCGAGCGGGCCGCCCGCTGGTCGGGTGCAAGGACGAAGAAGGAGCGGCGGGTCACGACCATCGACCCGGAGCTCGCGCGCCGGATCAAGGTCGCATTCGCGCGGGTCACCGGGTTCGAGGCCAAGGTCGGGGCCGCCGGGATGCACGTTCCGCTCGACGGCGAGGTGCAGCTCGAGGAGCTGGCCGAGGCCCTCGAGCGGCTCGCGGGCGACTGACCGCCGTACCCGTCCGAGGGGCACGGCCGTTGCACCTTTGTGACCGGCCTCTGGCTCCAGGACATCGAATCTCTCGAAGCGATCTCGCAGGACGAGCAGACCCGCGACCTCTTCCTGCGGATGGCGCACATGGCCCAGTCGGGACGACTCGCGCCGTTCCTCGACGAGCTGGAGCACGACCGCGAGCTCGACGACGAGACGAAGGGAACACTCGCAGAGCTCGCGTCCGACGAGACCTTCCTGCACGCGGTCGAGGATTACGTTCGTCGCACGCGCGCTCTGCACTAGCACGCCGAGCTCCGCACCCGTTTGCACGCGCTCGACGCGCGCCGCGAGGCCGGCGACGCCGAGATCCGCGAAGTCCTCGAGGCGGCCCGGTCACGCACGGCGGCGGAGCGCCTGGCCGTCGGCGCCACCGAAGTTCGCTGTCCCGCCGCGGCGCAGGAACCAATGGGCGATCCTGGATTCGAACCAGGGACCTCCGCCTTATCAGAGCGGCGCTCTAACCAACTGAGCTAATCGCCCGCGCGGCGAGATGATAGCGCCCGCGTTTGCCCCCAAGGGCGGGGGTAATCTAGTCCTCGATGGTCGAAATGACGATCTACGGAGTCTCGTTCGACCTGGTCGGCAAACAGCCGATCGTTCTGCTGAAGACCGCTGACGGCAACCGTTACCTCCCGATCTGGATCGGCCATCCTGAGGCGGCGGCAATCCTGATGAAGCTGCAGGGTCAGCCTGCGCCGCGTCCGCTCACGCATGACCTGCTCGTGAACATTCTCGGCGAGCTCGATGTCGAGGTCGTGCGGGTCACCGTGACCGAGCTGCGTGAGAACACCTTCCACGCGTCGATCACCGTCGTGCAGAACGGCACCGAGCTCGAGATCGACTCACGCTCGTCCGACGCGATCGCCGTCGCCGTCCGTGCCCAGGCGCCCATCTTCGCGGCCGACGATGTGATCGAAGAGTCGGCGATCGAGATGGAGGGCGACGAGATCAACGAGGACGAGGTCGTCGACGAGTTCCGCAAGTTCCTCGACAAGGTCTCGGCGGAGGACTTCATCGAGGCCGAGGTCGAAGGCGATCTGCTCGAAGCCGAGGAAGACGCCGAGACCGAAGCCGACGAGGACGACTGACGCGGATCGTTAGAGGCTACGGCGCCTCGCGCTTGACGAGCGCGAGCAACTCGACATAGAACGCACGCAATCCATCCGCCGAAAGCGGGCCGTCATTCTCTCGCAGCCGCTCGTCGATCAGCGCAGCCTCGCGCTCCGGATCGACGAAGTCGAGACCCTGCTCCCGCTTGAACTGCTTCAACTGTGCAACGAGCCGGAGCCGCTCGTTGACCGCGGCGAAGATCGCGCGATCGATCGCCGTGATCTGGGCACGTAGGTCATGCAGCGTCCCGTCGTCGGTCATGTGTAGACGATCACCTCGCTTCCGTATGCGACCTGAGCGTAAACCGTTTGCGCGATCCACATCGGAATGCGCGCACACCCGTGCGATGCCGGGTACGGCGGCACGTCCGGATACCCGTGCACTGCGAAGCCGCGCAGGAAATAGCTCGGGTAATAGAGGACCCAGTCGTAGCCGCCCACCTTGCGGTAGACGTGGAACGTGCCGACCGGGGTGTTGCCGGTCGCACCCGTCGAGGTCGCGACGATCAGCGTCACCTCGCTGCCGTGTACGAGATAGAGCACCTGCCTCGTCTTGTCGATCTCGATGTGGTCAGGCCCGCCGTACCGCGCCCGCGGCGTCTTCGCCGTGAGGAGGCGCGCCCAGACCGTGGGTGTGACTTCGCCTGTCCGGTCGAGGCCCTCGACCTTCTGGAACGCGTAGACGGCTTCGAGATCCTCGCTCCCGAAGTAGCCGTCCCGGCGAATGGCGTAGCGCAGGTCGAAGAGCCGCTGCTCGAGTGCGCGAACGCTGGCACCCCGCGCGCCGAGCGCGAGCAGCGGCGCGACGACCGGCACTGACGTCTCCGCGTGTGCCGCAACCCAGCCGGGCGCGGGCCGGCTCGTCGCCACGATGTGCGCGATGTGCGCGATCCGGGTGTCGACCGCTCGCGGCGCCTTGACGACGCCGGCGCTCGCCGGGTGCAACGTCGCGACGACGCGGACGCTCGAACCGACGTACGGCGTGCCCGAGATGTGAACGACGAGCCTCGGTGCGACGAGGATCCGCACAGGAGCCGACTCGACCCCGAGCGCGTCCGCGATCCACGGCGCGGTCCCGACCACGCGCACCCGGAGCTTGCCGTGGACGAAACGTCGGCCGTGGAGCGTCACCGGGACGCGAGGTGTGACCGTCGCTCGGAGGGTCACCCACTCGGCGTAGCGCGCGACGCGTGGTGCCTTGAGCGCCACAGAGATCGCCGTGACCACGGGTGCGGCCTCAGCACCGGACTCGGTGGTGAGCGCCGGCCGCCACGCCCCGGCCGTGAAGAGGTGCTGGACGCTCCGGCCCACAGCCTGTTGCCCGTCGCCGAAGTCCCAGGAGTAGGTCGTTGCCTCACACGTCGCGGTGAACGTGACGAGGAGCGGCGCCTTCCCGGTGCCCGCCGTCGAGGTCGTGCCGCAACCCGCGTGCGCCGCCGGCGCGAACGCGAGGAAGAGCAGCGCGACGAAGGCGACGCGGCGCATCCTCTCCGAATCTAGCTTCCGATCGTGACGGCGGCGACGAGCGCGACAAGGTTGAACGCGGCGTGCAAGAACATCCCCGGGTAGACGCTGCCCGTGCGTGCCCGGATCCACGCGAGCACGCAGCCGAACGCGACGATGATCGGTAGCGAGACCACGAGGCCGTGCGCGAGGCCGAAGAGCAAGCCGACCGCGAGAATCGCGGGCCACCGGCCGAACCGCTCGAGCAGCGAGTAGCCGAGGCCGCGATAGGTCAGCTCCTCCGCAAACGGGACGATTGTGCAGATGACGATGCCGTTCGCGACGTAGGCGAGGGCGTGGTGCGGTTCCCAGCGTGTGGGCGTCAGGCCCTGCTCGTTTCCGGGATGCGCGAGCCCCGAGTAGACGCGTTCGAAGACGTAGATGGCGACCAGGCCGACGAAGAGCCAAAGCAGGGCGGCGGGAACCGATCGCGGCCGGCGGAGCGCAAGCAGGTCGCGACGCGTGCCCGCGATCGCGACGACGAGCACCAGCAGGATCGCGTCCTGGACGAGCCCGCCGACGGCGGTCGACCACTGGTAGAGCACCTCCGGGCTCGGCTTGCCGCCGGCGAACCGGCTCGCGTAGCCGAGGGCGATCAGCACGGCCACGAGAAGCAGCCACAGCGCGAGCCGCGGGGGTCCGTCCTTACGATACGGCGGCGCCGTGCCCGAGACCTTCACTCCAGCCGAGGCTAACAGCGCCCTCCCCGAGGTGCGCCCCATCGCGGAGCGGCTCGTCGCCCTGCGCGAGCGCATGCGCGAGCTCGAGCACTCGCAAGGGGAGCTCGCCTCCGCGATCGACGGCAACGGCGGCGGCTACGCGGCCAGCGATCTGAACGCTGCCGAGTCGGAGCTCTCGGGTCTCGCCGACGCTGCGATCGCGTGTGTCGAGCGCCTCGATGAGCTGGGCGTGACGGTGAAGGATCTCGATCTCGGCCTGCTCGACTTCCCGTCGAGCCGCGACGGGCACGAGGTCGAGCTCTGCTGGCACGTCGGCGAGGACGAGGTCGCGTACTGGCACGAGATCGGCGAGGGCTATGCAGGCCGGAAACCGATCGACTGGAGCGAATAGGACGCCATGTCCGGTTCCTGGCAGCGCGCGCTGATCGCACTCGGAGTGATCGCGCTGGCGTCGTTCATCGCGAAGCTCGTCGATCGCCGGATCTCCCGTCGCGGCCTCGCACCCGAAGCCGCGACCCGCTACCGCGTGCTACGCCGCACGATCTTCGCGGCGATCGTGTTCCTCGGCATCGTCTCGGCGCTGCTCGTGATCCCCCAGGTTCGCGCGATCGCCGGCGGGGTGCTTGCATCGTCGGCCGTCATCGGTCTCGTGATCGGCTTCGCGAGCCAGCGTACGATCGGCAACGTCGTCGCCGGGATCCTGATCGCGTTCAGCCAGCCGCTTCGCCTCGGCGACGAGGTCGAGATCGGAGGCGTCAAGGGTGTCGTCGAGGAGATCGGCCTGACCTACACCTGGATCCGCACGCGCGACAACGACCGGCTCGTCGTGCCGAACGAGAAGCTGGCCTCGGATACGATCCGCAACTCGACGATCCGCAGCCCGCTGACCCTTGCCGAGGTGACAGTGCAGGTTCCCGCGAGCGCCGATCTGCAGAAGGTGGTCGAGTCGTTGAAGGTGGACGGTGAAGAGGTGTACGTGAGCGACCTTGCGCGTGACACGGCGAGCATCGTCGTCCGCCGCTGGGTTCCCGGCGAGGCGGTCGCCGAGCAGGCAGCGAGCGACCTGCGCATCGCCCTCGCTGCGCGGTTGAAAGAGCTCGACCTGTGACCTCCCGCCGCCGCCGCGACGACCTCGACTTCATCCTCGCTCATCGCGGCCGTCGGAAGAAGCGAGCGAGCAGGCTGGGTCGCCGCCGCCGCGCCGGTGCGGTCGCGGGAACGATCGCGATCGTCATCGCCGTCACCGTCCTCACCGTCGGCTTCGGCGCGGGCGCCGCGCTCTCGCAGAGCTGCGACCTCAACTCGCTCCGGCCCGTCGAGATCGGCCAGAACTCGTTCGTGTACGCCGAGGACGGCTCCGTGCTCGGCTCGATCCCCGCCGAGCGAAACCGCGAGCCGGTGACGCTTTCGAAGATGTCGCGCTGGCTGCCGCGGTCGACGATCGCGATCGAGGACCGCCGCTTCTACGAGCACGGCGGCGTCGACTACGTCGGCATCGCGCGCGCCGCGTGGAAAGACGTGACGGCGGGCAAGGTGGTCGAGGGCGGCTCCACGATCACGCAGCAGCTCGTGCGCAACCTCTACACCGGACAGCAGAAGACATTCAGCCGGAAGATCAAAGAGGCGTGTCTTGCCGTCAAGCTCGCCCAGAAGTGGCCGAAGAACCAGATCCTCGACGAGTACCTGAACACGGTCTACTACGGCAACCATGCATATGGCGTCGAGGCTGCGGCGCAGACGTATTTCTCGAAGCATGCGAGCCAGCTCACGCTGCTGCAGTCGGCGCTGCTCGCAGGGCTGCCGCAGGCGCCCTCGGTGTACGACCCGTTCCACAACCCGCAGGCCGCACTCGACCGCCGGGACGAGGTGCTCCGCGCGCTCCTGACGAACCGCGACATCACGCTCGCGCAATACCGGAGGGCGATCCGCTCGAACACACTGGAGCTGAAGGCGGGCCGGGTCTACTCGAGCATCAAGCAGCCGTACTTCTTCTCCTACGTGATCGACGAGCTCGAGCGCCAGTACGGCGCGAACACCGTGCGCGAGGGCGGGCTGAAGGTCTACACGACGATCGATCCACGCCTGCAGCGGCTTGCGAACAAGGCGATCCGTGATGTCCTGCCGTACAAGACCGACCCTGCGTCGGCGATCGTCTCCGTCGAGCCGGGTACGGGCGCGATTCGCGCGATGACCGCCGTCGTGCGCAGCGCGGGCAACCAGTTCAACCTCGCGGCGCAGTCGACGCGGCAGCCTGGGTCGACGTTCAAGCCGTTCGTGCTCGCGTCGGCGATCGAGCAGGGCGTCGATCCGGACTCGACCTACTACACCTCTGCGCCGTTCACCTGCACGAGCGGCCCATGGTGCTACGCCGACTACGTGAGCGGCAAGCCGTGGACGGTGCACACGTATGCCAACACGTACTCGGGCTCGATCTCGCTGACTCGCGCGACGCTGCAGTCCGACAACACGGTCTATGCGCAGCTGACGCTCGACGTCGGCCCGCGGTACGTGTGGCAGATGGCGCACCGCCTTGGCGTGCACATGACACCCGACAAGCCGGTCGCCTCGATCGGCCTCGGCACGCAAGCAGTCTCGCCGCTCGACATGGCGGCGGCGTACGCGACCTTTGCTGCGATGGGGATCTACGCGAAGCCGATGGCGATCACGAAGGTCGTCCTGCCCGGCAACAAGGTCGATCGCGACTCGGGCTGGGGCAAGCCGCAGACGAAGCGCGCCCTGTCCGAAGGCGTTGCCTGGAAGGTGAACGACGTGCTCGGCCAGAACGCGCTCTACGGGACGGGCGCGGGCTCCGGCGACGGCATCCACCCAAACGCCGGCAAGACGGGCACGACAGAGAATCATGCGGACGCCTGGTTCGACGGCTACACCCGGCAGCTCTCGACCGCAGTCTGGATGGGATATCCGAAGGGCGAGATCCCGATGCTCGACGTCCACGGCTCGACCGTTCAGGGCGCGACCTTCGACGTGCCGATCTGGCACGAGTACATGGCCGCGGCGCTCTGGCACCACAAGGTGCTTGGCTTCCCGCCGCCGGACAAGTACCCGACGTGGCGGTCGATCACGCGCGGGAGCTACGGCAGCCTCGGCTCGTACTACTCGAGCACGACCACGGCAACGACGACCACAACTGCGACGACCACCACCCCGGCCCACACGACGACAGCCACGGCTCCACCCAAGCACGTGGTGACCCGGCGGGCGCCGAAGCCGCACACGACCCCGGCGCCGACGACCACCGTCGCGCCACCTCCGCCGCCGGCGACGACGACCGCACCACCGCCACCGCCGGCCGAGACGACCACCCCGACTCCTGGTCAGTAGCCGAAAGCCGCTCATCGCGGGAGCGCTGACGCTCTCGCTCGTCGTCGCGTGCGTCGTCGTCGCGTGGCTTCCCGACTCGCCGCTTCAGCCGACGCACGGAGGTCGCACACACGGCCAGGGCGAGCTCGGTGTTCTCTTCGTCGCGCTGCTCGGCGCTGCGTTCGCCGCGTATCTCGCCGGGCTCTGGCTCGTGCACCGGTCGGCGCCGTTCGCGCTCGTCTTCGCCCTCGCCTGCGCGATCCAACTGGCCCCGCTCGCGGCCCCGCTCCTGATCTCGACCGACGCGTGGACGTACTGGAGCTACGCACGCCTGCACGATCCCTACCGGCAGACGCCGTCCGACGACCCGCTGTCGTCGCCGCATGCCGGAGCGGCCTACCTGCACACGACGTCGGCGTATGGGCCAGCGTTCAGCCTTGCGGCGAAGCCGACCGCGCTCGTGCACTCGGCCGGCGTCGTCGCGTGGATCTTCAAGTCGGTGGCCGCGGCGTGCGTGCTTGCTGCAACCTGGCTCGTCGCGCGCCGGCGCGCGTTTGCGGCCGCGCTTGTCGGGTGGAACCCGGTGGTCGCTGTGCACTTCGGCGGCGGCGGCCACAACGACGCGCTCATGATCGCGCTCCTTGCCGCTGCGCTCGCGCTCAGCGAGGCAGGCCGCGTGCAGTGGGCCGGCGCAGCGTGGTCGCTCGGCGCGCTCGTGAAGTGGGTCCCGGTCGTCGTGTTGCCGCTCCGTGCGCTCGAAGCGCGCGCCACCGGGCGTCGCGTCGGGCACGCCGGGTTCGCCGTCGCCACCCTCCTCACCCTTGGGCTCGCGACGGTGCTGTGGCAGTTCCACTGGTTGCATGCGCTCGCACCCCTCGCGCATGACGCGACGCGCGAGACCGCGTACGCACTGCCGCACCGGACTCACCTCTCGCCCTGGCTCTTCGTGGCCGCCTATGCCGTTGCCTATGCGTGGCTCCTGCGCACGGCGCATCGCGGCCGGGCCCGATCGGGGCTCGCGCTCGCGCTCCTTCTCGTTGCGCTGCCCTACCTGACCGCGTGGTACGTGCTCTGGCCGCTCGCGCTCGCAGCGCGGGACAACGACCGGACGGCGATCGTGATCACCCTCGCGCTCTGCGCGTACCTGCTGCCGCAGCGCATCCCTGTCTGACGTCAGAGCACGGACTCGAGCAGCGAGCGCCAGCGCTCGCCGAGCACCCGGCGCGACGCGCGTTCGCCGTACACCTCGTGACCCCGAGCCGCGATCCGCCCGCGTAGCGCCTCGTCTCGGGCGAGCTGCCGGAGCGCATGCGCGAGCGCCGCTGGATCGTTCGGGCGAACGAGCAGTGCAGACTCGCCGTCGGTCAGCAGTTCACGCGCCGCGCTGGTGTCGGCCGTGATCACAGGCGCGCCGGTTGCGAGCGCCTCGAACACGACGGGCGGGATCGCGCGTGACTCGCGGAAGCTCCCGAGGACGATGCCCGCATGCGCGACGGCGATCCCGAGCTCGTCGCGCTCGAACTCGTCTCGCCCGACGAGTCGCACGGGCACGTCGGTCGCGATCGCGGCCGCGGCTTCCACGACCTCCGACGAGGCGTCGGCGAACTGGAGCGCCGAGAAGGGATAGGTGGGTGACCACGTCTCGGAGAAGAGCTCCTCGTCCGCGCCGAGGAAGACCGCCTCGGTGCGTCGCGCACCCATCCCGCCGAGGTACGCGGCTTCCGCGGCGGTGCCGCATACCACGAGATTCGGCAGTCGCAGTGCCCGGAAGTCGACGGCCCGCAGCACCGTGGCCGCCGCGGAACGATCGCGGAAGCGGCGCCGCACGGTGACGAGCTCATCCTCGAGCGAGAGCACCGCATCGAACACGAGCGGGGCGCGGCCCGCAACTCGTCGTGCGCGCGGAACGTCGAAGTGCCCCGGGTAGCCGACGATCACCACGTCGAAATCACGGCGCCGAGGCGTGAGTAGCCTGGTCTCGGCGCCGAGGACGCTGAGCGTGCCGCGTGCGCCGCGCCCGTGAATTGACGCCTGTCGCTCGACGATCTCGACGCCGGTCGCGCGGAGGGCAGCGATCGCATTCACGTTGCGTGGATGCGCGCGGTCGTACGTGCCGAAGTAGAGCGCCCTCACGGGCCGGTTGTCGTCGGGCCGGGGCTCACGGGCACCGCGGTGGTTGTCGCCGGCGTCGTGGGCGTCGTTGTCGTGTCGGTGGTGATCGGTGCTGTCGTCGTCGGCTGCGTGGTCGTGGCCGTGGTCGTGGGCGGCGCAACCGTCGTCGTCGGAAACGTCGGCACGGTCGCGGGAGCCGTGGTCGTTTGCGCGGTCGTCGTCGGCTGGGTGGTCACCGGTCCCGTCGCCGTCGTGGGTGCTGTCGTCGTTTCGGCGGTGCTCGTCTCGGCGGTCGTGGTGGTCGGGGCCGTGGTCGGGCCGGGAACGGTCGAGATGCTCGGCAAGCTCAGGCCGGGGAGGGTGGCTCCGTTCCCGCTCGAGCCGCCCCCGGTCAGGATCAAGGCCACGGCGACACCGGCGCCGAGGAGCGCGAGCGCAATCACGGCACCGACG
>JBAQHS010000259.1:0-1929 GCA_049288455.1 Gaiellaceae bacterium | reverse complement strand
TCGGCACGCCGCGCGCGGCGACCACGGCCTTCGACGCTGCGTGGCTCGGATAGCGCTCGATCACGCGGCGCAGCTCGCCCGCCCGCGTCGAGTCGCCGGTCCGCACCGCCTCGACGACTACCTCGGGGAATGCGGCCGCGAGCCCTGAGACCGCACCCACGGCCCCTGCCGCGAGCCCTTCGCCGATCAGCGACTCCGCGCCGATGAAGATGTCGAGCCCGTCGAGCATGTACGGCTGCACCTTTGCGAACGGCGCATCGCTGACCTTCATGCCGGCGAGGTTGTCGACCGTGTCGCGCAGGCGCTCGATCACTGCCGGCGGGATCGCATAGCCCGACGCCTTCTCGAGCTCGTAGGCGTAGAACGGCAGCGGTGCGCACGCGCGTGCGGCGGAGACGAAGTGGGCGAGCAGCGCGTCGTCGTCGAGCTGGAAGTACGGCGGTGCGATCACCGCGACTGCCTCGGCGCCGCTCGCCGCTGCATGTTCGGCGAGCGCGACGGTGTCGGCGGTCGTCTGCGCGCCGCAGTGCGCGAGCACAGGCAGCGGGCCGGCGAGTGCGGTGACCAGCGCGGTTTTACGTTCTGTGAGTGATAAACTGATGCCTTCGCCGGTGGTACCAGCGAGCAAGATCGCGTCGATCCCACCGTCCTTCAGGTAGATGAGATACGACTCGAAACCATCGAGATCGACCTCGCTTCCCCCGGCGCGCAGCGGCGTCAGCGCGGCAGCGATCGTTCTAGCGTTCACCGTCGCGATGCTACTCGGCGCACGGGCCGCGCCCGCCTCCGACCTGCTCGACCTGAACGCGACCCAGGTGAGCCTCGCCGTGCACGGCGGCACGGCGCTCGTCACCTACCGCGCCAACGGAGCGACTCGGCATGTGCTCGTCTGGGGAGCGGTGAACGCGCTGACCCCGGGCTCGGGCAAGCCACAGGTGCGGTTCAAGCGCGACTACACCGGTGGGCTGCACTCGCTGCATCGTGCAGCCTGGGCGAGCTTCGTCGATCAATGCCGCGCGTATACCGGGCCTGCGCTTCCGTACTTCGTTGCCGGCTGCACCGCGCCCGACGGGTCGTACTGGGCGATTCAGCGCTGGCAGCGCAACCTGCCGCATCGCGGCGCGGCGCCGTGGACCGACTGGCAGCGCGCGTGGGAGTTGCACGTGTCGCACTGGTCAGGCCCGCTCGCGCAGGTCGAGCTGTATGCGGACTGGGCATTCGGCGGCGACGCGCACGGGATCTTCGGCCGCATGACCTACGGCGGCGAGCCCGTTCACGGCTTCCACACCGGCGCGGCCGGCGCGCCCACCGACTCCTACGGCCGCAGCCTCTACATCGACACGCGCAACTCGCAGTACGGGCCGGGCTGGAAGCGCGAGACGTCGGTGGTGTTCCGCAAGCCGACCGGCTCGTTCTGTTACTCGTTCTGGCCCACCCATGACGTGTCGCTGCCTGGCGCGCCATTACGGCCTGCAGGGGATGGCGATCGCTACCGCATCAGTGTCGTCGGGCCCGGCGTGACTCCGGACGTGGTCGCCGAGACGCCGGACCCAGGTTCCTGGAATCCCCACGACGGCGAGAAGGTGGCATTTGAGAAGCAACAGCTCCGTCTGTTCGACCGGGTCACCGCCGGCGACGCGTTCTGCGCGACGCAACATTGAGTTGACACCTAGCGTCGCTAGGTATAGCGTGACGAGGTATGAAGGCTGAGACGCTGAAGGGGCATCTCGATGCTCTGATCCTCGCAACGCTGCGGGACGGCCCTGCGCACGGCTATGCCGTGATCGAGGAGCTGAAGCAGCGGAGTGGCGGTGCGTTCGAGCTCGCGGAGGGCACCGTGTATCCGGTGCTCCACCGCCTCGAATCCGACGGGCTGCTCTCGAGTGCATGGTCGACGGCGGCCGGGCGGCGGCGGCGGGTCTACCGCCT
>JBAQHS010000258.1:0-4287 GCA_049288455.1 Gaiellaceae bacterium | reverse complement strand
CTCCTGCGGCGGGCTCGCCCGCGCCGGCGGGCCTGAAGGCAGGCAGCACCGGCGGCGGCGACTGCTTCTGCGAGCCGCCGAGCGCGAACACCTGCAACTCGGTCGCGGTACCGCCGCCCGACGACGTCGGCGTGCCGCCCGAGGTGATCGCGACGTACTCCTTGCCGTCGACCGAGTACAGCGAAGCGCCGGCAGCGATCTGATGTCCCGTCTGGAACGTCCAGAGGATCTTGCCCGTCTTCAGGTCGAACGCCCGGAAGACGCCGTCGCCGCCGCCTGCGAAGCCAAGGCCGCTCTCGGTCGTCGTGACGCCGCCGCGCTCGGGCTCGGGCGTGCGGACCTTCCAGACACGCCGGCCGGTCGAGATGTCGATCGCGCTGATCGACCCGTGGTCGTGCCAGCCGGGCAGCAATGCGCCGAAGTTGCCGTTCTGGAGGCCGAGGAACACGTCGCCGAGCAGGCGCTTGCGCCGCTTCTGCGTCGGAGTCAGCTTCGCCTGCACCTCGACCGCGGCGGTCTCGGCCGCCCCGTTGAAGACGTAGTTGGTGTGCTCGTCATACGACGCGGGCGAGTAGTTCACGCCGCCGAGCGATGACGGGAAGACCGTCACTTCCTGCCCGGGCTGCAGCGTCGGGTGCTCGGTGCGGTCGATCACCTTCACGCGCTGGTAGATCGGCCGTCCGGTCGCGGCGTCGTAGGCGAACCACACACCTTCCATCGTCGCGACGGACACGATCCGCGTCTTCTTGCCGCCGATCGACGCGGTGTAGACCATCGGCGGCTGCGCGGTGTCGTACGACCATTCGTTGTGCGCCATCTGCTGCTGCCACCATTTGAGCCGGCCGCTCGCGAGGTCGACCGCCACGAGGGAGTCGGCTCGTGGGTTCGACCCGGGGCGAATCGACGGGAAGTAGAGCGGTGTCGCCGAGCCGGTGCCGAAGTACAGCGTGTTCGTCGCCGTGTCGATCGTGGTCGGCGTCCAGACCACGCCACCGCCCACGAGCGTGCCGTAGCGCCGCCACGAGGTGCCCGCCGGGGGAATCGTCCAGAACGGGTTCGGCCACGCAGGCGTGAGATCGGTGTGGTAGGCCATCACGAACCCGCGCACGCCGTACTCGGAGCCAGCAGCGCCGATCACGAGCCGGTGGTTGCCGCAGATCGGGGCGCTCGTCTCCGAGTAGCCGTAGCTCGACGAGGCGCCGCGCACGGCCTTCGCGATCGGGACGCGGTGCTCGAGCCGTCCCGTCGTGGGGTCGAGCGACACGATCGTCATGTCGAGCGTGAGCAGGAAGATATGGCCGTCGCAGAGCGCCACGCCGCGGTTCGCGACGATTCCGAAGTTGCGGAAGACGGCGACGTTGTCGGGCTGCCAGCGCCACTTCACCGCGCCCGTGGTCGCGTTGAGCGCGAAGACGCTGTCGTCGTTCGTGGTCACGTAGAGGGTCCCGTTCGACTCGACCGGGTACGACTGCTCGCCGCGCCTGATGCTCGGGTCGATCTGGCGGAAGTCGACCGTGAAGAGCCGGCCCAACTGGTCGATGTTGGCGGCGGTGATCTGCGTGAGCGGCGAGTGCCGTAGCTCGTTCGGCGTGTTGCCGAAGCCGAGCCAGCCGACGTTGGCGTTCGCGTCGGTCCGTGCCGAGGCGGAGGTGAGCAGCGTGCAAGCCGCCACCACGGCGAGCAGAACGATGACCGAGGTGGCGGCCGGGCGTCTGAAAGTCACGACGCGATCATCGTACGCGCGCGCGGAGCGGGAAGGCAATCAGCGCCAGGGCCGCGACCAACGCCGCGCCCGCGGTGAACGGGGCGAGCGGTGCCACCGTTCGGACGATGCTCGCCGACGGCAAGGCCGGGCCGCTGCCCGCAAGGGCGTGCAGGCGGTGGCCCGCCGCTCGGAGGGCGCGCTCGTCATACGCATTGCCGTGCAGCGCCGCGGCGAGCGTGTCGAGCTCTGCGCTCCCGGCTGGATCGGGGTGGTAGTTCGCCTCGGCGTGGCCGTCCGCGTCGTAGACCGCCTCGTTGCTTTTCCAGAACCGGATGAAGAGGACGCGATAGCCGGGGTGCGCGGCAAACGCGGCTGCGACCTCCCCGGTCTGTACCGGTGCGGTCTCCCCGTCGGTGAGCACGACGACGATGCGGGTCTTGGCGCGCGGGTCGAAGTAGCCGGCGCCCGGGATCTGCTCGAGGGCGTCGTATGACGTCGCGCGCACCGCGCTCGCGCGCGGGGGCGGGCTCTCGATCGAGAGTGCGCGTTCGACGACCCGGTCGAATGCCGTCGCGTCGGAGACGGGGAGAAGGTTCGGGAGGACGCGGTCAGTGAGGGTCGCGACACCCGCGGAGACGCCGGGGACGCCGGCGCGCAGCTGGACGGCAGCCGCGACGGCGCGATCGAGCCGCGTGGGCGCACGAAGACTCGCCGACGCGGCCATCGACCGCGAGATGTCGAAGACGAAGAGCACCTGCGCGTCACGCCGGACGGCCACGTGGTGATCGCGCGCGACCGCGGGCTGCCCCGCGGAGACCGCGAGCAGCGCGACCACGGTCGCGAGCAGGGCGAGCCGGAGAAGCGAATAATCGGGATGAGGCGCCGGCAGACGCAGGACCCGGCGCACGGCCTGAGCGCGGCGGCGTCCGAGTGCGGCAGCGATCACCGCGCCGCACGCCGGGACGGCGAGCAGCGCAGCCCACGGTGAGAGCAGGGTGAGCGCAGTCGCCGGCATCGCGGTCAGTAGCCCTTTCCTGGGGTCCCACCGCTGGCGCCGCGGTGAGCGCCGCGACCGAAGCCGCCCCCGACGCCCTGTCCTGGGCGGGTGCCGTGCGCCGCCGACAGTTTCAGCATGAGCTCGAGGTCGAACTTCGCGTCATCGTTGCGCCCGTCTGCTCGCACCGCGTCGGTGAATGCCGCGACCGCAGAGTCGACCTGGTCACCCTCGGCACCGGTCGCGCTCGACCGGAACGTCAGGATGCCGAGCAGCGTGCGCGCCTGCGACGAGCGTGATGGGTCGCCGCTCGCGGCGACCTTCGTCAGTGCGTCCTGCGCCGCCGCCCGGGCAGTCTGGACCTGGGTTGCGTTGTCGAGGCGCAGGTGTGTCGCCGCTGCAATCACATACAGCTGCAGCGCATGCCGGACGGCCAGATCATCGCGCGTAGCGAGGAGATCCGTGGCGAGCCCCCCGAGTCGCGTGCGCGGGCTCCACGACGCATGGCCGGGCGACCGCGCAGAGAGCGCATCTCCCGAGGCGAGGGCCGAGCGCGATGACCGCACGTCGGCGGCGAGCAGGATCGCGACCACTGCGAGCGCCACGAGCAGCGTCGAGACGATCAATCGCCTGGTCACGCGCGACCCCAGTCGAGGCGCGGCGACCAACCCTCTCGAAGCCCGAGCGCCGCGCACGCGAGGAGCCCGCAGAGCACGAGTGGCCAGGGGAACGGCGTCTGCGAGGTGGGCGCCGGGTCGCCTGCAGGCGGGGCGGTGACGACCGCGGGCGCAGGTGTGAGCGAGCGGCGGAACAGCGCGAGGTCCGCCGGTGCCGGGTCGAGGCCGACGATCCGCACGGGGATGCGGTCGCGCCCATAGGCGAGCAGGATCGAGGCCAGGCGGGTGAGGTCGCGCGGATCGTCGCTGAGGTCGCTGATCAGCACGACCTTCGGCCGGGGACCGCGCGCGGAGACGGCAATCGTGTGCGCGAGTGTCATCCCGGCCGAGATCTTCGTCCCGCCGCTGAAGGAGGCCGTCCACGGATTCGGCGGCAGCGTCGCCGCGAAGCCCGCTTGGGTCACCTTCGGCAGCGTGAACAGCCGCACGAGCGGTGCGAGATCGGCAGCGGGCGTGCCCTGGGGCAACGCTTCATACGCCTGGTCGGAGAAGAGGACGAGACCGAGTCTCGAGTTGCTCGAGGCGAGGGTCGAGAGCGTCGCGCCGATCTGCGAATACGTATCGGTCGAGATGCTCGCGGAGAGGTCGAGGACGACGATCGTGTCCCCGCGGGCCGAGAGCGGGACGAGGACACGCGTGTGGGGATGGCGTGCGACGCCGATCGCTGCGACCGCCGAGCCGGCGACGATGAGCACAAGGGCGAGCCGCAGCGCTGCCGTGCGACGCCCGATGCCTGCGAGCTTCCCGGCAGTCGTGAGTGGGATCGCCGTCACGCGTGACGCTCCTGCTCGACCTGGTCGACGAGCTCGGTCAGCGAGTCGGGCGTCGGGGTCGGGCGGGACCACGCCAGATCGCCGGCGGTGCGCGCAAGGGGTTCGTGCCGGCGGCCGATCACGCGCCCGACGTACCCG
>JBAQHS010000257.1:0-2384 GCA_049288455.1 Gaiellaceae bacterium | reverse complement strand
CGCTCGGCCTGCCGGCGCATCTGCCGGTTGGCCGAGTCCGGTACGCCGCCTTGCTCCTGCGCGGCTTCCATGTAGGCGCGGCGCTCGCCCGGTGTCAGACGGCTCATCGCCTTTTGCACGGCCTGCGGATTCGGGTTCGCTGCGACCGGCTGGATCTTCTTCAGCGCACTCGCGAGCTCGGGGTTCTGACGCTCGATCGCCTTCGTGCTCACACTCGTGAAGAAGCGGCGCATGAAACCGATGCGCGAGAGGCGCGTGATCACCGGCCGAAGGAGCGCGCCATTCTTGAACCGCCCGAGGAAGACGAGCAGGCCGAAGACGACGACAACGCCGCCGACGAGAACGAGAGGTACAAGGAGCCACCAAGGCACGGGCGACGATCGTATCGAACGGTTTGACGTGTCAGCGGCGGAGCGCGAGCGCGATCCCGCCGAGGATCGCGAGCGCCATGATCACGACGAGCCAGATCCAGAACGTCAGTGAGTCGTCGGGGAACTGCGCCGGGGGAGCGGGGTGGAAGACCGAGGCAAGGATCACCCCGGAACCTTGGCTGCGCCAGGTATGCCTGGCTTTCCAATCCTGTAAGGATTCCCTGAAACCGGGATTCTGGTTTCGGCGGCCTGTGTGAGACACGCGCCGGGCGGGAATACCCTTGTCATGGCCGCGACCGACCCCATTTCCATCCTGCTCGAGCATGGCGAGGAGCACGGCTGCGTGCATATGACGGAGCTGTACGAGCTCATGCAGAAGCTCGAGCTCGAGGAAGAGGAGATCGAGAGCGTGCTCGAGCGCCTCGAGTCGCACGGCATCGAGCTGACCGACGACTGCTCACGCGCGATCGAAGAGGAAGTCGTCTATACGAACACGCAGGTCGCGGCGGCGACGACCGACTCGCTGCAGCTCTTTCTGAACGAGGCCGGGCGCTACCCGCTGCTGACTGCCGCGCAGGAGGTCGAGCTCGCGAAGGCGATCGAAACCGGCGACAAGCGCGCCAAGGACCTTCTCGTCAACTCAAACCTGCGACTCGTCGTCTCGATTGCAAAGCGGTACCAGGGGCACGGGCTGACGCTGCTCGACCTCATCCAGGAGGGCATCATCGGCCTCATCCGCGCAGCCGAGAAGTTCGACTGGCGTAAGGGCTTCAAGTTCTCCACGTACGCGACGTGGTGGATCCGGCAGGCGGTGCAGCGTGGTGTCGCGAACAAGGCGCGCACGATTCGCATTCCCGTGCACATCGTCGAGCGCGAGCAGAAGATCGCACGCGCGGAGCGGGAGCTCGTCGCGACACTCGAGCGCACGCCGACGATCGACGAGATCTCGGAGAAGTCGAAGATCCCTGTGAAACAGGTGCGCGAGGTTCAGTCCGCTGCGCGCGCCGTCGCCTCACTCGACAAGTCAGTAGGCGCCGACGACTCGGCTGCCTTCGGCGATCTCTTCGCAAGCGACGAGCGATCGCCCGAGGAGCAGGTCGAGGTCGAGCTGACCGAGAAGGCGCTGCATGACGCCGTCGCCGACCTCGGCGAGCGGGAGCAGCAGATCCTCAACCTGCGCTACGGGTTGAAGGGCACAGAGGATCCGAAGTCGCTCGAGGAGATCGGGCGCATCCTCGGCATCACGCGCGAGCGCGTCCGTCAGATCGAAGGCGAAGCATTGCGTCGGCTTGCCGAGCGCCGCGAGATCGCGGCGCTCCAGGCGGCCTAGCCTAGGAGCCGACGACCTTGCAGATCCAGCGGCGGGGCCGCGAGCGGTCGAGCTCGATGAAGAGCACGCGCTGCCACTGGCCCATGCAGAGCTCGCCGTCACCGACGGGGATCGACTCGCCGGCGGAGCCGAGGATCATCGACATGCAGTGCGCGTGGCCGTTACCGACCTGCATGTCCTCCTCGCAGATGTTCTCGGTGCGGCGATCCCAGTCGTCGTGGGCGTAGTAGGTCTCCTCCGGGATCAGCCGACGTAGAAGCGCTCCGAAGTCCTCGAACATCCCGCGCTCGTACTCGTTCACGCGCACGCAGCAGGTGGTGTGTGGCGAGTAGACGCAGCAGATGCCGTCGACCACGCCCGACTCGCGGACGATCTCCGCGACCTCGCTCGTGATGTCGGTGACGTGGAGGCCCCCGGTGGTCTGGAAGTGCCTCTCGGCCTGGAAGACCTTCACGCCGACGAGTGTAACCCGGAGCCTTGCTCTCCGGCGGGGCGATACGCTCGCTCAGGCGGGCCCGTAGCTCAGTTGGTTAGAGCAGCGAACTCATAATTCGTTGGTCCCTGGTTCGAGTCCAGGCGGGCCCTTCAGGACCCGCGCAGGCAAGCGGAAACTGCTTGGTTGCGCGGGTCAGGTGTGCCATACGTGACGTGTTTGCGCGTGCGGTGCAGACCCCGGTGCAACC
>JBAQHS010000256.1:0-8169 GCA_049288455.1 Gaiellaceae bacterium | reverse complement strand
ACCAGCCGCGCCGTCCGCACGACCAACGGCCGCAGTTCAGCGAGCAGATCGTTCAGCGCGGCAGCGTCACCCCCGCGAGCGCGGCTGGCGAGCGACACCGTGGCCGGTGCTACTTCCATCGTCATCTAGATAGAGAGCATCAATCAGCAAGAGGTTGGGTGCACCGCAAGGCCCCGCGCTACGACTGCTGCGGCAGTGAGGACGGCGAGTCTGCGCCGAGCGCTCGTCTTCCCTCTTACGACTGGATCATGCGACCGCGCCGCGACGAACGAGTCGTGGCAGGGGCACGAATCCGCGCTGGCTTCGTTCGCGCACGCGTGGGTCGATCCAGGCGCTGGCGACGTCGGCTGCGAGTGAGAGGGCGACGACGAAGACGCCGATCGTGAAGACGATCGCGGTGATGTAGTGGAGGTCGTAGTGACCGGAGGAGCCGCCTAAGAGGCCGACGGCGAGGTGGCCGAGCCCGGGGATCGCGAACACGGTCTCGATGTAGATCGCTGCGGTCAGTGCGGTACCAGCGTCCAGGGCGATCATCGGCAGGAGTGGGCCGAGTGCGTTCCGGAGGGCGTGATGGATGACCACGCGCTGTTCGGTTGCTCCTTTGGCGCGTGCGGTGATGACGTATTGCTCGCCGAGCGTGGCGAGCAGTCGGTTCCGGATCATCCGCAGGTACAGCGGGGTGAAGAAGAGCGCGAAGACGATCCAGGGGACGATCATGTGTGACAGCCAGGCGCTCGCGCCGCCGCACGGGAGCGGAGCGGACCGGCCGATCGGGATCGGCAGGCCGGGGGGCGGCTGACTTGGAACGGCCCGAGTGGTAAGCGGGCAGTAGCCGCTCCCGGGCAGGCCGACATGTGACGCCGCCAACTGGAATCCGATCCCGAGCACGAAGGGATGCACGGCGAGGCCAACGAGGCTGAAAGAAAGCGCACCGCGATCGGCTGGCGAGCGCGGGAAGGAGGCCGCGATCGCGGCCAGCGGCACAGTCAGAAGGAGCATGAGGCCCATCCCGCCGCCGATGAGCCACGCTGTCGGCGGAATCGCAGCCCTGATCGTTGCGTCGAGCCGCTGCCCGTTTCCGGTGGTGCCGAGCGTGCCATGCCGGATGACGCCCCAGAGGAAATCGCCGTACTGAACCACGATGGGTCGGTCGAGGCCCGACTGGTGCAAGGCGGCGCGCATCTCGGCATCAGTCGTCGAGGAACTGCACTCGATCACCTCGCAGGCTTTGTTCTGCGGGATCTCATTCACGACGACGTAGGTGACGAACGTCAGCGCCACGATCACGAGCGCGCCCGAGAAAAGTCGGCGGACGACGAACTGGATCATCAGCCCTCGCCTCTCGGGTCGAGTGCGTTCCGCAGCCCGTCGCCGACCAGGGCGAGACAGAGCACGGTCAGAAAGAGCGCGAGGCTTGGCCAGAGCAGCACCCAATTGCTCTTGACCGTCTGCGGTGTCGCGCTTCCCGGGTTAAACACAAGGAGCGTCCCCCACGAGTCGGAAAGCAGGCTGCCCCAACTCGCGGTGCCGAGCTTGACCCCGAAATTGAGGATCGACAGCGCCGCTTCGAGCACGATCACTCCCGCAGCGACGAGCGTCCCCCAGACGATCATCGGACCGCCCAGGTGCGGCAGCACATGCTTGCGAAGAATCCGGAACTCCCCGGCTCCTGTCATCCGCGCCGCCTCGACGAACTCGTGCTCACGCAACGAGAACGTCAGCGCCCTGACGACTCGGGCCGGGTAGAACCACGAGAACAGCCCGATCATCGTCGCGAGCCCGATCACCCCCGGAGCGAGCAAGCCGTGCAGCGTGATTGCTTCCAGTCGCGCGGCGATTGTCTGGCCGATCGCAATCACCAACAGCAAGATCGGGAACGCCATCACGACCTCGGTCATGCGCCCAACGACTGCGTCGACGAGCCCGCCGAACCACCCCGCGAGTGCGCCGAGCACGATGCCGATCGTGAGCGCGATCGACGTCGCGATACACGCGATCTCCAGCGAAAGTCGGCCTCCGGCGAGGATGCGCAGGAACTCGTCACGGCCGAGCGGCCCATCTCCCCCGAGCAGGAAGAACGTCGTGCCATGGTGCGAAGGGGCGTCAAGCGGCTGATTCGGGACGTGGCTCCACGGCCCGACCGGCTTCAAGTTCAGATCAACGGCCTTCGGGAAGAAGGTGCCGGGGCCATGACCAAGCACGCGGACAAGCAGCGGCTCGCCGACGAAGCACGCCAGCACGATGACGATGAGCACGGCGAGTGCGGTCAGGGCGAGTCGTTCCTTGCAGAACCTCCGCCATAGAAGGGCCGCATCGGAGGTCGGCGCCTCAAAAACCGACCCGAGCGACCCAGTCACGACCGCTTCGGACATGCGGCGATCCTAGATGCCGCGACCGCTCGGTTGAGTGCGGGCACGTCAGCCGAGCGCGAAGATGATCGGGTACGTGCGCACCCAGCTCTCGCGGTGCGCGGTATCCGTGACATCGACCTTCAGTCGTTCACGCTGGGCGAAGAGGATCTTGCCGACGAGGTTGCCCAGGCGGACAGTGGCGCCTGCGTGCGGCTGCAGGGTGATCGTCTGGCGGCGGACGGTCGGTGAGCCGAGGTTGCCGGCGGTGATCGTCAGCGTGACTGTCAGCATCCGACGGAGGCTGCCGTTTCGCAAGCCGACGGCGAAGTGGAGTCCGGGGTGAACGGTGACGACGTTTTCGTTCGTGGCGCTGAGCGGGCCATGGCTGCTTGGTCCGCTGACGACCGGGAGCAGAGTGAGGCCACTGGGCGGGTTCGCCGGAGTCTTCGACGGAGCCGGGATCTGGATCGACGACGGCGGCGACGACCTGCCGATGACGAGACCATTCCGGTCGTAGGCGACGAGGCTCCAGGCTGAGACAGATGGGCCCAGCGTGACGAGGAAGACGTTATCCCTGAGCGGCACAGACCGATGCCGCCCCGGGAGGAACAGCTCCATGCGCGCTACATCGTCGCTCGCGACACCGGCGACGACGACGTCACCGCAGCTCGAACAGCTCGGATTCATGTGCGAGGAGATGTCGTAGTTGAACGGCTTCAGCAGCAGTCCCACCGCACAGCCTCCGCCGCCGCCGGAGGAGTGGCCGAGGTAGACGGTCATGCAGATGTTCCGTCCGCGCTTTCCGATCAGTGACAGCACGACCCTGACCTGACTGCGCGGGTCGGGTGTGATCGCGCGGGCGAACCGAACGGGTTGCCAGTGGGCGCCGACGGTCGAGAGGAGCGCGATGTGCGCCTGGGCGAGCGACTGGCCGCGCGGCTGATGGGCGAAGAGCCAGTGCACAGTGCCGTTCGAGACGTGGCGCTGAACGTGGGTCGGCCCGGGCGGAGCGGCGGTGGCACGGTGCAGCCGCGTCCCGAGCAGCGTGGCCCCGGCGAGTGCCGCGACGACGAGAAGGCCGACGGTGAGCGACCTGCGGGTGCGGCCACGTCGGGGGTGGCCGGTCGGGTCGAGCCCTGCGCGGAGCAGCACGTCGTGCCAGTCGCTGTCGTTTTCCGGCCGCGGCAACGCTTGGAATCGCTCTGCGACGCCTCCGTGTTCGTCGCTCATGCGGACGCTCCCTTGCGCTCGTCGAGCGCCGCACTCAGTTCGTCGCGTGCCTGCGCGAGCGTGGCGGCAACGGTGCCCTCGCTGATCCCACAGACCTCGGCGATCTGCGCATAGGAGAGATCGCCAAAGAACCGGAGGAAGACGACAAGCCGTCGACGCGGCGGAAGCCGCCGCACCGCAGCCGCCAGCTCCGGATCGGCGTCAGGGTACGGAAGCGATGACTCGCCGACGTCTGCCAACGGCAGCGCCGGAATGTCCCTCCGCCTCGCGAACGCCAGCCGCAGCGCGATCCGCCAGATCCACCCCTCCAGCGGCCCGTCGCCCCGGAACATCGCCCGTTGCCGCAGCGCCTCCGCGAACGCATCCTGCACCACGTCTCGTGCACCCTCGGCACTCCCGGTGATCGTCGCGATCGTCGCGTTGAACGCGCCGTAGCGAGCCCGGTACGCCGCCTCGATGTCACTCACTTTCGCTGGCATCACCCTCCTAGAGGGCCGGGAGGCCTGAAACCTTTAGTGGGTCCCCGGGCTGACACGCTAGAAGACAAAGCCGTAGGGCTTCAAGTTCTGCTTGCTGATGCGTCCATTGTGGATCGTCACAGAGAAGGTCTTCCCGGTACTGCTCCTCTCGGTGAACTGGAGGGTTGCCGGGTCGACGACCGTGATCGTGATCGCGCTGTGCGCGAGCGGCTTGTCGTAGGCGCGGAGGATGTCCGCTTTCGCCTGTGCCGCCGGCTCTTTGCGGAGTTGGTGCATGCGGCGTGAGCGGACGAAGAGCGCGAGATCGCGTGCCGCTTGGCGGTCGGCGAAGTAGGCGCTGCCCTTCGTGGTCAGCGGGATCTCGACAGCGGCGCGGTTGTGGAGTCGGTCTGGCCAGGTGCGGCCGATCGAGGCCTGCACCTCGCAGCCGTCGACCGGTGTTCCGACGCCGTTCAGGGAGAAGCCGACTTTCGGCGCGTAGCGGCCACCCTGGCCCAGGCCTCGCGTCGAGAAGATGCCGAACTCTCTGGTTAGCCGGAAGCAGCTGAACCCGGCGCTCTTTCCGACGAGCTCCTTGAGGATCGGCGTCTCGCTGATCTGGGTGAACTGCACCGAGCCGTTATGGCCGACGACGACCCTGAACCCGTCGGCGGACCCTTGCTGCAGAGGCGCTGACGGTGTGACGTCCGGCGTCGTCGGCAAGACGCGCTGCTTCGGTGTCCCAACGCGTGATGGCGGGATCGGGATCCTGACCGGCACTGGCTTCGCGGTGTACTGGAACGCCTGACGGCCGAGCCGCGTCCCGTTTTTCGAGTAGAGGGTCAACGCGAGCAGGCGGTGCTGCTTGTTCCAGTGCGCGGTCGGAATGTCATTGGTGAAGAACCCGGCCGCGATTGGTGCGGAGACCCAGACGAAGGGGATGTCGGCGGTGGTGCCGTCCGCGTAACGGGCGGTGATCTTCGCGGCGGCTGGAGCTGTGATGTCGCCGCCGACTCGGGTGATGATCGACTCGTTCACGCCGTGTCTCAGCGACCCGCCCTGCCAGGTGACCCCGAGCGGAGCCTTTGCGCGATCGGCCCGCGTTTGGCGGCAGCCGCCGAAGCTGAGCTCGAACGTGTAGCAATAGCCGCCTGCCCGGGTGGGCGCGACCCAGAGCTTGCGCGGATGTCCGGCAATCGTGAAGGTCGCGACAGTCCGGGCTTTCGCAGCCTGTACCGGCGTCGCCCATTGCGATGGCGCGCCGATCGGCAAGTCGAGGAACTGCTTCTTGACGACGTTCGGGGCAGTTGGGCTGTGCGTGAACGAGACGTTCTTGCGGCCCAGCAGATGCAGCACATACCCCTGCACGCCGAACGCGGGCGTCGCGAGCAATGCGATCAAGACGAGCGCGAGTGCGAGGGCCACAGTGCGCCGAGGGTGCCGCCGCCAGGACGGCGATGGCCGCAGCCGGGAGCTGCGCGTCGAGCGGGCGAGTACGTCAGTCCAGTCGGGCTGCTCCTCGGTGAAGTTAGGTACGAGGTCGTTGAGGGCGAGTTCGAGCAGGTCGGTCATCGGGTCACCTCGGGTGTGAGCGCGACGCGCAGCTTGTTGCGCGCATGGTTGAGCGCGGCGCCGACAGTGCCCGGGCGAACCCCGAGCACCTCGGCGACCTCGTCCTGGGACAGGTCGGCGAAGTAGCGAAGATAGGTCGCATACCGCTCCTGCTCAGGGAGCGCGGCCACGAGCGCCCGCAGTTCCGGCCACCGCTCCGGGTGGCCGTTCGTCGTCTGCTCCGGCGGTGTGTCGTCGCTGAAGCGCCGGCGGCGGCGCTGCTCTTGGCCGCAGACGTTCAGCATCGTCTTCCACAACCAGCCTTCGAGGCTGCCGTCGCCTCGGAAAGAGTCGCTGGCGCGGAGCGCGGTCGCGAACGTCTCCTGCACCGCATCGCGCGCCTGGTCGGCATTCCCGAGAAGTGCGTAGCCGAGGCGGAGGAAGCTCCTGTACCGAGCGCGATAGACCTCCTCGATAGCTGCCGCTGATGCTCGCTCGGTCTGCCCCACATCTACACGATGCACGAGACTGCGAAATCGTTTAGCGGGGGCGACGCGGATCCGACACTGGATGTACTCGCAGAACGAGACGGCCCGTCCGAATCAGATCGACTCGATCATCATCTTCAGTGTCGCCATCGTCTGCGAGAGCGGCTCCCAGCCGTGCAGCCCGACCGCGAAGCCGACGCCATCTCGGCTCCAGCGGAAAATCAGGTGGTCACCCTGCTCGCCTCCGCTCGGATAGCTCGGTGCAAGCACCACGGTCCCGACCTTGCCTCCCCACCGGTAGGCGCCGACAAAGAGAGCTTTCGGGCGCGTCTTCGCGAACAGCCCGTCCAGCTGTCTCAGACGAACACCCTGTGTGGGGTAGGCGAATCGGAACGCGGTCGTAAGGCTCCCTGCGTAGATTGAGATGTGCGACCAGATTGGCGGCCGATCGCCGTATCCGGCATCGACCGTGTCCAACACATCCCAGGCGAGGCCGAGGCAGCCGCTCCTTCCCGCGACGCAGACGGACGTCTCCCAGTGCGGCGACGGCTGCGCCATGCGCGGCAGCAGTTTCGGGCACGCCGACGGCAGCTTCTTCGAGCGGCGGCAGTAGGCGAGCACGTAGGCGGGAGTCCGCTCCATGCGTGGAGCGACCGCTGATATGCGGCGCGAAGTCTGCCCGGGGGAACTCCCGGCGTGGGCTGCGACGGCAACGACCGCGGCAGCGGCAGCGACGAGTGCTCTACGAATCAGCCTGCTCAACGTTCCGTCAGCGATGAACCTGTACCCAGGGCATCCAAGCGGCTGGTGGTGGAACCATGAATCCGAGGTGGGTTCCGTTGGGGATCACGAGGCGCCAGCGGCCAGAGCGCGGCAGCCGGACGAGAGCGCGCCAGTCCCGCGGGCCAACGCGGACGAGCTTGATCTCGAAGCCGTCGTGGGGAAGGTTCGCGTGCGTCCGCGACGAGTCGCCGGTGACCGTGCCGACGACCTGATACCAGTCCTTGCCAGGTGCGACCGCGATCAACCTCAGCCAGTCGTTTGCCGGAACGACCCAGCCCGTCCGCACATGAACCATGAACTGCCGGCCGACGCGCGGAGTCGAGTCGCTCAGCGTGATCGAGATCTGACCCTTTGCAAACGCCGCAGGAGCAGCGATCGCAGCGAAGCACCCGATGATCGCGAGGTACCTCATTGGATCTGTACGTCTCGTGCGATGGCGAAGGTCATCAGCGTCTCACGCGCAAGCTGTCCATCAGCGCGAGCGTCTGTGCCCGCACCCGCAGCCCGACGTTTCTCCCGGGGTAGACGATGTAGCCGAGGTAGCGGCCGTGCGTCTTGAAGTAGTGCATCGCAGCGGCTCCCCTTGGGTTGCCGCAGTAGCCGTCGGGCGCGAGTGTTCGCAGAGAGGTCCAGTCGATCTGGAAGTGGCTCGGGACTCGCAAGTCGCCTGACGGCCGATCTTGAACCTGGCGGTCTTCCAGGAGGAGCAGGGTGACAGCGCGACTTGTCGGTGAACCGACTCGTCCACTGGCGCTGATTCGCAACGGCTCGGACGAGGCAACGATCAGACGCTCGGGGTCGCAGTCAGGTGTCCGCGACACGGCCGCATGCCAGCCGGTCGGCACCCGAAGCGTCAATCCCGTCGTCGAGATCGTGCGTCCAGATGTCCCTGAAGCCGCCGTCGCCGATCCGGTGAGAACAAGGAGGCACACGAGCGCCGCGCTTTGCAGGGCGGCCAACTACGGCACAACCTTGAAGGAACGGCCAACGGCAAGCGCCTCCGTGACACGAAGCTTGGAGGCGCGGTCACCGACCATCACGTTCACCTGGTACGCGATGCGGCGAATCACGACGTCGGCGGCGGCACCCCGGCCGCCGAAGCACTCGAAGCTCGGCCTGCGAACCGCCACGAGCTTCGCTAGCGGCGCATAGCCCGGTGTCGCGTTCTCAGCCCCGCTGTGCTTCAAGGACCGCCAGCCAACGACCACGACGACAGCCCCCTCCGCCGGAACTCGGTACGCCGCGATCTGGCACTGCGTCGCCTTCGCACGCACCCCGGCTGTGCCGACGACAAGCAGCGTCCGTGGA
>JBAQHS010000255.1:0-13172 GCA_049288455.1 Gaiellaceae bacterium | reverse complement strand
CGTTCGTGATGAACATCTTCGACCCGTTGATCACCCATTCGCCGCCCGCGAGCACCGCGGTCGTCCGCGTCGCGCCGGCGTCCGAGCCGGCGTTCGACTCGGTCAGGCCGAAGGCCGCGAGCTTCCTGCCGCTCGCGAGGTCGGGGAGCCAGGCGCGCCGCTGCTCCTCGTTCCCGAAGTAGTAGATCGGCAGCGTCCCGAGTGAGTGGTGCGCCGCGAGCGTGATCGCGACCGATGAATCGATGCGGGTCAGCTCCTCGACGACGATTGCGTAGGAGAGCGTGTCGCTGCCCGCCCCGCCGTATTCCTCCGGAATCGTCATGCCCATTAGCCCGAGCTCCGCGAGCTCCGCCGTCAGCTCGTAGGGAAAGCGAGACTCGCGATCGAGCTCCTCGGCGACGGGTGCGATCTTCTCGAGCGCGAACTGACGAACGGTGTCGCGGATCAGCTCGTGTTCCGGGTCCAGATCGAAGTTCACGGCGCGAAGCTTGCCGCAAGTTCGACGATCAACCGCACGCCGTAGCCCGTGCCGCCCTGATCGAGCGCGTAATCCGGGCGCCGGCGCTTGATGTAGCCGGGGCCTGCGATGTCGAAGTGGGCCCACGGGCCCTCGCCCGAGAACTCGCGCAGGAACTCAGCAGCGAGCACGGCGCCGCCTTCGCGCAGCTCCGAGCCGTTCTTCATGTCGGCGAAGTCGGAGTCGATGTAGCGCCGGTAGCGGGGGTGGAGCGGGAACCGCCAGGCGAGGTCGCCGCTCACGGCCGCGGCGGCATCGATCCGCGCGGCCCACTCGTCGTCGTTCGCGAACCAGCCGGCGAAGAGGTCGCCGAGGGCGATCGACATCGCGCCGGTCAGCGTCGCGAAGTCGATCACGTGCGTGGCGCCGTTGGAGCGCGCGTAGTGGAGCGCGTCCGCGAGGACGAGCCGCCCCTCGGCGTCGGTGTTGATGATCTCGATCGTCTTGCCGTTCGACGCGCGGAGGATGTCGCCGGGCCGGAACGCGTTTCCTCCTTGCAGGTTCTCGGTCGCCGCGACGACGGTGAGGATGCGCACGGGCAGGCCGAGCTCGGCGATCGCGGCCGTCGCAGAGATCACCGCGGCACCGCCCGCCATGTCGCCCTTCATGTCCTGCATGCGCAGGGGCGGCTTCAGCGAGATGCCGCCCGAGTCGAACGTGATCGCCTTGCCGACGAGTCCGACCGTGACGTCGGCGGCGGCGGCGGCCGGCGGGTCGTAGTGCATGACGATCAGCTGCGGGTCCTCTGCGCTCGAGCGGGCGACGGCCGCGAATGCACCCATGCCCTGTTCCTCGATCCAGTCGCGGCCGTACGACACGACGGTCAGCGGCCCGCCGGCGAGGCTCTTCGCATGCGCTGCGAGGGCGGGTGGCGTCAGGTCGTTCGGTGGGCGATTCGCGAGATCGCGGGCGGCCTCGACATGACGCACGATCGTCGCCTGCCGCTCGACGAGCTCGCGGAGCTCATCAGGCGCCGCCAGGGCGAGTGTCAGCTCGGGCCTCGCGCTGTAGCTCTTCTTGAAAAGTCCTGGGTCGTAGGCCCCGAAGCTCGTCCCCTCGACGAGTGCCCGGGTCTCCTCTCCGGACGAGAGCCCACGCGAGCCGTCGAGGCTCCACGCGATCGACCCGCCTGCCGCGCGCAGCGAACGCGCCGCGTGGGCGGCAGCCGCGCGGAGGCCGTCTGCGCCGCTTTCCGGCGAGAAGCCGACGCGGAGGTCGGCGCCGTCACGCTGCACTTCACCTGCCCGAAGCGCCGGGTCGGTGTGCCCGCGCACGTCGGAGGCCTCCGGCCCCCTGATCTCGACCCGCATATCGGGCGGCGATGCTACCGAGGAACTCCGGCCCGCGCCGCGAATCCCCCTAAAGCGTGCTCAGGCATACCGTACGACCTGCCGATTACCGTCATGTCATGCCCGCGGCACGTGACTTGAACGCAGTGCGCCACACCGTCGAGACCCTGACGAAGGAGATCTCGCGGATCGTCGTCGAGCGGCAGGAGCTGCGGGCAGCGAGCGCGACACCCGCCGAGCTCGAGGAGAACCGCCGCCGCCTTGCCGCTGCGCAGAGCGAGCTCTCGCTGCTTCTGATCGAGCGCCACCTCCCGGCCACCCGCTCGGCCTGACCGTTCACGCTGGCTAAAAGGGCCATGTCTTGGGGACAGTCCCCGAGACATGTCTCCGCGGGGCATGTCTCCGGTAGGTTCCGTCGACCCCAGTCAGCGATCAAGGAGCGGTGAACGGTGGCAGCCAAGGACTTCTTCGACTCCCTCGAGTCGCGTGCCGACGAGGCGAAGCTCGCCGGCATGACGAACTCGTATCTCTTCGACATCGAGGGTGAGGGCCAGTGGCTCGTCGCCGTCGCCGACGGCAAGATCGACGTCACCGAGGGCGGCGGCGACGCGGACGCCACGATCAGCACCTCGGGCGAGACGTTCGAGAAGATCGTCGCGGGCGAGCAGAACCCGACGACCGCGTACATGACGGGCAAGCTGAAGATCAAGGGCGACATGGGTGCCGCCATGAAGCTGCAGAAGATCTTCTAGCCAAGTTCGCCTCCGTCACCCCGTAGGATCGGTGCATGACCCTGCCGGTCGTTGCGCACGCCGATGACGATCACGACGAGGAGGCGCGGCCTGCCTGGTCGCTGACGCGCGACTCCTACGCGTCGATCAACCTCGACAATCCGCTGCCCGACCGGGTCGACCGCGCCTGGGCGATGGGAGGCGCGACCGGCAAGGGCGTTCGGGTCTGCATCCTCGACAGCGGCGTCGAGGCCGGCCACCCCTCGGTGGGAGAGATCGCGGGCGCCGTCTCGATGTCGATCGACGAGGACGGCAACGGCATCGCGACCGAGGACACCGAAGGCGACCTGTGCGGCCACGGCACTGCCTGCGCCGGCGTCGTCCGTTCGCTCGCACCCGAGGCGGAGCTGTACTCGGTGCGCGTGCTCGGCGCCGGGTTCACCGGCTCGGGCAAGGTGCTCCTCGCCGGGCTCAAGTGGGCGGTCGAGCAGGGCTACGACGTGATCAACATGAGCCTCTCGACGACGAAGCGCCAACTCGCCGAGGCGCTCCACGAGCTCGCCGACACGGCGTATTTCAAGCGCACGGTGCTCGTCGCCTCGGCCCACAACATGCCCGTCGAGTCGTTCCCGTGGCGGTTCTCGTCGGTGATCTCGGTCGGCAGCCACGAGGAGGACGACTCGCTGACGTTCTTCGCGAATCCCGATCCGCCGGTCGAGTTCTTCGCGCGCGGCGTCAACGTCGACATCGCCTGGCTCGGCGGCTCGACGATCCGGGCGACCGGCAACAGCTTTGCGACTCCGTGCATCACCGGGATCGCGGCGCTCGTCCTGTCCAAGCACCCGCAGCTGACGCCGTTCCAATTGAAGAGCGTCCTCTTTTTGATTTCCTCGAATGTAGGAGGTGGCAGATGAGCTCCAGCGACGATCGGCTGCACGCCGCGGTTGCTGCGGGTGTGCTCGCCTCGGAGGAGCAGTTCGGCTCGCTCCTCCGCTCGATCGTCGAGGTCGCGCGTGCGATCTTCCGCGCACGTGGGTCCTCGATCTTCCTCTACGACGAGGAGACGGACGAGCTCGTCTTCGCCGCGGTGGCCGACGAGGCGGAGCAGTCGCTGCTCGGGATGCGCATTCCTTCGTCGACCGGGATCGCGGGTTGGGTGCTGTCCGCGCGCACGCCGCTCGTGATCGACGATCTGCAGAACGACCCGCGTCACGCGCGCGACGTCGCCGAGAAGACCGGCTACGTGCCGAAGGGCCTGATGGCCGTTCCGCTGCTGCACGAGGAGCGGGTCCTCGGCGTCCTTCAGGTGCTCGACCGCCCGGAGAACTCGCGCTTCTCGCTCCAGGAGATGGAGCTGCTCGGCCTGTTCGCGAACCAGGCGGCAATCGCACTCGACCTCCTCGGCTCGGCTCGCCGTGCCAAGGCAGCGCTCGCCGACGCCGGAGACGCGGCGGTTGTCGCGAGGGTGGCAAGCCGGCTCGACGCACTCGAGGACGAACGGCGAGCCGCCGGGCTCGCGCTCCTCCGAGCGCTGGCCGACGTCCTCACGCCGGAATGACGAAGGCCCGGTTGCCCGGGCCTTCGTCACACCACTTCGAGTCGTACGTCCTTAGGAGTCCTTGTGGCCGAGCTTGTGCGCCTCGACGTCATCCGAGTCGTCGCTGCCGGCGTCGGCTTCGCGATGGCCGTGCTTGTGGGCCTCGACGTCGTTCGAGTCGTCGTCGCTCGAGATGTCAGCGTCGCGATGGCCGTGCTTATGGGCTTCCACCTCGCCGCCTTCGTCCTCGTCCGTCGCCTTGACGTGCTTGTCGCGCTCCTGGTCAGACACTTTGAATCCTCTCTTCTCGATGCCGCTTTCGCGGAAGGTCGCACACATGACGTGCGACGCAGGAGAAATCTTCCCACCGATCGCTTGCAAAACACAAGCTCGATGCGCAAGCTGGCGGGGTGGACGGGCTGAGACGGTCGCTGGACGCGTTTCGGGGCGTCTTCAAGAACCCCAACCTGCGCCGGCTCCAGTTCGCCTGGATCGGCTCGGTTGCAGGGCAATACTCGTATTCGATCGCCCTCGCGGTCTTCGCCTACCGGCACGGGGGAGCCACGGCCGTCGGTGCGATCGCGCTCATCCGCAGTCTCCCGGCCGCGCTGCTCGGGCCGTTTGTCGCCAGCCTCGGCGACCGGTTCCCGCGCGAGCGGGTGATGCTCGGGGCCGATCTGACGCGGGGGGCGCTCGTGACGCTGATCGCGATCGTGACGTTCGCGCACCTTCCCTGGCCGATCGTGTTCGGGATCGCGGCGTTCGGCCCCATCTGCGGCATGGCGTTCCATCCCGCCCAGTCGTCGTTGCTGCCGGCGCTCGCGCGCACGCCCGAGGAGCTGACGGCGGCGAATGTCTCGTCATCGACGATCGAGTCGGTCGGCGCGTTCGCCGGCCCGGCAGTCGGCGGGGTCGTGCTGGCCGGCTGGGGCATTGGCGCGGCGTTCGTGCTCACGGCAGTCACGTACCTCTGGTCGGCGGTGATGGTTGCGCGTCTCGACGTGCCCCGTGATGCACCGTCGGTCGTCGGAGAGGACGAAGAGACGCACGAAGGCTTCCTGGCGGGCTTCCGCGCGATCGCATCGACGAAGGGGCTGCGGGTGATCGTGCTCCTCTACGCAGCACAGACCGTTGTCGCCGGGGCAATGGGTGTCCTCGTCGTCGTCTCCGCGCTCAAGCTGCTCTCGCTCGGGAGCGGTGGCGTGGGCTGGCTCTACTCCGCGTGCGGCGTCGGCGGAGTGCTCGGCGCTGTCGTCGCGCTCGCACTTGTCGGCCGCCAGCGGCTCGCGACCGACTTTGGCATCGGCCTGCTTCTGTGGGGTGTGCCGTTCATCGTCCTCGGCCTCTGGGCGAACACGATCGTCGCCCTCGTCATGCTCGGGGTACTCGGGATCGGCAACACCCTCGTCGATGTCTCGGCGCTGACGCTGTTGCAGCGCAACACCGATGAGCGTGTGCGGTCGCGGGTCTTCGGCGTGATCGAGAGCACGACGACCGGCACGATCGGCCTGGGCGCCATTCTCGCGCCGCTCCTGATCGCCCTCTTTGGGATCCGCGTGACGCTGCTTGCGACCGGGCTCTTCCTGCCGATCATCACGGGGCTGCTCTGGCGCAGGCTTCTCACCCTCGACAAGCCACCGGTCTCGAAGGAGTGGCGCGACCTCCTCCAGGCGATCCCGATCTTCGCGCCGCTTCCGCCAACGGGCATCGAACGGCTCGCGCAGGCGCTCGAGCCGATCACGCTCCCGGCGGGCAGTGTCCTCTTCGCGGCGGGGGATGCCGGCGACCGCTTCTACATCGTCGAGTCGGGAGAGCTGGCGGTCGATCTTCCGTCCGGGCAGAAAGTCGAGGGCCCGGGAGGCTGGGTGGGGGAGATCGCCTTGCTCCGCGACATCCCTCGGACGGCGACCGTGCGCGCGCTCAGCGATTCGCAGCTGCTCGCCCTCGACCGCGAGGTGTTTCTCGATGCGGTCACCGGCCACGATCGTGCCTCCCAGGCCGCCACCTTTATCGTCGGCGAGCGGCTCGCGCTCTCACCTATCTAGAGTCGACGCCGGCGATAAGCCGGTCGATGCGTGCCCAGATCGCCTTCTGCGCGGGCCCGCCGAGGTCGTAGACCGACAGGTGGTCGGCCGTGAACTGCGGCGTCGAGCGGATCACGCCGCCATGGATGCGGGCGGCGGGGAAGCCGAAGGCAAGCAGCCGCTGGTCCATCTCGATCGCCCCGGATGCGCCGACTCCCTCGTCCCGGTCGCCGACGAGGAGATAGATGTTCGTCGAGCGTGGGATCTTGCGGAAGTTCGTCGCAGGCTCGAATTTGATGTTGATCGTGCCCGGATAGACCGCGATCACGAGCTTCGGCTTCAGGAACGCCGCGGCCTCGACGGCGAGCCGCCCTCCGCGCGAGTGGCCGAGCAGCACGAGTGGCGCATCCGGATGACCGAGCTTCGCGAGCCCTGCCCGGATGCCGGCGACCGCGTGATCGCGGGCGTCGGGCGCGGGCGGCGGCTGCTCGTAGCGCGGGAAGATCACATCGTCCCCTTGCGCGGCGAGGTGCACCTGCCACGGCTCGAGCTGCTCGCCCGAGTCCGGCGCAAGCCCGTGGAGGAGGGCGACGACGGCTTTCGGCTTGCCGTGCGCGCGCACGACCCAGTACTGGTCGGAGCCGGTGCCGAACGGCCCCTCGACCTTCGCCTGCCACGGCTCGCCGCACCCGGTCAGCGCCAGGGCGGCGACCGCGACGGCGACCGCCGCCGTGACCCTAGGGATCCAGCTCGACGAGCACCGCGCCACCTGCCACACGGTCGCCCTCCTGCACGTGGACGGCGCGAACGGTCGCGTCGAACGGGGAGGTCAGAGGCGTCTCCATCTTCATCGCCTCGATTACGACGAGCGGTTGGCGGGCTTTGACTGTTGAGCCTTCGTGAACGTGCACCTTGATCACCGTCCCGGGCATCGGCGCCGTGACCGTGCTCGAGGTCTCGGCAGCGCCGAGGGCGTGCACTGGCGCATCGATGTCGGGCGGAGGGTGGAGCGGCGCGGCCGGCAGGTTCAGCCGGAAGGCGCCGCCCCAGGTGCGTTCGGGGAGTCGGGCCGGGACGGCGGAGAGCGGCGGATACTCGGTGAGGAACGCCGTCGTCACCTCGCCGCGGCGCAGGGCGGGGTGCGAGACGAGCCAGCGCAGGAACGGCAGGTTCGTGGTGACGCCGATCACCTCGGTCTCCGCGAGCGCGGCCGCCAACCGGTCGAGTGCTTCGTCCCGGGTGGCGCCGGAGGCAATCAGCTTCGCGATCATCGGGTCGTAGGCGGTGCCGATCTCGTCTCCCTCCGCAACGCCGGCGTCGACCCGGATCGAGGTCGGCAGCTGGAGGCGCTCGATGCGCCCCGCCTGAGGCAGGAATGTGCGCGGGTCCTCGGCGTACAGGCGAACCTCGACAGCGTGGCCGCGGGGCGCAGGGCTGATGTCAAGCGTCTCGCCGCGCGCGATGCGCAGCTGCCACTCGACGAGGTCGATCCCCGTGACGAGCTCGGTCACCGGGTGCTCGACCTGGATTCGCCCGTTCAGCTCGAGGAAGTAGAACTCGCGTCCGTCGAGCACGAACTCGGCCGTGCCCGCGCCGACGTACCCGATCGCTTGTGCAAACCGCACCGCGGCGTCGCTCATCTCGGCGCGCAGCGCGGTGTCGAGCGCGGGTGACGGCGACTCTTCGAGCACCTTCTGATGGCGTCGCTGCACCGAGCAGTCGCGCTCGCCGAGCGAGAGCACCGTGCCGTGCGTGTCCGCGAGCAGCTGGATCTCCACGTGCCGCGGGCGTTCGAGATACCGCTCGAGGTAGACGCGGTCGTCGCCGAACGCGGCTTTTGCCTCGCGACGGGCCGCGGCCAGTGCATCGTCGAGCTCGGCGGCCACGCGCACGACACGCATGCCGCGACCGCCGCCGCCCGCCGCAGCCTTCACGATCAGCGGCGGAGCCGTGACCTCCGGGATCGTCGGCACGCTCGCGTCCCGCGCGATCTTCTTCGCCGCGAGCTTGTCTCCGCCCGCGCGCAACGCGGCCGCCGGCGGCCCGATCCACGTCAGGCCGGCTGCCTCGACGGCCTCCGCGAAATCGCCATTCTCGGCGAGGAAGCCATAGCCCGGGTGGATCGCGTCGGCACCGCTCTCCTTCGCCGCGCGGACGTGCTCCTCGGCGCGGAGGTACGACGCAACCTCCACCGTCTGGCCGGCTGACCGCGCGTGGAGTGAGCCGGCGTCGTCGGGCGCGACGACGGCGACCGTCTCGACGCCGAGCGCCTCGGCGGCGCGGAACACGCGAAGTGCGATTTCGCCGCGGTTCGCGACCAGCACCTTCTGCATGCCGGGCTAGCCGTCCACGAGCAAGCCGTTGAGTGGCCCGAGGAAGCGCCGGGTGCGCCGTGAGAGGTGCGGCAGCAACTCGAGGCGATCGAGGTCGTCGCCCGCCGCGATCGGCCGCCAGAGCTCGTCGATCACCTGCTGCGGATCGCCGTCGACGTCGTCGCGCCGCAGGTGCTCCCGCCAGAGCCGCAACCGCGCCGCGCGCACGATCGGCTCGTCGCAGGTGATCAGACACGCTTCGGTGTCGTTGTACAGGGAGTGCTCGTTCAGGTTCGCGGAGCCGACAATCAGCCAGCGGTCGTCGACGATCCCGATCTTGGCGTGCACGTAGACCTGCTTGGTGCGGCCCGGCTGGTAGAGGGTCGTTGCGAGCAGCCGGTCGTCGCGATCGGCGTCGACCAGCACGCCGAGCTGCCCGCGCGTGTCGTCGTTGCCGCTGTTGGGGTGCGCCGGCAGAACGAGCACGATCCGGAACTCGTCGGTCGGAGGATCCTGCAGCTTCGCCGTGAGGATGTGGACGATCTCCGGCGACCACAGGAACTGGTTTTCGAGGTAGATGAGCTTCTGCGCCGAGCGGAGTGCGCGCACGTACGCCTCGAGGATCCGGAAGTCGCCGCGCGGCAAGGCGTCGTAGACGCTGTTCGGAACGGTGCGGACGAACTGGGCGCGAACCGAGCCCTGCACCGCGTCGTCGCACGCGTGTTCGACGCGCTCGCCGGTCACCTCGAACCAGCGCATCGCGATGTGCTCGGCGACGTCGCCGACAAGCGGCCCGGTGACGCGCGACGCAGCGTCGTGCCAGCCGATGTCGCCACGCGCCGGATGCTCGAGCGAATCGAGCCGGTCACCGGCGAGTGATGTGAGGTCGATGCCGCCGACATATGCGGCCTTGCCGTCGATCACCGCGAGCTTCTCGTGGTGGCAGTGCATCGGCCGCTCGTGTGCGTCGAGTGCCATCCGGATCTTCGTTCCGCTGACGAGTGCCTCCTTGATGGTCCGGACGTCCGAGCGCGACGGGCGGAAGAGGGGAAGCGGCGCACCGGCCCAGGCGAGCACGCGGACATCGGCATGCTCAGCTACCTCGGCGAGGAGCTCGCGCAGCGTCGGGCCTCCGCGTGAAAGCCGGAAGGTCGGTTCGAAGCACCAGCCCGCGAGGAGGACCGAATGCTCGGCCGCTGCGATCTCGTCCTGTAGCCGCGGCAGCGCTTCCTGCCCGTCGACGAGGATCTCGAGCGAATTGCCGTCGCGCGGCGGCGGGTCGCCTGCGCACCAGAGCCCGTCGTCCGGCGGGTCGTAGGCGCGCTGCCAGCCGTGCCGCTTCAGTCGGCGCCGGTGGTGCGAGACGACGAGCCGCTCGAGACCGCTGCCGATCGAGTCGTCCAGCCTGTCGAGGTGCGGGCTCGCCATAACCCGGCAAGCGTAAGCGCGCAGACGCCCGACAGGGCGAGGTACGGCACGGCATCAGCGGTCGCGTGCGCGAGCGCGCCGCCGCCGGCGGCACCGAGTGTCTGACCGGGCGCCCACGCGAGGTTCAGAAGCGCCGAGGAGTAGCCGAACGGAAGCCCTCGCTCCTCGGCGAGATTCGAGACCATCGTCATGCCCGGGGTGAAGAACGTGCCGAACGCGAGCCCGCCGCAGACAACGAGCACGGCAAGCACGAAGCGCTCGGTCGGCCAGGGGAGGACGGCGGCGACGACGATCGAGGCAACGAGGCCGACGGCGATCGGTCGCAGCGGCCCGCTCCTGTCGGAGACGTGCCCGATCAGGATGTTGTTGCCGGCTTCGAGTGCAGCCGAGCAGAGAAACACGGCGCCGATCCCGACGGCGCCAAGTCCGAGGGCCGAGAGCCGGAGCGGCGCGAGCACCGAGAGCGCTCCGAAGAGGAGTGCGGGGAGCACGACGAACCAGGCCGCGGCGAGCAGCCGCCGGTCGCCGATCGTCCGCAGGAGCGCGGCGGTGTTGTGCGCGCGGTCGTCGGTCGGCGCCGGGATGACGGCGGCCCACGCGACCAGCCCGAACGAGGCGACCGCGACGGCCCCGAACGTCCAGCCGATGCCGGCCACCGAGGCGATGCCGCCGATCACCGGCCCGAACAGCGCACCGAACACCGCGGCCGCGAACGCCCGGCCGATCAACACTCCGCGGCGGTCGGGCGAGGACGACGCCACGAGCCAGCCGAGCGCCCCCGTCCAGGAGAACGCGCTTGCGAGTCCCTGGGCAAACCGTGCCGCATCGAGCTCCCAGGCCTGGTTGGCGACGCCGAAGGCAACGGTGCAGACGCCAACGAGGGCCATCCCGATCATCATCGACGGCTTTACTCCGAGCCTCCCCGCGACGATGCCACTCGGGATGGCACCGAAGAAGACACCTGCCGGATACGCCGCGGCGAGCAGTCCTGCGCCTACCTTGCCGAGCTCGAACGAGCGGGCGAAGTGCGGGAGCAGGGGCGTCAGCGCCGCGAAGAAGAGCGTGTCGAAGAAGACGACCACGCTCGTGAGAAGCAGGAGCCTGCGCACGACGCTACTCTGCCGGTCCGCGATGAGGATCAGAGTGGCAGCGGTGCTCGTCGCCCTCGCATTTCCAGCTGCGGCATCGGCGGGGACAGTGTTCCTGCTCGATGGTCGCGGGTGGGGTCACGGGGTCGGCATGAGCCAGTGGGGCGCGGAGGGCTACGCGCGGCACGGCTACGGCTACCGCAAGATCCTCGCGCACTACTACTCGCAGACGCACATCGCCCTCGCGCCGCCGCGCAAGGTACGCGTGCTGCTCGTGCAGGGTCAAGCCAGAGTGAGAGTGGCCTCGGCGGCGCCGTTCGTCGTCGTCGATGCACGCGGGCACACGCTGCACCTCGCGTCACGCGCTGTCGTCCTCGACCGGCGCTTGATGCTTCGGCACATACGGCTCGTCGCACCGATCCGGTTCGAGCCCGGCGCGCAGCCGCTTCAGGTCGCAGGAGCCGGGTATCGCGGCGATCTTGTCGTGCGGCGCCTCGCCGGTGGGCTGATGGCCGTCAACGTGCTGCCGCTCGACCGGTACCTGCGTGGTGTCGTTCCCTCGGAGGCGCCGAAGGGGTGGCATCCGGCGACGTACGCGGCGCAAGCAGTTGCAGCGCGTTCGTACACGCTCGCAACGCTCCATCCGGCCAAGAACTTCGACCTGTACCCCGATCAGCGTTCGCAGATGTACGGCGGCATTCGCGCCGAACGGCCCGAGACGAACAAGGCGATCGGCTCGACTGCCGGACAGGTGCTCGTCTGGAACGGCCGGATCATCCCGGCGTTCTACTTCTCGAGCTCGGGTGGCAAGACCTCGTCGGTGCACGACGCATGGCCTCATGCTCACCAGGTGCCGTATCTCGTCTCGGTCGCCGACCCGTACGACTACATCTCACCGCATCATGTCTGGCCGACATCGGTTCTCAGCGCGTCGCGTGTTGCCGCTGTGTTGCACGTCGGCGGTGTGCGCGATATTCGCGTGGTCGGTAACTCATCCGGCCGTGCGAAGGCGGTGCGCGTGCTGACGGCGAACGGCTGGCGGACGTTTCCGGCGGGGGTCGTGCGGAAGAAGTTCGCGCTTGGCTCGACGGACTTCGCGGTGCGTGTGATGTCGCTCGACGCACCCGCCGCCCCGGCGACATTCGGGGCGCGGGCGCAGGTGCACGGCTGGGTGCGGGGCCTCGGCAAGGCGCGGCTTCAGATCCTCACGCCGGTCGGCTGGCAGACGCTCGCGCGCATCCATCCAACGCCGGCGGGGCGCTTCGCCGTCAGCGTTCCGACACGGCATTCGACGGAGCTACGGCTCGCGTACAACACGGTCGCGGGAAGCGCGATCACGCTCGAGGTCGCGCCGAGACTGAACGTCCGCGCCGACGGCACGAAGCTCCGGGCGCTCGTGTCGCCGCGGCTGCCGTTCGAAGTGCAGCGGCTGACCCAGAGCTCGTGGAAGCCGGTCGCTCGCGGCAGGGGGACGTTCGACCGCGACCTGCAGCCGGGCAGCTACCGGGTCGCAGTCAACGGCGGCTCGTCGTACACGTCGTTCGTCTCGAAGCCGGTCGGCCTGCACGTGCACGCCGTCGGCCCGTAGCGCCGAGAGGCGCCGGGCCGGCCGCGGGCCGAACCGCAAGGGCAGCAAGTAACAGTCTGTTACAAGCGCTTGAAGCGTTACGAAGTTGGCACACGCGCTCGACGGGTCGGGCGTGACACTCACCGGATGGGAACGCCGGCCGCACCTCGGATCGACGAGCGGCTCCGCCGCTATATCGCGGGCTCGTCGAGGTGGGACACCCCTGCCGAGATCACGCGGCTCGTTGGTCAACTCGCATGGGACCTCGCCCTGCCGCGTCCGAGCTATCAGCAGGTTCGGCTACTCGTGCGTGAGCTTCGCGACCCCCACGCGACTGCGGAGCCGAGCCCGCCCCCGGCGCACGGGAAGGCGTGGCGGATCATCGACACGCTCTACGAGTACCCGGGGCCAGGGCTTGCCGACTGGTACGAGCGCTACAAGCGAGGCGCCTTGTAACAGTCTGTTACAAGCTGCCGTGCCAGCCCGGGGCGCGCTTCTCCAGGAAGGCGCGCAGGCCGTCCTGGCCCTCGTCGCTCGTCCGGTGGGCGGCGATTCGCTCGGCCGTCTCACGCGCGGAGTGGGGCGTGCGCGCGAGGTTCTTCGCGGCACGGGCGGCCTGCGGGCCGGCGGTGAGGAGCTCCGCGAGCACCGCGTCGACGGCAGCGTCGAGGTCGTCGAC
>JBAQHS010000254.1:0-21352 GCA_049288455.1 Gaiellaceae bacterium | reverse complement strand
AGGTCGCGGACGCCGGTCACGTTCGTCGGGAAGCCGGCGAGTGAGTTCTGCACCGGCTCATTCAGGTCGGAGTAGCCGGCGACGAAGAGATCCGGCCGGCCATCGCCGTTCACGTCCGCGACGGCGACGCCTGTGTACCAGCCGTTCGCCGGGAGCTGCGCTTCCGTGAACGTCCCGTGGCCTGTGTTCCAGAGCACCTCGACGCCGCTCGTCGTCGTTACGACGAGATCGGTATGGCCGTCGCCGTTCAGGTCCGCAGCGGCGCAGCCGTCGCCTTGGGCCGCCAGATTGGCGTGCGTCGCGGCACTGACGTCCTTGAACGTGCCGTGCACGTTCTTGAACAACGCGCTGCGCGGGACGCCGCCGTGCGCGTCCCACTGCGGGAGGTCCGCGCTCGCGTAGGAGTTGACGGCGAACAGATCCTGCCAGCCGTCGTTGTTGTAGTCGAGCCAGCAGACACCGCCGCCCATCATCGCCTTGGTGTCATTCGAGATGCCGTAGTGGAACGAGCCCTGCTGGAAGTCGAGCCCGACCGCCGGCGCGAGGTTGGTCAGCCGTAGGCCTGCGAGCGCCGAGCTCTCGGGGCCGCTCGCCGCGACCTGCGCCGGAGCCTGGGCGGCGAGCGTCCAGTGGCCGCTCGCCTGTTGGTTCAGCTTGTAGGTCTGGCCGGCGAGCTCTGCGACCGCGTACGGCGGGTCCTGGTCGCCGCCCGGGGCGAGGTGCAAGGTCAGCCGGTCGGCGGCGTCAACGTGAACGGTCGCCAGCAGGTCGTGCGCGATCAGCTCTGCGTTGTGGCGATCGAGCTGCGTCTGCACGCCCCTCGACGGGAGGATCGTGATCGGCGGCAGCGCGCCCGACGGGATCGCCCGGGCGGCCGTGCCCGCTTTGGTGCTCGAGAAAGCAATCATGCCGGCGAACGCAGCGAGCACGACCGGAGCTGCCATCAGCGCGAGGCGCCGGTCGACCGGGAGGCGCCAGCGGCGCAGCATCGGGATCGTCACGCACACGACCGCCAGCGACGCGAGTAACGCCACCTTGCTTGCGAACTCCGTCGTCGTCGGCGCGATCATCAGCGACGCGAGCAGCCCGAGCGCCACGGCATAGACGAGCCGGTCGGTGGGTGAGCGCGGTGCCGTCTTCGGGTCGGTGATCATGAAGAAGAGGAACACGAGCACCTCCGGCGAGGTGACGAGCACGAGCCAGAAGTGGACGCCGGTGATCGGGCCGAGGTGCCAGTGCGCAAGCATCGCGTGCCCGGAGATCGCGAGCACGCCGATGCCGGCCGCGAAAGAAGCCCAGAAGCCGAGCGCGATCCGTAGCAGCTTCAGACGGCCAAGGATTGTGAACCCACCTGCCAGGATCACCGCCAGCGCGAGCGCGAGCCACACGGACATCGGGCCCCACCAGAAGTCGAGTGGGGTGGCGCGACCACGGCCGAGGATCACGAAGCAGAGGACGAGGCCGATGTTCGACGGGTTGAAGATGTGGCCGCCCCGCCACTTGATCACGTACTTGGAGAGCAGCGACACGGCGGCCGTCGCTGCGTAGATCCACCAACCGTTCGTGCTCCACCAGTCGCCGTGCCGTGTACCCGGTACGCGCAGAATGAACGCCACGCCGTTGCCGGTCAGAAGGGCGCTTGCCGGCCACATCAACACGTGCTGGTTGCGGAGGGCGATCCCGACTTCGAGGATTGCGCAGGTCAGGAGTGAGACGAGGATCTGCGCGATCGAGAGCTGGAAGTGGAACCCGATCTGGCCGATCACCTGCAACGACGTGATCGTCGCCGCGAGGTGAAGCCGGGGATCGCTCAGCTTCGGCAGCAGCACGGGATACGAGCGCCCTCCGATGGAGAGCGTGCGGCCGCCGGGGGCCGGTGCGGCATGCGCGCTCACACCACTAGGCTAGTTGCGATGCGAAGGAATTACGAGCGAGGGAGAGTGGCGTCATGAAGCTCGCGCGCGCCCAGGCGATCGTCGCGGCGGTCGTCGCAGAGGCAGCGAGCCCCGTCTCGGTGTTCGTCGCGGACGCCCACGGCGAGCTCGTGGCTGCCGCGACGATGGACGGCGCTGCGCCCGATACGCGGCTGAATGCGCAGCGCAAGGCCTATACGGCGGCGCGCAGCGACGCTCGCAGCACCCGGGAGCTCGCGGAGAAGGTGCGTGACGACCCGGTCGAGCGTGTGAGCTTCGATCCGTTCTTCACGTTCTTCCTCGGCGGTGTCGCCGTCTTCGAGGGCGACGAGCGCGTCGGGGCGGTGGGCGTCAGCGGCCTGCCCGGCGAGGTCGACGAGGAGCTCGCTCTCCGCGCGATCGCCGCATCCGCGGCTAGTAGCAGCTAGCGAACGATCCGCGGATCGGTGAAGACGTCGGACTCGTCGCGACTCTGCGTCGAGAACTCCGAGACAATCGCGCCCTCGTCGCCGGCCTGGAACCAGTGGAGCGTGTCGGGCGGGATCGTGAACTGCTGGCCCGGCTGCAGGAGAATCGCGTCCTCGCCGGCCACATGCAGATGCACCGTGCCGCGGCGGCAGCGGAACGTCTCCTCCTTGCCGGGGCCGCCTGCGACCGGCGGGTGCCGGTGCTCGGGGCAGGTCTGGCGCGGTAGCAAGACAAGCTCTTTCGCACAGACGCGTTCCGTGTTGACGTAGACGACGATCTGAAGGCCGATCTCCTCGAGTTGCCCGAGGCCGAAATCGGCAACCTCGATCCCGTCACGCTCGCGAGCGGTCAGGACGATCCCCGCGTCGGCGAGCATCGCAGCCGACCGCTCGCGTGCTTCCGCGCTGGTCACAGCGCGACAGGCCGGCCGCTCGTCGCCGAGGCGTGCAACGCCTCGAGCGTCTGCGCCTGTCCGACCGCGTCGTCACGGCCGAGCAGCAGCTGGCCCTCGCCTCGAATCGCGTCGCTTAGGTTCTCCAGCTCGAGACGGTAGGGATCCTCGCCCTCGATCTTGACTCGCTCGACTCCGCCGTCGCGCCGCACCTCGATCGCCGGCGACTTGCAGTGCCACGGATCGTCGAGGAAGAGTGACCCTTCGCTCCCGATCACTTCGAGCTCGTCTTGCTCTGGGAGCGCCGTGCCACAGTGGAACGTCGCGATGACGTTCGACGGGAAGCGAAGCGTGCCGGCGAACACCCAGTCGGTACCTGACGGGCCGAACCACGCTTCGCCGTACACGTGCTCCGGTTCACCCCCGACGAGACGTGACCCGCTGACGTTGTAACAGCCGACGTCCATCAGTGAGCCACCTTCCACATCTGTGCGAAGCCGGATGTTGTCCTCGTCGTAGAGCGAGTAGCTGAACACCGAACGCACGACCCGCACCTCGCCGATCGCTCCGTCGGCGATCAGCTCCTGAAGCTTCTTCGTCTGGGGGTTGTGGCGGTACATGAACGCCTCGCTCAGCCAGAGGCCCGTCCGGTCGGCGACATCGAACGCTTCGGTGACCTCGGCGACGTGGCGCGACATCGGCTTCTCACAGAGGACGCTCTTGCCTGCTTCGAGTGCCTTGATCGACCACTCGCAGTGCATCGTGTTCGGCAGCGAGATGTAGACCGCCTCGACCTCGTCGTCGGCGAGCAGCGCCTCGTACGAGCCGTAGGCGCGTTCGATCTCCCACTGCTTTGCGTACGCGTCGGCGCGAGCCTGGTCGCGGCTCGCAACCGCGATCAGATCGACCTTCGGTGAGACGCGCGCGCCAGGGATCACCTTTCGGTTGATGTCTGCGGTCGAGATGATTCCCCACTTCACTGGCTCCGACACGGTGCTCCTCCGGTTTTGCGACGACCTCGGTCGCCTCTAGTATCGCTCGGTGGCAGAAATCGGGATCGGGATGCTCGGGTACGCGTTCATGGGCAAGGCACACTCGAACGCGTTCAAGAAGATTGCGTACATGACGTGGCCGCCGCCGCTCGAGCCGCGGCTCGTCGGTCTCGCCGGACGCGACGAGGCCGCCGTCGCTGAGGCGGCGACGCGCTACGGGTACGAGTACGCGACGAGCGACTGGCGCGAGTTGATCGCCGACGAGCGGATTGGCCTCTTCGACAACGGCGGCCCGAACTCACTTCACGCGGAGCCGACGATCGCGGCCGCCGAAGCGGGCAAACATGTGATCTGCGAGAAACCACTCGGCCGCGACGCCGACGAGAGCTATGAGATCTGGAAGCAGGTCGCGGCGACAGGCGTGAAGCACCTGTGCGCATTCAACTACCGGTTCGTCCCGGCGGTTCGTCTGGCGCGGGAGATGATCGAGGCCGGCGAACTGGGGGAGGTGCGGCACTTCCGCGGCCGTTATCTCCAGGACTGGGCGGACGACCCGTCGCTCGACACCTGGCGCTTCGCTCCCGACGACGCGGGGTCGGGTGCGATCGGCGACATCGGCACGCATGTGATCGACCTCGGGCGCTTCCTGAACGGCGAGATCACGAGTGTGTCCGGGCTCGTCAAGACCTTCGTCGCGGGCCGCAAGGTCGACGACGCCCTCGAGGCCGCGGTCGAGTTCGAGAACGGCTCGATCGGCACGATCGAGGGCACACGGCTGGCGCTCGGCCGTCGCAACGCGCTGCAGTGGGAGATCAACGGGTCGAAGGGCTCGCTCGCGTTCGACATGGAGCGGCTGAACGAGCTGCAGGTGTTCCGCGCGGACGGTGATCGCGCCCGCGGCTTCAAGACGGTGCTCGTCTCGGAGGCCGATCATCCGTTTTGGGAGCACTGGTGGCCGCCCGGCCACATCATCGGCTGGGGCGACACCTTCGTCCACGAGCTCCACCACGTGCTCGCCGCGATCGCGAATGACACCGACATCGCCCCCTACGGCGCGACGTTCGAGGACGGGTACCGCGCGTCCGAGGTCGGCGACGCGATCCTCCGCTCGAGCACGAGCGGGCAGCGGGAGTTGCTCCGCTACCGCACGCTCTGAAGGCACACCCCCTTCGAACCAGGTTCGTTCTTAACCTGGTTTCATGAGTTTCGGGTGCCGTGGGCGGTCCGAAACTCATCAAACCTGGTTAACCCCGAACCAGGTTGAGATCGCTCAGTCCTGCAGGACGAGCGTCGCCTTGCCGCCGCGGAAGGCGAACGCTTCGGCGAAGCGATCGACCGGCACGCGCAGGCCGACGAATGACTGGAGCGCGTCAGGCCAGCGCTCGCGCGCCTCGGCAAGCGCCGAGACCCCGCTGAGCCAGTCCTGCCGCTGCGCGTTCACACTGCCGAAGAGAACGCGATTCTGCAGGATCGTGTCGAGGGCGAGCGTCGGCCCGTCGATCTCGACCTTCTGCTCGCGCGGGTCGATGCCGAGCAGGCACGCGACGCCGCTGCGGCGCAACAGCCCAAGGGCGTCGGCCATCAGCTGGGCGTTCCCGGCGGCTTCGATCACGAGGTCGAAGGCGCCGAGCTCGGCGAGCTGCGTATCGCTCGTCGCGATGTACTGCGCACCGAGTGCCTCCACGAAGTCGTTGCTCGGCTCGAGCGACGCTGTGTAGACCTCGATGCCCTGCAGGCGGAGGAGGAGCGTCGCGATCATGCCGACGGCGCCCGCGCCGATGACGAGCGCCCGCTCGAGCTGCCACGGCTCACGGCCGCCGATTGCGAGTGAGTGCCGAAGCGCGCGGGCGCAGACCGAGGTCGGCTCTGCGAGAACGCCGAGGCGGCCGAGTGACGCAGGGACGGCAATCACCTGCTGCGGGTCCTCGACGACGAGCTCGCGCGCGAAGCCGTCGAGGCGCGTGATCCCGCGCTCGCTGTAGTCGCCGGTGAGGCACGAGTCGGGCGAGCCTTCCGCGCAGGCGATGCAGTGCCGGCAGGAACGGCGCACCGTTGCAGTGACGAGGTCGCCGCGCGTGAAGCCGTGCCCGTCGCGCTCGACCGTTGCGAGCATCTCGTGGCCGAGCACCAGCAGGCCGTCCTCGCTCGGCGCCGCGCCGAAGACCCCTTCGGAGATCTCCCGGTCGGTGCCGCACACTCCGACCTCGAGCACGCGGAGGAGCACGCCTTCGCCCGTGGGTTCGGGCACGTCGGTAACGCGCGTCGAATGCGCCTGCCCGGGCTTCGTGACGAGCCCCTGCATCAGGCCCCGGCGAGGCTCGGCGCGGGTACGTCGCAACGCAGCACTGCACCCTCGGAGGCGGAGCCGACGAGCAGCCGGTAGCGCGCGAGCACGCCGCTCGTGTACGGCGAGGCCGGAGGCTCGACCCCAGCGAGCCTGCGCGCGAGCTCGGCGTCGTCGATGTCGATGCTCAGCGTGCCCGCGTCGGCGTCGATCGTGATCAGGTCGCCGTCACGCACAGCGGCGAGCGGACCGCCGCGTGCGGCCTCGGGCGCAACATGGCCCACCATCAATCCGCGCGTGGCACCCGAGAATCGGCCGTCGGTCACGAGGGCGACTGAATCCCCGAGCCCGGCGCCGACGACCGACGCCGTCACGCTCAGCATCTCGCGCATGCCGGGGCCTCCCGCGGGACCTTCGTAGCGCACGACGAGCACATCGCCGGGCAGGACGACCCCCGCGCGCACCGCGTCGGTGCAGGCCTCCTCGCTGTCGAAGACGCGCGCCGGTCCCTGCTGCGCTGTTCGGATCGTCGCCAGCTTCACGAGGCAGCCGTCCGGCGCCAGGTTGCCACGCAGCAACCGCAGCGCGCCTGTCGGCTTGAACGGCGTGTCGACGCTCACGAGCACCGAACCGTCCGGCGCGGCTGCGTCCGCCGATGCCTCGGCGAGGGTGGCCCCGTCGACCGTCGGTGCTGCGCCGTCGAGGTGCTCGCCCCGCACGAGCTCGCGAACGAGCGACGCGGTGCCGCCGGCGCGGTGCAGATCCTCGGCCACGAAGCGACCACCGGGCGCAAGGCTCGCGATCACTGGGGTGCGCAGGCTGATCGCGGCAAGGTCGTCGAGCGTCAGCTCGACCTTCGCCTCGCGGGCGATCGCGAGCAGGTGCAGGATGCCGTTCGTCGAGCCGCCGGTGGCGGCGATTCCCACCATCGCGTTCAGGAGCGCGCGCCGATCGAGGAAGTCGCGCGCCGCGGTGCCGCTTCCCACGAGACGCGCCGCAAGCGACCCCGCCCGCTCGGCGGCGGCGCCCTTCTCCTCGAGGTCGTCGGCGGGGATGAGCCCGTCGCCGAGCGACGCGATGCCGAGACATTCGAGCGCGACTGCCATCGTGTTCGCGGTGAAGTGTCCCGCGCATGTTCCGGCACCGGGGCATGCGACGCGCTCGAGCTCGTCGAGCTCCGCCCGCGGCAGCAGGCCGCGCTCCTCGGCGCCCAGGCCCTCCCAGACGTCCTGGATCGTCACGTCACGTCCGTGCAGCCGTCCGGCGCGCATCGGGCCGCTGTAGAGGACGACAGCGGGCTTGTCGACCCGTGCGAGCGCCATCAGGGCGGCCGGCACCGTCTTGTCGCAGCCGACAAGGCAGACGAGTGCATCGAAGTCGTGCGCGTGCACCATCAGCTCGATCGAATCGGCGATCACCTCGCGCGAGATCAGCGACGCGCGCATGCCCGGCGTTCCCTGTGACTGGTTGTCGGAGACCGCGATCGTGTTGAACGGGAGTGCCACGCCGCCCGCGGCTGCGACGCCGTCGGCGACGCGATCGGCGAGCTCTCGCTGGTTCAGGTTGCACGGCATCGTCCCCGTCCACGTGGAGGCGATCCCCACGATCGGGCCGCTGAGGCGCGCCGGATCGATGCCCATCGCCCGGAAGTGCGCGCGCGCTCCGGCGCGTTCTGCGCCAGTGGCGAGAGCCGCGCGGGCGCGACGGCGAAGCGCGTCCTGATTCACCGGCCGAGAATACGTCCTACGGTGACGCCGCAGGCCGCGCCTCGAGTCTGCGGACGCTCGGGGTCGCAACGGAGAGCGCAGCGATCGCGAGCGACCCGGCCGCCGCGATCCACAACGTCGTCGAGATCCCGAGGGCCGCGGCGGTCGGGCCTGCGATGACGAGGCCGATCGGCTGAAACGCAAGCGAGCCGAACCAGTCGTAGGCACTCACGCGTGAGAGCGCTGCCGGTGGAATGTGCTGCTGCAGCGCGGTCTCCCACAGCGAGTTGAACACCATGTTGCCGAGTCCCGCGAGCAGCGCGCCCGCAGCGATCACGACGACGGGCGCGCGGAGCGCGAGCAACGCGATCGGGATCGGAAGGAACGCGAGCACGCTCGAGCCGAAGAAGAGCGGTCGCCGAACGTGAATCCGCAGCGCGACGAATCCCCCGATCACCGAGCCGGCGCCGAGCGCCGCCAGGATCCCCGCCCAGGCGCCTGCGCCTCCGAGGGACGTCTTCGCGACGAACGCGCCGAGCACCACGAACACCGACGCCATCATGTTGCCGATCGAAGCGGCGACGACGATCACCCACACCCAGGTGCGCGACGAGAACTCCCGCCAGCCCTCGTGGAGGTCTCTGAGAAACGACTGCGGCGGCAGCGTCACGTGCGGCGGCAGGCGCAGCTGAGCGAGGAAGAAGGCGCTCACGCCGAAGCTCGCCGCATCGAGCGCAAGCGCCCAGCCTGCTCCGACGCCGGCCACGAGCGCGCCCGAGATGACCGAGCCGATGATGCCCGTCGACGCCATCGAGAGCCCGCGCAGCGCATTCGCCTGCTGCAGGCGCTCCGGGCTGACCGTCATCGGTGTGAGACCCGTCGACGCGGGGTTGAAGAACGCGCTCGCCGTGCCGGAGATCGCCTGGAGCACGACGATCTCCCAGATCTGCGCGTGGTGCGTGAGGATCAAGACGGCGACGCCGCCCTGTGTGCCAAGCCGGACGACGTCGGCGACGAGCATCACCGCCCGTCGAGGCAGCCGGTCCGCGAACACGCCGCCGACGAGCAGGAAGCCGACGAGCGGGATCGTCTTTGCGGCGAAGACGTAACCGAGGTCGGTCGCCGACCCGGTCAGGTCGAGCACGGCGAACGCGAGTGCGACGCCGGTGATCGCGTCGCCGAGCAGCGACACGATCTGCCCGGTGAAGAGCAGGCGGAACTGCCGCTCGCGCAGCGCGCCGAACGACTCCCGCACGCCTACTTCTTCTTGCCCGGATTCAAGAGCCCCTTCGGATCGAAGGTCTTCTTGATCCGTGTGTGCAGGTCGTAGCCCGTCTCGCCGAGCTGATGCACGAGCTGGCCGCGCTTCAGCCAGCCGACGCCGTGCTCGCCGCTGACGGTTCCGCCGAGCCGGAGGGCGAGCTCAAACAGCTCATGGCAGGCGGCGTCGGCCCGGTGTTCCTCGTCGGCGCTCTCAGGCGAGAAGAGGAACGTCGAGTGGATGTTGCCGTCGCCAGCGTGACCGAATGACAACGCCGGCACGTCGTGGCGCGCGCCGATCTCGAGAGTCTCGCGCGCAACATCGCGGAGGCAGTCGAGCGGCACGGCGATGTCCTCGCTGAATGCGCCGCCGCGCTGCGCAAGGATCGCGAACGCCGCGCCGGCGCGCCAGCGCCACAGTTCTGCCACCTCGGAGGGCCCCTCTGGTGCGTGCACGCCGACCGAGTCCTCACCGAGCGCCTCGCGGAGCTCACCGGCGACACGGCGCGCCTCGGGCTCTGCACCGTCGGCCTCGGTGATCACCATGAACGCAGCGCCGTCGGGGAGCCCGAACGGATACGCGTCGCCGGCAAAGCGAAGCGTCACTTCGTCGAGGTACTCGATCACCGCCGGGACGACGCCGGACGCGAAGACGCGCTCGATCGCGGAGATACCCGCCTCGGCGTCGCGATAGAGGCCGATCACCGGCAACTCGAGCTCGGGCGCAGGGATCAGCCGCAGCCAGGCCGCCGTGACGAGCCCGAGTGTCCCTTCGGAGCCGACGAGCAGGCTCTTCACGTCGTAGCCCGCGACATCCTTGCGGATCGGGCCGCCGATCCGGATGATCTCGCCCGGCGGGATCACCGCCTCGATCCCCGTCACCCAGTGCCCGGTGACGCCGTACTTGAACGCGTGCGGGCCGCCCGCGTTGCAGGCGATGTTGCCGCCGATCTGCGAGATCTCCGCGGCTCCCGGATCGGGTGGGAAGCGAAGGCCGCTCTCTCGCGCGAGCCGCTGCACATCGCCTGTGGTGACGCCGGCTTCGACGTGCATGCGCCAGAGCAGTGGATCGAACTGGCGAATCCGGTTCAGCCGCTCGAACCCGATCACGACGCCGCCCTCGACCGGGATCGCGCCGCCGGCGAGCCCGGTGCCGCCGCCGCGCGCCGTCAGTGGCACGTCGTTCGCATAGCACCAGCGCATGACCGCGGCGACTTCCTCGACGTCCGCGGGCAGCACGACCGCGTCGGCGGTGCCCTGAACGCCTCGGCCCATCAGGTCGGCGAGCCATCGGCCCTGCGGCTCGACGAGCGACTCGGGCGACACAACGTCCGCGAGACCCATGGCGCGAGCGTACCCTTTGGGTTCAGGCATGCCCCAATTCCGGAGGAGTCACATGAAGCTCGTTGCACTCGCTGTGCTCGCCGCAGCGCTCACGGTGCCAAGCGCGTTTGCTTCCACCCCGACGCTGACCGGGGTCGTCGGGCCTGGCTTCACGATCACGCTGAAGAAGGGCACCACCAAGGTGACGAAGCTGAAGGCCGGAACCTACCTCTTCAAGATCAGCGACAAGTCGGGCATCCACGATTTCCACCTGACCGGGCCTGGCGTGAACAAGAAGACGTCAGTCGGCGGGCAGGGAGCCTCGACGTGGAAGCTGACTCTGAAGAAGGGCACCTACCGCTACGTCTGCGATCCGCACGCGTCGTTCATGAAGGGCGCGTTCACCGTCTCGTAGGAGAAATTGGCTCAACCCGAGTTGAGGGGCAGCTCCTCGACGGCGTCGCGCGCGATCTGCCAGGCGCGTAACTCGTCGAGCCGCAGGCCGTAGATCAGGAACGGGCGGCCCGACCAGAGCCCTGCGAGCTCGCGGTCGGTGCGGGAGGGGCGTGGCTCGGTCTCCGGGTGCGAGTGGAAAACGGCGAGCTCGAGCCCGTCGTCCTCGAGGAACCACACCGAGGGGTCGATCTCGAGCTCATAGCGATACGGGGAGGCGAGCTTGTTGCGCCCGCGGATGTAGCGCTCGGCGATGCCGTCGCGCAGGACGATCACGCCGCAGCATTCATTCGGAGCCTCGTCCGAGGCGTGCGCCTTGAGCTCCGCTCGGATCGCCGCGGGGATCACCACCAGAGCGTCGCCTCGTCGATCTCCTCACCGTGCCAGAACGGAGCCGAGAGGTACTTCCAGCCGCCGTCGGCGAGCACACAGACGACGACGGCGCCCTCGGGCAGCTCCTCGGCGATGCGCCGGGCGACGTGGACGACCGCGCCCGCCGAGACGCCGGCGAAGAGCCCCTCGCGCGTGACGAGTGCTTGTGCGGCGGCCGCTGCCTCTGCGTTCGAGACGAGCAGCTTCCGGTCGAGCTTCGAGACGTCGAGGATCGGCGGCACGTAGCCGTCCTCGAGCGAGCGAAGCCCCATCACCGGGTCGCCCGGCAGCGGCTCGGCCGCGACCACCAGCACGTCCGGGAACGCCTCCCGGAGCCGCGCGCCGGTGCCCATCAGCGTCCCGCCGGTCCCGAGGCCGGCAACGAGCGCGTCGACGTGGGGAAGCGCGTCGACGATCTCAGCGCCGGTGCCGTCGTAGTGCGCACGTGGATTCGCCTCGTTCGCGTACTGGAAGAGCATCGTGTAGCGCGCGTCGCGTGCCGCGATCTCCTGCGCCAGCTGCACGGCGCCGTTCGAGCCGAGCTCGCCCGGCGAGTCGATGATCGTCGCGCCGAACAGCTCGAGCAGGGTCCGTCGCTCCGGCGTCGCGTTGGACGGCATCACGCAGGTCAGGTCGAGGCCCTTCAGCTTCGCGACGAGTGCGAGCGAGATGCCGGTGTTGCCGCTCGTCGGCTCGAGCAGGTGCGCGCCCGGCTCGAGCCCGGCGGCCTCGACCATTGCGAGCGCGACGCGGTCTTTGATCGAGCCGGTCGGGTTCTGCCCCTCGAGCTTCGCGTAGATGCGGCGGCCCTGGGGCTGGATGCGCGCCAACTCCACGAGCGGCGTCGAGCCGATCAGGTCGAGCAGACTGCCGGCGGGCGGAGCCGCTCGGTTAGCCGGCACAGCCGCCGGCCATTGCCGGCAGGAGGATGATCGTCGAGCTGTCGCGCACCGGTGTGTCGAGGCCGCTGCGGGTTCGCACGTCCTCGCCGTCGACGTAGACGTTCACGAACGACTGGATCGCTCCGTTCTCGTAGACCCGCTGGGCGAGCGCGGGGAGACGGGCACCGAGATCCTCGAGCAGCTCACGGACATTCGTCCCCGATGCCTCGACCTCGCGAGCGCCGCCGGCCTCCGTCCGCAACACGGGCGGTACGCGCACGACCGTCATCGAGCGCAGAACTCCACGTAGTCGATGTACTCGGTGATCGTCGGGTGTGTGCCGCACACGGGGCAGTCGTCACGGCGCTCGATCTTCACCTCGGTGAACTCGGTCGCAAGCGCATCGAAGAGGAGGAGCCGTCCGACGAGCGGCTCGCCGATCCCGGCGGCAAGCTTGATCGCCTCGTTGGTCTGCAGCGAGCCGACGATGCCGGGCAGCACTCCGAGCACACCACCCTCGGCGCACGACGGTGCGAGCTCCGGCGGCGGCGGCTCCGGGAAGAGGCAGCGGTAGCACGGGCCGTCGTGGGGCTTGAACACCGTCACCTGTCCTTCGAACCGGTAGATCGAGCCGTGCACGACCGGGATGCCGCGCCAGACGGACGCATCGTTTACGAGATAACGCGTCGGGAAGTTGTCGGCGCCGTCGACGATCAGATCCCAGCCGTCGTCGAGGATGCGGTCGATGTTCTCCGAGGTCAGCCGCTCGCGATAGGTGACGACGTCCACGTCGGGGTTCAGGGCCTGGATCGCGCGCTTGGCCGAGTCGACCTTGGGCGTCCCGAGTGTGTCGAGCGAGTGGGCGATCTGCCGTTGCAAGTTTGTCTCGTCGACGATGTCGGCGTCGATGATCCCGAGGCGGCCGATTCCCGCGGCGGCGAGATAGAGCGCCGCCGGTGAGCCAAGGCCGCCGGCTCCGATCAGGAGGATGCGCGAGTCGAGCAGCTTGAGCTGGCCCTCCTCGCCGATCTCCGGGATGAGCAGATGTCGCGAGTAACGGGTGCGCCGCTCCGGCGACAGCGTCCGGGGCATCGTGATCTCGAGCCCGTTGCGCTTCCAGTCGGTGAAGCCTCCCGCCAGTGAGTAGACGGTCTCATACCCCAGCTCCTCGAGCGTCTTCGCGGCGAAGGCCGAGCGGTTCGCGGCTGCGCAGTAGAGGATGACCGGCTGCGTCTTGTCCGGAACCACGCCTTCGATGCGCGACTCAAGATTGCCGCGCGGCACGTGCACAGCGCCCGGAAGATGCCCCTCCTGCCACTCGTCGATTTCGCGAATGTCGATCCAGTGGGCTCCTGCGAGCGCCTGTGCGCCGCGTGCGTCGATCTCCTGGATCTCGGCCTTGGTCCGCTGCAGCAGTTCGCGATAATTCGGCATACGGGTTGAAACGGTAGCGGCACCCATTCGTATTCCGGGGAATTTCGTCTAGCTTGGCTGCGTGTCGCCGGCCCGCCGTGTCCGCCTGATCGTGGGCCTGCTCGCCGTGGCTGCGGCTGGCGCCGTTGCCGGCGTCGTGCTGCTGACCGGCCAGGATCCCACCCAGCCGACGGTGCAGTGCAAGCAGCAACCGCATGCCCTCCTTGTCCCAGGTGTCTCATCGACGAGCCGGGCGGTCGTCTCCGACCTGATGGCGAAGCCGCCACGCGCCGCCGCACGGGCGCTCGAGGCAGTCGCGCAGAGCGCACCCCGTGATCCGGTCGTGCAGTTCAACTACGGCATCGCGCTCTTCTGCGCCGGCTATCTGAACGAGGCCGAGCAGGCGTTTCGCGCGGCCAAGCAGGGCGGCCGCGACACCTTCTACGAGATGCGTGCGGACGAGTTCCTCCATCCGCAGTTCTTCGTGCCGCAGGACGGCCTGTATCCGATTTTCGAGCCGACAGGCCACGATCCGCTGCTCGCGCGTGGGGTGGTCCTCCAGCGCGGCGGCCATCAGCACTCGGCCGAACGGCTCTACGCGCGGGCCGCGCGTCTCCGTCCCAACAGCGACGAGGCACTCGTTGCGGCCGCGGTCGGGCGGTTTGACGAGGACAACCTGTCGGCGTCCTTTTCGCGCCTCGGGCCGCTCGCCCGGAGGTTTCCGCACAGCCAGACCGTCCGGTATCACCTGGGCCTGCTGCTTGCCTGGACGGGCCAGCGGGCCCAGGCGATCAAGGAATTCAGGCTGGCGCTGGCGGCAGGGCCCGAAACGACACTCGGGAGGGAAGCAAACACCTTCCTCGGCGGTCTAGTTGCAAGTGGGACTAACACGACGCAAAGATGAGCCAAACGGCCTATGCGTCCGTCCGGTGGCGATGGCAGCATTGCCCATCCGCAAGGACGAGAAAGCGGTTCAGCTCAGGGCAGTCGAGGGGGGCCGATGAGCACAAAGGAAGCGCAGGCGACGGATCGGAACGACGAGGACGAGGCCACACCGGCCGTTTCGCCCGAGGACGAGGAGACGACGCCGCTCGACGAGCTCGAAGTCGAGCCGAGTGCGGACTTCTTCGCTGCGCTCGAAGAGGCGCCCGAGGAGGTCGAAGAACCGGGTGCCGCGGAATACTCCGCCGACTCGCTCCAGTTGTTCCTGAAAGACGTCGGCAAGGTCGACTTGCTCACCGCCGCCCAGGAGGTCGAGCTCGCGAAGCGCATCGAATCGGGCGATCACAGCGCCAAGCAGGAGATGGTCGAGGCGAACCTGCGCCTTGTCGTCTCGATCGCGAAGCGCTACCGCAACCAGGGCCTTCCCTTCCTCGATCTCATCCAGGAGGGAACGATCGGCCTCGTCCGCGCTGCCGAGAAGTTCGACTGGCGCAAGGGCTACAAGTTCTCGACCTACGCGACGTGGTGGATTCGGCAGGCGGTCGCGCGTGCGCTCGCCGACAAGGCGCGCACGATTCGCATGCCCGTCCACGTCGTCGAGAAGCTGAACAAGATCACGCGCACCGAGCGCAAGCTGCGCGCCGAGCGGGGCCGGGAGCCGACGAACGCGGAGATCGCGGCGGACCTCGAGATGTCGATCGAGGAGGTCGAGACGATCAGGCGCACCTCGCAGACGCCGGTGTCGCTCGAGAAGCCGGTCGGTGACGAGGAGGAGTCGGAGTTCGGGCAGTTTCTCGAGGACGAGCACACGCCGCCTCCCGATGAAGCCGCCGACACGGCGTTCCGCGCCGCGGCTCTCACGAAGTGCCTCTCGTCGCTCAGCTACCGCGAGCGCCGGGTGCTCGAGCTGCGCTACGGGCTGAACGGTGAGCAGCCGTGCACGCTCGACGAAGTCGGTCGCGCGTTCCAGGTGACGCGTGAGCGCATTCGCCAGATCGAGAATCAGGGGCTGAAGAAGCTGCGGGCGCTGGCCGAGAGCCAGAAGCTCCGCGACGTGGCGTAGGGGCGCCGGCCGACGGTCGGGTAGGCTCGGCGCCGGAAATGGCGGCGCCGATCTCTGAAGCATGGTTCGACGAGCTCGCGGAGTTTCTCCGCATCCCCTCGATCAGCGCCGACCCCGCGCATGCGGGCGACGTCGTGCGCGCGGCCGAATGGGTCTGCTCGTTCATTCGCGGCGCCGGCGGCGAGTGCGAGGTCGTCGACTGGCACGGCCAGCCCCTTGCGATCGGCGAGATCAAAGCGTCGGCCGGCGGCGAGGCGCCGACGGTCATCTGTTACGGGCACTTCGACGTGCAGCCGCCCGATCCGCTCGAGCTCTGGGACTCACCGCCGTTCGAGCCCGAGATCCGTGGCGAGTATCTGTATGGACGCGGCACGGTCGACGACAAGGGTCACCTGTACATGCTGCTCAGCGCCGCGCGCGACCTCGCGCGCGCCGGCGAGTTGCCCGTGAACGTGCGGTTCTGCTGCGACGGCGAAGAGGAGACAGGAGGCGACTCGATCGGCGAGTTCCTTGCAGCCGACGAGCGCGGCGCCGATGCGGCGATCATCTTCGACAGCGGCATGATCCGGCGCGATCTGCCCGCGTTCAACCTCGCCACGCGCGGCATGGCGTACTTCCACGTCACATTGCGGACGGGCGAGCGCGACCTGCACTCGGGCGTGTTCGGTGGTGCCGCGCTCAACGCCGCACATGCCATGGTGCGCATGCTCGACGCGCTGGTCGCACACGACGGGCTGCTGGCTGAGCCACTCCGCAAGGGCATCGTCGCGCCGACGGCCGGTGAGCTCGCCGACTGGGCGCAGCTGCCGCCGGGCGCAGACGAGCTCGCAGAGCAGGGCGCACGGGCGAAGGACGATCACGCCGCCGCCGACTTCTATCTCCGCACCTTCGCGGAGCCCGCGCTCGACGTGAACGGCATCGCCACCGGCTCGCCGCTCCTCCAGAAAACCGTGTTGCCCGTCGAAGCGATTGCGAACATCTCGATTCGCCTTGCCCCCGGGCAGAAGGTCGAGGAGATCGCGCCCGAGGTGGAACGGCTTCTACGGGAAGCCGCACCGGCCGGCGCCGACCTCGAGGTCGAGCTGTGGTCGTCTGCGCCTCCCGGCCTCGTGTCGCCGGACGCGAAGGCCGTGCAACTTGGTCTGGACGCCTTCGAACGTGTTCTCGGCACGCGGCCCGCGCTTGTCCGCACCGGCGGCACGCTTCCGATCGTGGCGCCGCTCACCGACAAGGGGATCGACACGGTGATCACGGGCTTCGGTTTGCCTGACTCGCAGATCCACTCGCCGAACGAACGGCTGGTCGCGGCCTACATTCCGACGGGAATCGCCGCAGCGCGCGAGTTGCTGCTCGCCTACAAGGATCTTTAAATGCCCGCTGCGGCCGGGGGCTCCCGGCCGCAGCGGACTTCCGCTAGTTCTGTGTCTGCGGGTTGCCCGGCTCGTGGTCGCCGACGTGATTCGCCGGGGTGGCCTCGACCTGGGCAAGCGTTGCGGTCCGCGGCGCACGGATGCGGATCGTGATCCGGTCTCCTGCCTTCAGCTGGGAGGCGTCGATCACCGTCGGCACCTTGCCCTGCCAGAGCAGGAAGATCGTGCCGTCGCCGTAGGTGAACGTCTGGTCGAGCACGCCGACGCCCAGCATCGACTTGAGCGCACGCCAGTTGCCGCCCGTCACATGCAGCGCGATGTGGCCGCCGGATTGCGCCCCGGTGACGGTGCCGACGTAGAGATAGAGCGGCCTGCCTGGGCCACCGGCGTTCGCACCGTGGTCGGCGACAACCGCGGCGGGTGTTCCTTCGATCTCGGCGAGCGATGCGCCGGTCGCCGCGCGCACGCGGACGGTGACGTCGTCGCCCTGCCTCAGGTCGGTTACGGCCGCGACATGCGGGACGCCGTGCGACCAGATGAGGATCTCGGTCCTCGCGCCGAGCGCGAACGTCTGGTCCTGGCTCTGACCGATCAGTGCGCGGAGGGCTGCGTGGTTGCCGCCCTCGACCTGCACCTGTACGGAGCTCGTGCTTGCGTTGAGGAGCTCGCCGCGGAACTCGTACGGGCGGTTCTTGCCGCCTCCGAGGGCTGCGGCCGCAACCGTCGCGAATGAAACGGCGGCGAGCGCGAGGGCGAGCACTAGGCGATGCTTCATTGCGGTTGCCTCCTGCGTGGGAACGAGTTGACAACGAGACCATCGCGCCGCTCTGACAGCAGACGATTGCGCGCGCGTAAGGCGTACGCAAAACCGCGCCGGGAACTTCTTATGCGAAAGGCTTCGGGGCAGCAGCGATCTTCGGGATGGCGATGCGGGCGATCGTCGAGAACGGCTGCGGCCGGCAGGCCTGGCAGATGTTCGCATCGCATGCGACCGACAGAAAGATGAAGGCCTCCTCGATCGTGAAGCCCCACTGCTCGACGAGGAAGCGTGCGCCTTCTTCGGATGCCCGGTCGAGCGCCTCCATGAAGTCAGGCCCAGCGGTGCCGTGCACGACCCAGCGGTCGGCGAGCTCGGTCACCGGCCAGGTGCCTTGCTTCCCCTTCAGCAGTCCCACGCGGATCGTGACCTCGCCCGAGATCTCGACCCCGGTGAAGCAGATCTCGCCGTCGCCCATCGACGCGTGCATGTCGCCGATCGCGAGCATGCCGCCAGGCTGGCGCACCGGGAGGTAGACGGTGGCGCCAGGCCCGTGCAGGTGATTGTCGAGGTTTCCGCCGTGCGTGCCTGCGAACCCGTTCGTCAACGTCTCGCCGCCCGTGGCGCAGCCGATGACGCCGACCATCGGACGTAGCGGAAACGAGATGCGATCGGACATGTGGATCGTGTCGCCCTCGACCTGGAACACCTGAGTCAGCGGGGCTTGCACCTGCTCGTGCAATTGCCCCAAGCCGGGAATCAGCGTGGCGAATCCGCGTGCGTCGGGGCGTACCTCGAGCAATTCGACGATCAGCGAGTCGCCGGGCTCGGCACCGCGCACGGCGATCGGTCCCGTTGCGCTGTTCACGCGGTCGAAGTCGATATCCGTGACGAGGTCGGCCTCGGTGCGGATCTGGCCGGAGAAGCAGTCGTTCGTCTCGAGTGTGATCACCGCGCCCGGCTCGACCTCCAGCACGGGCTGGAGGTCAGGCCCGAACGCCCAGATCACGTCGTCGCGGCCGATGCGGTGCTCTGCCATGCAGGCGACCTTACCGCTCCGACTTCGGGCGCTCGTGCAGAGCGCTCCGCGGGCTCACCACGGCGGCGGGTTGTGCACCCAGCGGCCGCCGACCATCGTCGCAACGACCTGCGCGTCGAGGTCGTCCCACGGGTCGCGATCGAGCACGACAAGGTCCGCGTCGTGCCCCGGAATCAGCGTGCCGCGGCGCCGCTCGTCCCGCGCGAGCCAGGCGGGAGCGACGCATGTGGCGTGGAACGCCTGCTCCACCGTGAGGCACTGCTCCGGATGCCAGGCGCCGCGTTCGTCGATCGTGCGGCGAACGCCCGCCCGGATGCCTGCGAGCGGATCGAGCTCCTCGATCGGCGCATCGCTCCCGTTCATCACCCGGGCGCCCGAGTCGAGCAGCGAGCGGAAGGCATACGCGCCGTCGGTCTTGCCCGCCCAGTGCTCGTCTGCGAGGTCCCGGTCGGACGGCGCGTGGGAGAACTGAACGGAGCACGCAACACCGATCTCGGCGAAGCGGGGGAGATCTTCAGGTGCGAGCAGTTGCGCGTGCTCGATGCGCTGGCGAAGCCCACGTGGTTTCCAGGCGTCGGCGGTCGCCTCGAATGCATCGAGCGCCTCGCGGTTCGCGCGGTCGCCGATCGCGTGCACACCGACGGGGAACCCGGCCTCCGCGCCGCGGCGAACGATGTCGGCAAGCTCCTCGCCGCTTGTGATCTGCACACCGGAACCGTCGAGCATCCAGGCGGTCTGCGAGCCGAGCGTCCCGTCCATGAACACCTTCAGATAGCCGACGCGCAGGTACCGCGAGCCGAGGCCCGAGCGAAGGCCGACGGCCACTGCGTGGTCGAGACGGTCGTGCGGGATCGACTGCCAGACGCGCAGAGAGAGCGACCCGGCCTCCTCCAGTTGCTGCCAGAGCCGAAGCGCGCCGAGCCAGCCGTCTTTGTCGTGGACCGCAGTCACGCCGCGCGAATTCGCAAGCTTGATCCCGGCGCGCATCGCCGTCAGGTACTCGTCATCGGGGAGCGCCATGTGACGCTCCTTGAACTGCCACGCAGCCTCCTCGCGGAGGACGCCGGTCGGCTCGCCCCGGGCGTCGCGCTCGACAACGCCGCCTTCGACGTCGAGATCCCCGCCCGCAAGTGCGAGCGCGGCGGTGTTCAGCCAGAGCGAGTGGTAGTCCTTCGCGATCATCGCTGCCGGCGCGTCGCCGGTGATCGCGTCGAGATCGGCGCGGGTCGGCTCTCGTTGCGGGTGCCAGTCGCCGCTCCGCCAGCCGTAGCCTCGAAGCCAGCGTCCCGGTTCGAGTGGAGCCGAGCGGATCCGGTCGAGTGCCTCGTCGAGGGTCACGCACCCGTCGAGCTTCACCTCATCCTGCGCGAGCGCCCATGTGGGGAAATGGACGTGCGAGTCCGTGAGCCCCGGCACGACGACCAGGCCGCCGAGATCGAGCGTCTCGGGTGAGGCGAGCGCCGTCTCGTGCACCCCGACACCGCCCGCGATCTTGTCGCCGGCGATTGCGAGCGCGCGCTGCGTCGGAACCTGAGGGTCGAGCGTCCGGATGAGGCCGTTTGCGAGGATCACGTCGCGGCAGAATCTACGCGACAGTCATCACGTCGAGCCCCGACTACAATCCGGCCGTGCCGCTCGACCCGTTGACCGACGAACAGCGTGAGATCCGCGACCTCGTGCGCACGATCGCCCGCGAGCGGATCGCGCCTCGGGCTGCCGAGATCGATGCGAGCGGCGAGTTCCCCTGGGACGTCGTCGAGGTGTTCCGGGACAACGATCTCTTCGGGATCATGTACGACGAGGCGTACGGCGGAATCGGCGAGAGCTCGCTGCTGACCTTCGTGACGATCGAGGAGCTGTCGAAGGTCTGCGCGACGAGCGGGTTGATCATTGCCGTGCAGGAGCTCGGATCGCTCGGGATCAAGCTGGCGGGAACCGAGCAGCAGAAGCAGCGGTTCCTGCCGAAGCTCGCGAGCGGGGAGTGGCTGGCGGCGTATGCGCTGACCGAGCCCGGTTCGGGGTCGGACAGCGCGGCGATGCGCACGACTGCCCGGCTCGAGGGTGGGGAATATGTGCTGAACGGCGGCAAGCGCTTCATCACGAGTGCGGGCGTTGCATCGGTGTACGTCGTGTTTGCGAAGACCGATCCCGAGCTCGGCCACAGTGGGATCTCGGCGTTCGTCGTCGAGTCGAGCTCGCCGGGGTTCGAGGTCGGGCGGATCGAGCCGAAGATGGGGATCAAGGGCTCGACGACCGGTGAGATCTTCTTCAACGACTGTCGCATCCCGGTGTCGAACATCCTTGGCGCGGAAGGTGAAGGGTTCAAGCTTGCGATGCGCATCCTCGACCGCTCGCGGCCGGGGATCGGAGCGCAGGGGCTCGGGCTCGCGCAGGGCGCGACCGACTACGCGCTCGAGTATGCGAAGTCGCGCGAGACGATGGGCAAGCCGATCGCGCAGCACCAGTTGATCGCCGGGATGCTCGCCGACATGGAGACGAAGTGCGAGGCAGCGCGCGGGTTGCTCTACAAGGTCGGGCAGCTGATCGACGAGGGCGACGACGGGCCGGAGCTGACCAAGCTCTCGGCGATGGCAAAGCTCTACTGCACCGACGTTGCGATGGAGGTCACGACGGACGCCGTGCAGGTGCTCGGCGGCTACGGCTACATCTCCGAGTACCCGGTCGAGCGGATGATGCGCGACGCCAAGATCACCCAGATCTACGA
>JBAQHS010000253.1:0-2169 GCA_049288455.1 Gaiellaceae bacterium | reverse complement strand
GGCAGCGGCCGTGAGCGCGAGCACGCAGACGCCGAGCACGAGGATCCGTCTCACGCGGACGTTGTAGCTAATGGCCCGCACGGACATGGCTCGGGGACAGTCCCCCGGACACGTCCGCCCGCGACACGGCTCGGGGACAGTCCCCCGGACACGTCCGCCCGCGACACGGCTCGGGGACAGTCCCCGGGACATGTCTCTTTGCGACACCGCCGCGAAACGCCGCGAGGCCCGGCAATGCCGGGCCTCGCGGGGAAAGCAGAACTGCGGTTCGACTCAGTCGTCGAGCGGGCTGTCGACCTCGGGCGTCTCGGTCGCCTCGCCGGCTTCGTGCGACGACGGCGCATCCGCGCCCGGCTCGCCGCCGAAGGTGGCGTCGAGGCCGCCGAAGTCGATCGCGCTTCCGTCCTGGCCGATCTCCTCGAGCGCCTGGAGCAGGGTGTCCCGCTCGTAGGCCTCGCGCACGATCGGCTCGGACGGGGCGATCTCGATCGTCCGGTACCGCTTCAGGCCCGTGGCCGCCGGGATGAGCTTCCCGATGATCACGTTCTCCTTCAGCCCGAGCAGCCGGTCGATCTTGCCCTCGATCGACGCATCCGTCAGCACCTTCGTGGTCTCCTGGAAGGAGGCCGCCGAGAGGAACGACTCGGTCGCGAGCGAGGCCTTGGTGATGCCGAGGATGAGCGGCTCATGTGTCGCCTTCTCGCCCTTCTCCTTCACCTTGGCGTTCTCACGCTCGTAGACGACGCGGTCGACGAGCTGGCCCGGAAGCAGGTCGGTGTCGCCGTTCGACTCGACCCGCACCTTCTTCAGCATCTGTCGCACGATCAGCTCGATGTGCTTGTCGTGGATCTCGACGCCCTGGCTCTTGTAGACCTTCTGCACCTCACCGACGAGGTACAGCTCGGTCGACGTGGCGCCGGTGAGCGCCAGCTTGTCGGCCGGGTTCTGGGAGCCCTCGTTCAGCGCCTCGCCTGCCTCGAGCACCTGCCCGTTCGTGACGAGCAGACGCGTGCGCCGCGGCAGCTGGTACTCGACCGGCTCTGCGAGCTCCCCGTCCTTGCCGACCTCGGTCGGATGGATGGAGATCTTCGGCCCACGCTCGGTCGGCTCGATCTCGACGCGACCCGGGACCTCCGCCAGGACGGCGGCGCCCTTCGGGTTCCGTGCCTCGAAGATCTCGACGACACGCGGCAGGCCGTGTGTGATGTCCGCACCGGCGACGCCGCCGGTGTGGAACGTCCGCATCGTCAGCTGCGTGCCCGGCTCGCCGATCGACTGCGCGGCGATGATGCCGACCGCGTCGCCGACCTCGCACATCTCACCCGTCGCCGGGAAGATGCCGTAGCAGACCTTGCACACGCCGGTCTCCGCGCGGCATTTCAGCACCGAGCGAACCGGGATCAGGAACTCGCCACCGAGCTCGGCCTCGAGCTCCTCGAGCGTCTCGACCGTCACCGTCGTGCCCTTCTCGGCGACAACCAACTTGCCGGGCTTGCCCGAGGCAAGCGGCTTGTGCACGTCCTCCGAGAGGATCCGGCCGAGCAGCGACTTGTTCAAGCCCTCCTGCGTCCGGATCGGCAGGTCGATGTGATCGTCGGTGCCGCAGTCGTGCTCACGGATGATCACGTCCTGCGAGACGTCGACGAGACGCCGCGTCAGGTAGCCCGAGTCGGCGGTGCGGAGCGCGGTATCAGCGAGGCCCTTGCGTGCACCGTGGGTCGAGATGAAGTACTCGAGCACGGTCAGGCCTTCCATGAAGTTGGCCTTGATCGGGCGCTCGATGATCTCGCCCTTCGGGTTGGCCATCAGGCCGCGCATGCCGGCGAGCTGGCGGATCTGCTTGAAGGAACCACGAGCACCCGAGTTGGCCATCATGAAGACCGGGTTCAGCTCGTCGAAGTTCTCCTCCATCGCGGCGGCAACCTCGTCGGTCGCCTCCGTCCAGATGTTCACGATCGTCTCGTGCCGCTCGTCCTCGGTGATGAGGCCGCGGTCGTACTGGCCGTGAACCTCCTCGACCCGCTTCTCGTACCCGCTAAGGATCTTCTCCTTCTCGGGCGGGATGATGATGTCGTTCTTCGAGATCGACACACCGGCGCGCGTCGCGTACCGGAAGCCGAGCGTCTTGATCGTGTCGAGCACGGGCGCCAGCGTGTGCGCGCCGTAGCG
>JBAQHS010000252.1:0-6970 GCA_049288455.1 Gaiellaceae bacterium | reverse complement strand
GGGCGGCGTGCGTCGGCACGCCGCCCCGAGCTTGCTCACCGGCCGCGCCGTGCGGTCACCATCGTGCGCGCGAGCCCCGGCCCGACGAGCGCGACGAAGGCTCCGAGAAAGAGCGTCGTGAGGACGTCGAAGACGAGCGTCAGGATGATCGCAAGCCGGTAGCCGGATTCCATGAACCCGAAGAGCGGCGTGTACTCGCTGATCAGCAGGCTGACGAACGTCCCGACCGCGATACCGATCGCCCCGAGCGCGGAGGCTACGAGGATCCCGTCGCCTGCGAGGTGTCCGAGCAGGCGCACCGGCGCGAGCAGCGCGACGCCGACAATCCCGGCCCCGACGAAGCTGAGCAGAAACAGCGTCCCGATCGTCGGCACCGAGGAGAAGTACGCGTCGTAGTACTGCTGCGCATGGATCGCCCCCACTGCGAGGATCGAGATTGCGCCCGCGTAGCGTGTGATCTCGGTCACAACCCGCGCGCCGCTCATGCGGGCCGGTGTCGAGCGGAAGCGCGGGAGGTGGAAGGTGTGGCTGGATGCGCTAGCCACGGTGGATCTCCTTGCCCGCCGGTGAGATGACCCACCACGGAGCACCGAACTGATTGAGGGCCTGGCCGGTCGTCTGGCCGGGCTTGCGGTCGCTGACGAAGTAGTAGAGCGGGTGCCCGCCGTACGTCACTTCGAGCTTGCCGTCCTTGCGCTTCGTCGTGCCGAGGAGCGATGCGCGTGCGCCGCGCACCGCGACGGGCTTGCCCTTGGTGAGGAGCGGCGGCCAGAGTGCGGCGCAGGCGCCGTAGCACGCACTCGACGTCCCTTTGTCCTTCGGGAAGTCGTACAGCGTGATCCCCTTGCTGTCGACGAGAATCCGCCCCAGGGGTGAGTTGGCGACAGCGACTTTCGTGCCGCCGGTCTGCGCTCCACCGGCGAGTGCGAATGCCGTCGCGATCGATGCGACGACAGCAGCCGTGGTGATGCCGGTGAGGAGCTTGATCCAGCCCTTCATGGTGCCTCCTAGTTGGTGTTCGACATGCGCGCGAGGCGCGTGTTGAAGTGGTTGACTGCCGTGTTCGGCAGCGTGGTCAGGGCGCGCAGGTGGTCGTGCGTCACGGACGCCACGCGCACGACGAGCTCGGCTGAGTCGGTCTCGTTGTCGACGCGGCGCAGCAGTTCGTCGCCAATCGACTGCGTCAGGCGGTCGGCGGCGTGTGCCCAGCCGGCGATCGCGGTTCCTGCTGCCGCGGCGGCAGCGATCTGAACGCGCGCGGCGTGACGGACGAGCGCGGCAAGTGCGCCCCTGGGTGTCTCGGGCGACCCGGATTGCGTCGCCGAGCGTGGTCCTGCAGTCGAACAATTCGAAGCCATGGCTCCTGCCTTTCCGGTGGAAGAACTCGGAAGAGGCGAGCCTTGGCCTCGCACGACGTCGTCATGAACGCCGCAAACCTCACGCTAGCAAGACCGCTCGAGGCTGCGCGTTTTTTCTACCGTGTTGCGGGACGCTTGCGCGCCGGCTCGAGCAGGGTTTGCTGCTCGACGATCCGCGTCGCCACTTCGACGAGGCGCAGGTTGCGCTCGCGTGCCGTCAGTTGCAGCCGGCGAAAGGCTTCGGGCTCGGTGAGATCGAGCGCAGCCATCAGGAGGCCCTTCGCACGCTCGACGACCTTGCGATCTTCGAGCGCCTGCTGCGCACGATCGACTTCGGCTTCGAGTGCCTCGAATTCGGCGTGCCGCACGGCGGCGAGCTCGATTGCGGCGGCGAGCTCGCGCGAATCGACCGGCTTCGTCAGGTAGGCGCTGACGCCGCTTGCGATCGAGCGCTCGATCAGGCTCGGGTCTTCGACGCCGGTGACAACGACGACCGGGCGGCGCAAGCCCTCGGCGGCGAGCCGGGCTGCGGCCTCGAGTCCGTCGACGTTCGGCATCTCGATGTCGAACAGGTAGACGTCGGGTGCGGTGGTTCGCGCGAGCTCGATGGCCTGCGCGCCGTCCGCGGCCGGCCCGATCGGCTCGTGTCCGAGCGCGCGCAGGCGCTCGGCAAGCGCGAGGCCGATCAGCGGGTCGTCCTCTGCGATCAGCACCTTCACGTCGTCACCGTCGGAAAGATCACTTCCGCGCGTGTGCCCCCGCCGGAGCGAGCGGTCAGCTCAAAGCGGCCGCCGAGACCCTGTTCGACCATTCGCTGCACGAGCTCGCGGCCGAACCCGGCGGTGCCGGCGGTCGCATCCCCGTCGTCGTCGACAACCAGCGTCGTCTCCGAGCCGCCCAGCAGTCGCACGACGATCGGCGGCGCGCCGTGCTGGAAGGCGTTCGTGATCAGCTCGTTCGCCACGATGCCGAGCTTCTGGGCTGTCGCGGCGTCGAACGCGGCCGGCTCCGCGTTCACGGCGACGCGCACGGGCGCGCCGTGGGCGATGCTGCGCAGGAGGTCGCCGCCGTCGACCTGGTGATCAGTCTCGGAGAGCAGCCTGTGCACCGTCGCGATCGAGCGGATGCGCGCGGCGGTCTCGTCGAACGCTGTCCCCTCCGCGCCGGCCGGGCGCCCGAGCAGGAGTAGGTCGGCCACCGTCTGCAGGTCGTTCTTGATCCGGTGGCTGGCTTCTTTTGCAAGCGCGTGCTCGAGCTCGGCGCGCGCGCTTGCGCGGCGGTGCGCCGAAGCCTCTCGGCGGATCGCCCGCGTCAGCAGCAGCGCGATCGCGGATGTGGCGGCGATCAGCGCGAGCCGCATCGCCGTCGGCGCGGCTGCGAGCGGGACCAGCGCGGCAGCGGTCACGCAGGTCCCGGCGCTCACCGCGAGCCAGCCAGCCCGGCGCCAGCCGGTCTGCACGACGGTGATGAACGGAACTGCGATGAAGAGGAGCAATGCGAAGGTCGCGCCGCCATTGACGACGAGCACGGCGACAAACACGATCACGCCGCCGCACCAGAGGTCGAGCAGGAGCCGGCCGCGTCGCTGCGCGAGCCAGACGTTCCACGGAACCGCGAGCGTCGCCGCGTTCACGGCGGCCGCGGCGAGCGTCAGTCCGACAAGGAGCGCGCGCCGGTGCGCTCCGGCGTCAAGGGCGAGACCGGCGAACACTGCCGCGAGCGACGCCCAGCCGAGCATCGAGCCGGCCCGAACAGCGGCCGAGCGAAAGCCGAGGTCGAGGGTGGCGTCGTTGGTCATCAGGTTGGACTCACCAATCCCATCAAGTGCGGAACGTCACGCGTGCCGTTTGTAGTCCCGGATCCTGGTTCCAAATCTCCGTACGGATCGGCGAGGGCGTCGGATTGGTGGCGCTGCCACCCACATCGGTCCTGCTAGCGTCGGGTGACGGCGTTCTTGACGGCGCCGTTTCGAGGCCAAGGTCGCCTCTCCCCGCGAAGCCATCGGCTCGCGCGACTCGATAGGGAGAGAAGACGACCGGGCGCCCACGATCTCTCCGAGCCGCACCGCGGGTTTCGACCTGCGAGAGCGGCCATCCCTCTCGCACCACGCGAGAAGGAGAACGGAGATGTCAGAAGTCGAACACAAGCCCGAGCAGTTGCTCGACGCGCAGCCGCCGTCGGCACCTGCCGGCACCGTGGCGCCGGTCAGTTTCGCGATCGGGATCGCGGTCTTGCTCGTCGGACTGGTGGTCAGCCCCCTCGTGCTCGTACCCCTCGGTGGCGCGATCGCACTCGCCGCGGGTATCGCCTGGGTGCGCAGCAATGCGCGCACGCCCGACCCGGAGCCGGCCCCGCCGCCGCCAGCCGTCGAGGCCGGGGCGAGTGAGCTGCGTGTCTCGCGCAGCCGGCTGCTCGAGCGCGCAACGCTTGCGCTGGGTGGGGTCATCGCGCTCGGTGTGGGGCTGCCGACCGCTGGCTTCGCGGTCTTGCCGTCGCTGCTCGGCTCGCGCCGGCGCTTCATCGACCTCGGGCCGCTGGAAGCGTTTCCCGAGGGCAAGTTCGTCGTCGCGACGTTTCTCTCCGACCCGCAGGCCGGCGAGGTATCGAGACGCGCTGCGTACGTCCGGAACAACGGGGTCGTCGGCCGTTTGCCGAGCTTCACGATCATGTCGAGTCGCTGCACCCATGTCGGGTGTCCGACGCAGCCGAATGGCCCGGTGTTCATGGGCCAGCGCAAGGCCGAGCTGACCGACAGTGGCGAGGTCGGCCTGGTGCCGACGCAGCCCGCGGGATTCGGGTGCCCGTGCCACGGCAGCCAGTTCGACGTCGAGGGCAACCGCACCGCCGGTCCCGCGCCGCGCGCGCTCGACCGGTACGAGTTCTCGATCCGCAACGGCCATCTGTGGCTCGGTCGCCTCTACAGCGTCAGCCGGGTCGACGGCACGGGCGCACAGGCGCGGATTCACAGCGCCCCGTTGCAGGGCGCGGGCCAGCCGGTCTCCGGTCCTGAGTCGTTCCTCTACCCGCTCGTCCCGCCGTCATGAACGGGGGTGCTCGTCACGCCAATGACACGAAAAGGAGTGTTCCGATGAATCTGTTTTCACGCCGACTGGTCGCGCTTGCACTCGCTCTCGGAGTCCTCGGTGCAGCTGCAGTTCTTGCGGTCAACGTCTACGCGTCGCCGACTACGGCGATGCAGCCCGGTGCCTCTGGCGCACTGACGAGTTCCACGCAAGCGCCCGACCAGGTCATCCAGTGGAATCGCATTCTGCTCGGGATCCTGCAAACACCGGGCGCGCAGCCGGCCACGGTCCATGCGACGCGGAGCATGGCGATCCTCCACGCCGCCGTCTACGACGCCGTCAACGCGATCGTGAAGACGCACACTGATTATCTCGTCCATCTGGAGGCGCCGCGGCATGCATCGGTTGCCGCTGCTGCTGCGACCGCTGCCCATGATGTGCTGGTCAGGCTCTACCCGTCGCAGGCGGCGACGCTCGACGCGGACCTCGCGGCGTCCCTCGCCACGGTGCCGAATGGCTCCGCCAAGGAGCAGGGCATCCGCGTCGGTTCGGCCGCCGCCGCCAAGCTCGTCGCGTTGCGAGCGAATGACGGCTCGGCGGCGCCGCCACCTCCATTCACGCCCGGGACGAGCCCCGGCGACTATCAGTTGACCCCGCCGGCGTTTCTGCAGCCCGTCTTCACGCATTGGCGCTTCGTGACCCCGTTCGCGCTGCGGCGCGCCGACCAGTTCCGGCCGGGCCCGCCGCCGTCGCTCACGAGCGCAACCTACGCCGCCGCGCTGGACGAGGTAGCGAGCCTCGGTGAAATCGGAAGCACAACGCGTTCCGCCGACCAGACGCAGATCGCAAGGTTCTGGGCGGCGCCGATCCAGAATTACTGGAACGAGATCGCACAGACGGCCGCGTTGCAGCACGGCAACACGCTGCCGCAAAACGCGCGGCTGTTCGCGTTGCTCGACCTGTCGCTCGCCGACTCGGTGATCGCGTTCTACGACGCCAAGTACGCCTACCACGCATGGCGTCCGGTGACGGCGATCCGTGCCGAACGGCCCGCCGACGCGAACTGGACGCCGCTGGCGACGACCGCGCTCGATCCGTCGTATCCGGGGGCACACGCCGTCGTCAGCGCGGCGGGCGCGGACGTGCTCGCGAGCTTCTTCCGCGACGACAACGACAACCTGGCTGTGTCCTCCGAGGCGTTGCCGGGCGTCGAGCGTTCCTTCACGAGCTTCTCGGCCGCGGCTACCGAGGCCAGTGACAGCCGGATCTTCGCGGGCCAGCACTTCCGGTTCGACGAGGTCGCCGGCCGGCAGCTCGGCCGCCGCGTCGCCGACGATGTTCTCGCGCACTTTCTGACCGCTCGTGGGCACGGCTATCGCTGAGCCCCATCGCCGTGGCCCCGCTCCTTCCCCGCGGAGCGGGGCCACACACGCGCGAGTTGCCCGGGGTGGGCGCATGAGGCGGCGACTGCTTTTCGCGTTGCTCGTGCTCGCCGTCCTCGTGCTCGCGCTCGGCGGTTGGATCGCCGACGTCCTGCGGGGCGGAGGGGACCGCAAAAAACCCGCCCTCGCAGGCGGGTTTGTGAGCGGGAGCGACGGGACTCGAACCCGCGACCTCCGGCGTGACAGGCCGGCGTTCTAACCAACTGAACTACGCCCCCGGTTCGGCGGGCAGTGTACCGACGGCAGGGATCGACCGCCTTCCCGCCAACCTGTCAGGTGATGACGCGCGTCGACTGGATCGCGCTCGCGATCGCCGCGCTCGCTGCTCTGTCAGGGCTGAAGCGTGGGCTGCTCGCAACGGCGCTCTCGCTGGCCGGCCTCGCGGCCGGTGCGGTGCTTGGCGCGCGTGTCGCGCCGCACTTCCTGCACGGTGGCTCGACCTCGCCGTACACACCACTTATCGGCCTCGTCGGCGCGCTGATCGGCGCGACAGTCCTCCAGTCGATCGCCTCGCTGGCCGGCTCGTTCGCGCGTGGCGGCCTGTCGGTGATTCCGCCGTTGCGCGCTCTCGACACGGTGGGCGGTTTCGTCGCCGGTGCTGCGTTCGGCCTCGTGATCGTCTGGGTCGCCGGCGCCGTTCTGCTGCAGCTGCCGGGACAGACGAAGCTGCGCCGGGAGGTGCAGCAGTCGCGCGTCTTGCAACGGCTGAACGAGATCGCGCCGCCGAGCACCGTCCTGCGTGCGTTCAACCGCGTCGACCCGTTCCCCGCGATCATGGGACCGGCACCACCGACTTCGCCGCCGGACAGTCGCGCGCTCGCCTCGGCGGTAATCCGCCGCGTGCGGCCGAGCGTCGTGCGGATCACCGCCAACGCGTGTGGGCTCGGGGTCGAGGGCTCGGGGTGGGTCGCACGCCCGCACATCGTCGTCACCGCGGCGCACGTCGTTTCGGGCGCGTCTGGAATCCGCGCCGGCGGTTACGTCGCGCATGCCCTCGTTGTCGACCGCAAGCAGGACATCGCCGTGCTGCGGGTTCCCGGGCTGCGCGCTCCCGCGCTGCCACTCGCCGATGCGCACTCGGGCGACTCGGTGGCACTGCTCGGTTATCCGGAGAACGGCCCATTCGACGCGCGCCCCGGGAGGGTCG
>JBAQHS010000251.1:0-3762 GCA_049288455.1 Gaiellaceae bacterium | reverse complement strand
AAGGAGCGGCGCATACTTGACGCCTGGCTCTCGAAAGAGTAGTTTCGAAACATCTCTTTCGAGAACTCACTCACTCTCGCCGACCCGCGCGCCATGCGCGCCCTCGCCCACCCGGTGCGGCTCGCGCTGCTCGACCACCTGCATACGGTCGAGCAGGCGACGGCGACCGAGTGCGCCGCCGTCGTCGGCGACAGCCCTTCGTCCTGCAGCTACCACCTGCGCGCGCTCGCGAAATGGGGCTTCGTCGAAGAGGGCGAAGGCGGCGTCGGCCGTGAGCGGCCCTGGCGAGCGACCGCCGCGCGCATCGAGTTCGCCTCCGACGGGCTCGAGGCGATCGTCCTCCGGGACGAGCTGGTCGCGCGCCAACAGCAGCGCCTCCGCGACGCGCTGCGCCACGAGCACGAGCTTCCCCCACGCTGGCGTCGCGCCGCGCAGACCTCGTCGGCGACGCTCGAACTGACCCCGCTCGAGCTCGAGGAGCTCGGCGAGCGCTTCGAGCAGCTGCTCGACGACTTCCGCGGCCGCGACCGCCGCGGCGCACGCACGATCGTCGTCTCGTTCGGCGCCGCAGCCGAGTCGTGAACCTGCTGCGCGATCAGCGTGTCTCGGCGCTGCTCGCGGCCGAGGTGATCTCGTCGCTCGGCACGCAGATGACGTGGCTCGCTCTGCCGTGGTTCGTGCTGCGCACGACCGGCTCGCCGCAGCAGATGACCTGGGTGATCATCGCCGAGGTCGTGCCGATCGGCGTGCTCGGCTTCTGGGGAGGCGCGATCGCCTCACGGGTCGGCACCCGACGCACGATGCTCGTCTGCGACATCGCGCGGGCGCCGCTGCTCGCCGCGATCCCGGTGCTGCACGCGTTCGGCCGGCTGCCGTTCCCCGCGCTGCTCGCCCTCGTCGCGGCGACCGGCATTTTCATCGCGCCCTACTTCGCAGTGCAGCGCGCGGTCGTGCCGGAACTCGTCGGCGAGGAGCAAGGCGATGTCGCGTATGCGACCGCGTTCTTCCAGGCAGCGAACCGGCTGACGATCTTCCTCGGCCCGCCCGCGGCAGGAGTCCTGATCAGCTTCCTCGGCGCAGCGCAGATCCTCTACGTCGACGCCGCGACCTACGTGATCTCGTTCGCGCTCGTCGCCGCGTTCGTCCACCCGCCTGAGGTGCCTGCACCGAGCAAGTCTGGCGGCGTGTTCGCCGGCGTGCGCTTTCTGCTGGGCGACAAGCTGCTGCGCGTCTGGACGCCGGCGTTCACGCTCCTCGATGTTTGCTGGCAGCTGATGTTCGCCTCCCTCCCGGTCCTCGTCGTCACGCAGTACCACGCGAACCCACGCGTCCTCGGCTACCTCTTCGGAGCGCTCGGCGGCGGTGCGCTCGTCGGGGCGTTCGTGTCGATGCACATGGTGCGGCGCCTCGAGCCACTGGCGTCGAGCTCGGTCGCGTTCCTGTTCCAGATGGCGTCGCTCTGGATCCTCGCGGTGCCTGCACCGTGGGTGGTGCCGCTCGTCGGCATGGCGTCGGCCGGCTTCTTCATGTCGATGGTGAACGCGCCGATGCAGGCGCTCGTGATGCTCCGGATCCCACGCGAGATCCGCACACAGGGGATCGCCGCGTTCGGCGTGTTCCAGTGCATCGGCGCACCGATCGGCCTCGTGCTCGCCGGCGTCGCGCTGGCGCGTTATGACACCCGCTCGGTCCTCGTTGCGGTGCTCGGGCTCCAGAGCGTCGCGATCGTGGCCTTCGTCGCGAGCGCGCTCGCCGAGCGATCGTCGCTGCGTGCGGCGGCCGTAGACTCGCCCGCGTGAAGCGACTCGAGGACAAGCATGTGGTCGTCACCGGCGCAGGAACCGGTATCGGCCGCGCGATCGCAGAGCGCCTGGCCGAGGAAGGCGCGCGGCTGACGCTGCTCGCGCGCGACGAGGCGCGGCTGCGCGACGTCGTCCCGGGCGCGACGACACGGTCGGTCGACATCCGCGATCGCGACGCAGTGCTCGCCGCGTTCGATGAGCCGCTCGACGCGCTCGTTGCGAACGCCGGCATCGGCGGGCCGAACCACGCCGGGGACGGCGACCGCTGGGACGACATCGTCGAGACGAATCTCTTCGGCACCTACTGGTGCGTGCGCGCAGCCGAGCCCCACCTCGCTGACGGCGGCCGGATCGTCGTCACCTCCTCGATCCTCGCCCGCATCGGCGTCTCGGGCTACACGGCGTACTGCGCGTCGAAGGCCGGGCTGCTCGGCCTCGTGCGCTCGCTCGCCGCAGAGCTCGCCCCACGGCGGATCCAGGTGAATGCGATCTGCCCCGGCTGGGTGAACACCGACATGGCGTGGCAGGGCTTCGATGCATTCGAGGGCCTGACGCGCGAGGAGGCGTACGGCGTCGTGATGCAGGAGGTGCCGCTGCGGCGGATGAGCGAGCCCGCCGAGATCGCCGGCACGGTCGCGTGGCTGCTCTCCGACGACGCGCTCGGCGTGACCGGGCAGGCGATCGACCACAACAACGGGGCCTTCATGATCTAGCCGCGACTGCCCGAGACTCATGAACCAGGTTCGAGCGCACCGCACTCGGGCGCTGCTCGCAGGTCGGAACCTGGTTCCCGGACAGCGAGCGACCCTCATAGCAACCTGGTTCGGTGTTTGAACCAGGTAGCCGAGTTTCGAACCGGTAACGCCGTCCGACGCAGGTCCTAGTCTTTTGCCCGTGATGGAACGCGATTACCTGCGGCGGGGCGTGGCCGAGTTCGTCGGCACGTTCGCGCTCATCTTCGTCGCCGCCGGTGGCGCCGCGTTCGCGCGGACGCCGGTTGACCTCGCGCTCGCGAACGGCCTCGTGATCGCCGTGATGGTCTCGGCGTTCGGCTTCATCTCGGGCGGGTTCTTCAACCCGGCCGTGACGCTCGGGTTCCTCGTCACGAAGCGCATCGCGCCGACGCTCGCGTGCTGGTACTGGGTGATGCAGTTCGGCGGTGCGGCGCTTGCCGCCCTCCTGCTGAAGTGGGTGCTCCCGAGCGGCCCTGAGTCGGCCGGTCACCTTGGCGTCCCGGCACTCGGCTCGGGCATCGGCTCCGGGCCGGCGGTGGTCGTCGAGGCCGTCCTCACGTTCTTCCTCGTCTGGGTGATCTTCGCGTCGGCGGTCGACCCCCGCGGCTCGTTCCAGCAGATCGCCGGGCTCGCAATCGGCTTCACGATCGCCTTCGGCGTCCTGATGGCCTACGGCCTCACGGGCGGCGCGATGAACCCGGCCCGCGCGTTCGGGCCGCAGCTCGTCGGCTCGCATTGGGCGCATTTCTGGGTCTGGTACATCGGGCCGTTCGCCGGTGCGGTGATCGCCGCCTCGGCCTACGAGCTCATCTACCTCCGCTCTGCTCGCGTCGAACCGGTCGGGCCACCCGAGACCGGCGTCGAAGAGCCCCGCCCCGGCGACGCAGCTCTCTCCTAACCGGCGCTCCGAATCCGATAGGTTCCGGCTCCGATGCTGTCTGTAACGCTCGTCGTCGCCGGTCTTGCCACCGGCAACAAGATCGGCCTCGCCGCCGTGGGCATCGCCTTCATCGTGTTCGCCCTCGTCAGCTCGTTCGTGCTGCCCGCACGTGACCCGAATTTCCCGGGAAAGCGCACCGGCTTGTTCGTGGGCGTCTGCGTGCTCTTCTTCGTGGCGATGATCTCGGCCGTACTCATCTTCGGGGTCGAGAAGAAGGAGCCGAAGGCGGCGGAGAGCCCCCCGCCGACGGCGACCGCGCCGACGACCACGGGCACCACGCCACCGC
>JBAQHS010000250.1:0-14786 GCA_049288455.1 Gaiellaceae bacterium | reverse complement strand
TCGTCGTAATCTCGAAGACGTCGACGATCACCGAGCCGCTGACGGCGGCGCCGCCGCTCGAGGCGGCCGCAGCAAGCGCGACCGATGAGAACTTCGGCAGCGCGCCGATGATCGGCACCTCGATCGGGTCGGCTTCCTTGATCGACGACTTCGCAGAGACCTCGATCCCGGTGAGTGCGTCCAGCTGCGTCTGATCGATGTCGGTCGAATCGATGAGAGCCTCGGTCGTGATGTCCGGGAAGACGTTGACGACGATCGCGCCGCCGACGCCCGCGCCGCCGGCCGACGCCGCGCCGGAGAGCGCCATGTTCTGGATCCCGATCGCGTTCTCCGCGTGCACCTCGATCCCGGCGGTCTGCGAGGTCAGGTGCGCGCCCTTGCCCACGGAAGCCTCCGTGTGGAAGAGCACGACCTCGACTCCGATCGAGGCGGCGACGCTCGCGCCGCCGTTGTCCTCCGAGGAGCCACCGGCGCCGGCCAGGCCCCAGACGATCAGCTGGTTCGTCTTGCCGCCGGTGTTGACGGCCTCAATCGTGATCCCGGTCTTGGCGGTGACAACCGCGCCCTGACCAACGGTGGCGTTATTCGTAATGTCGTCGACATCGACGCCGACGGCCGCGGCGACGTGACTGCCGTCGGAGCTGGCGGAAAGGCCCGTGGACTTGGCGGCCGCCTGAGTCGAGTTCTCGGCGCTCACCTTCACGTCGTCGTCCGTCGCGGTCACATGCGCGTTGTCGCCGATCTTCGCCTTATTGGTCGTGACGACCCAGTTCAGGCTGACCGAGGCCGCGACGCCGACGCCGCCACTGTTCGAGTCGCCGCCCTGGGCGCCCGTCTGGGTGTTGCCCTGGTCGGTCCCGCTCTTGGCCGTCGGCAGCGAGCTCGTGTTGGAGTTGCCCGATGTGTTCGGGTTGTTGCTGACTTCGCCCTGTGCCCGCTCGTCCGAGGACTTCTTGCCGCCGCTGCCGCCGTTGTCGTTCTTGTCGGCGCCCTTCGTCGTCGCGTCGGCGTGCGCCTGGGTGTTCGTGGCGGACTCGGCGCTGATCTCCACCGATGTACCCGAGACGTCGCGGTCGACCTCGGCGAGCGTGTTCCAGTTGAGGACGATGTTGAGGGCGATGCTGACGCCGACGGCGGTGCTGCCGGCGGCGACCGACTTCGCCTCGGCGGAGAAGTCGCCGTCGTGTGCGGCCTTGACGGTGATCGTCCCGGTCGCCGTCAGGCCGGTCGCCGCTGTACCGAGCCTGGCGACGGTGTTTTCGCCGTCGAGCACGACGAGTGCGACGCCCGGCGCGACGGATGTATCTTCGCCGGAGGCGCCCATATCGACTTCGGTCTCCGTCTGGCGGCGGGAGCTCGCCTCGACGTCGACGTTCTTGCCGCCGTTGACTACCGCGGTGTCCTGGACCTCGGAGCGAGTCTCGGTCGACGTGAGGATGTTGAGCGCGACGGCAGCGCCAACGCCGGCGCTCTTCGCGTCCTCGGCTTCGCTGTTCGCCTTCGCGAGATCGAGCTCGTTCGCCTTCGTCTTGAGCGTGACGTCAGCGCTGCTCGCGGTGATCTGCGCGCCGCCCTCCACGATCGCGATGGTCTTGTCGTTCGTAACGATGTTGATCGCGACCGCGCCGGCGATGCCGACGTCGGTCTTGCCCGCGCCCGCGTTCGCCTCGGCGACGATCTCGTGCTCGGCGAGCCGGAAGAGGTGCACGCCGGGATGGCTGCCGTCGGTCCACGGGAGGTCGGTGGCGTGGTCGGGAGCCGCCTGGGCGACCCACTTCTTCGCCGCGTCATCCCACTTGTAGACGCCGGCTGCGTTGACGATGGTGAGCTTCGTCACGTCCTTCGCCGTGCCCGTGCAGCCGGTGACGCCCGTGAGCTGGTTGCCGGTGACGCCGGTGTACTGGCACGTGCCGTTGAGACCCGTTCCGGTGAAGTGGCCAGGCGAGGAGACGGACACCGCGCCGATCGCCGTTCCGTACGGACTACCGAACGGCGTGCCGTCGGCGACGTTGAGCGTCGTATGCGATCCGTCGATCATCTGCTCCAGGTTGACGGTCGAGCCTGTTGTCGACGTGACGATCGCCTTGTCCTCGGGCTTGTCCTTGCAGCCGGTGATGCCGAGGAAGTGCGTCGCGTCGGTGCTCGTGTAGTTGCATGTTCCCGTTCCGCCGACGACCGTGAACGACCCGCTGGAGGCGAACCCCGCCGTCGACTTCACCTTCAGCGAGCCGCCACTCAGGTCCGCGGGGCTCGAGTCGTCGACGAGCGTCTGCATCGCCGCGGCCTTCGTCAGCTGGAAGAAGTCGCCGTTGGACGGCGCGTACGGCAGCGTGTCGCCACGGTCGACGAGCACCCACTCCTTCGCCGTGTCGTCCCAGCGCCGGATAAGGCCGTCGTTCTTGTCGTTCATCAGCGCCTCGATGTCGAGACCCGTTCCGCTGATCGTCGGCACTTCCGTCGCCGCCGTCACGGCGGCCTTGTCGCTGGGCGTGCCGGTGCATGCGGACACGGCGAAGTGGGTCGCGTCGGTCCTGGTGTAGCTGCACGGAGTCGCGATCCCGTCGACCTTCAACGTGCCGCTCGACGCGAAGCCGTCGCTGGAGGCGATCTTGAGTGTGCCGCCGGCGAGACTCTGCGAACCGCCGGCGACGCTCGTCGATGCCTGGGCGACTGCCGCCTTGTTCGTGATGTCGGCGACGTTGATCGAGACGCCGACGCCGATGCCATCGTCGGTGCCGGTGCCAACCGTCTCGCCCTTCGCGGAGGCGTTCGCGATCGTCGCGGCGAGAGTCTTCGCGCTGACAACTCCGCCTGCGTTGATCGTGATGCCGCCGACGTAGAGAGCGAGCGACTTGGTCGTGATGACGTTGATCGCGACGGCCGCGGCGACCTCGACCTTCGTGCCATTGCCGCCCGAGGTCGTGCTCGAGTCGCCGGTCGAGGCGTCCGGCGTCTTGCTGGTCGAGGAGCTCTTGCCCGTGGTGCTGCGCTCGGAGTTCGCGTTGGCCAGTTGGTTGTCGGACTTCTTGTTGACGTCGCCGCCGTCGGTGCCACCCGCGCCGGCGGTCTGGTTGTCGGTCTGGCTCTGGGCGCCCCTCGCGCCGGCGATCGCATCCGATTCGTTGTCCGACGAGCCGTTCGCCGCGAGGCCAACCGCACCGCCCGCCGTGATGTTCCGCAGGATCTTCGCGGTGACTTCGTCGTCGACGATTGCGAGCGCGAGCGCCAGGCCGATCGAGACGTCGCCGCCCGCCGCCTGCGCGTTCGCCGTCGTCGTCGCCTTCGTGTCCTGCGTCGCGGTCAGCGTCACGGCACCCGTCGCCGCGAGCGACTGCGAGCTGTCGCCGTCGATGGTAGCGCTCGTCAGGATCGTCGGATAGGAGATCGAGACGTCCGGTGTGAGCGCGACGTCCGAACCGGCCTTGGCCTTGACGCCGGCCTCGGAGTACGTCGTCATCGTGTCCGTGTCCGTCGCGCTCAGCGTGACGTTCGCGGGCTGAGACGTCGCGTCGAAGGTGGCACCTGAATCGATAGAAGCGGTGGTCGTGTCATTGACGATGTTGATTGCAACCCCGGCGCCAATGCCGACCGTCCCTGCGTCGTCGTCCTTCGCCTTCGCCTTTGCCGTGCTGTCGACGACGGACGCAGCGGAAAGGGTGAGATCAGAACCATTCAGCTTGTCACCTGGCGGTCCGCGCGCCGTGTTGTCGGAGAGCTCAGCGCTGGTCGTGATATCTGCGATCGTCAGGGCAAGCGCGCCGGAGATGCCGACCTTGCCGGCGCCTGCGCCCGAGGTGGCCTCGGTGTCGAGGGAGTTCTTGCCGTTCGCACCGGTCGCGCTGTTCATGAGCGCGCTCAGCGCAAGGCCCTTCGTGTTCAGAAGAGCGCTCCCGACGGTGGCCTGGTTCTTGATCGTGATGTCGTTGATCGCGACGGCTGCGGCGATGTTGGCGGTCGCACCCTTCACCGCGGTCGCGTTCGCCTTGACGGTCGAGTCGGCGTCCTCGGTGGTCTTGAGGCTCGCTGCGCCGGTGGGCGCCGTGACCGTGATGCCGTCGGCGATCTTCGAGATCGCCTGAGCAGTGATGATGCCGATCGCGACGGCGGCCGCAACGGTGACCTTCGTCCCGCCGCTCTCACCGCTGCTCGCGTCGGGCGTCTTCTTGCCGCTCGTCTTGCCGCTCTTATCGTTGCTCTCGCCGACGGCCGCGTTGTCGTCGGCCTTCTTGTTGACGTCCTTGCCGGAACTGTCTGTCTGACCCTGGGTTCCGTCCTTCTTCCCTTCCGCGCCGGTGGAGCTGGCCGTCGCCTCGGTGTCGTTCGTGGAGATGCCGTCGGCCTCGAAGCTGACGTTGCCGATGGCGCTCAGGTCGCGGTTCAGGTTCGACTCGACGTCGTGGTTCGCAATCAGGAGCGCCAGCGAGAGGCCGATCCCCGCGTTCCCACCCTTCGTGTCGCCCTTCGCCGTCGTCTTCGTCGTCGCGGTCTGGACAGCCTTCGCGGTCAGCGTGCCTCCGAGCGTGAGGAGCGAACCGGTGCCGACCGACGCAGTGGTCGTCACGTTCGAGATCGCGATCGCAACCTGCGCCGAGAGCGCGACGCTACCTGCCGCCGCCGCGCCACCTTCGGCGCTCGTGGTCATCGTGTCGGTAGTGGTGGAGTTGATCGTCAGGTTGTTGACGCCGCTGAGAGTCACGCTGTCGGGCAGGCCGGCCGAGGTGCTGTCGTTGACGACGTTCACGGCGACGGAGGCTCCGACGCCGCTCGCCTTGCCGTCCGCGTCCTGCTTCGCCGTCGCCTCGGCGGTGCTGTCGTAGCTCGAGGTTGCATTGAGCGTCAGGTCGGCGCCGTTCAGAGCGACCGTCGTCGCGCCTTCGACGTCCGACGACGTCGTAGCGACGAGCACGTTGACTGCGATTGAGCCTGCGACGCCGACGCTGCTGCCGCCGGCACCCGAGGTCGCGCTCGCCTTGAAGACCGACTTGTCCGGTGCGGTCGTCTCGATCGTCACGCTCTTCGCGGTGACGTTCGCGTTGTTCGCGAGCCACGCCTGGGTCTTGATCACGCCTACGACAACGGCGACGCCGATGCCGATGCCGGAGGTGGCGTCACTCGTCGGAGGCTTCGTCGTGCCATCTGGAGTCCCATCGCCGCCGCCTCCGCTGTTGACGTCGTTGTAGCTCGTCGTCCCGGACCCCACGACGGTCTTGAGGAGCGTCTCGTTGCCGCTCGCGTCGCCGCGATAGATCTTGTACCCGGTAGCTCCGGCGACGGCACTCCAGTTCACCACGACTCTCGCGTGCCCGCTGCCACCGCTCACGTCGACCTTCTTCTCGGCGCTCGGCAGGCTCTCGCCCGATCCAGAGGCGAAGGTGGCAGTGACCTTGTAGTAGTAGGTGCCGTCCGCGAGCGAGCCGCCGACGGTCGAAACCGGAGCAGACGTGATGTCGGGTGAGAACTGGACGTTGCCTGCGTCGGCTATCGCGGAGCCGGCGTTCTTCGAGCCGGCGTGGATGAGGTCGTCGGCGCCGGCGGTCTTGATGTTGTGGATCGTGGTGGGGTCGAGCGAGGCGATGTACGCCTGCGTCGTCGCAACGAGGACGACGACTGCAAGCGCCGCGTTGAAGTTTTGGTTGCCCTGGTCGCCGGTGCCATTGTCCGCGGTCTTCGACTTGCCGTTGACGCTTGCATCGCCGGTGGCGTTCTGCGTCTGTTTGGAGGTACCGAAGATCTTCGCCTTGTCGGTCAGCGTGTGATTCACGCAGGCCCCGCCGAGCCCGTTGAAGTAGAAGCCGTTCTCGTCCGAGGTCAGGTTCGTGTAGGTGCAGTCGCCGACGTCGGTGGTGAGCGTGCCGGAATTGATGAAGCCGCCCGTGGAGGCGACTTTCAGCTTGCCGGCGCTCGACAGCAGCTGCGTGCCGTCGACCGACGTGCTCGCGCCCTGGGTCGGGCTGTTCGAGTTCGTCGTGGAGTTCTTCGAGGAGTCCGAGTTGTTCGCGTTCGGGTCTTCGCCCTTCGGACTCGCCTTCGCGTCTGTCGGCGCGTTGTTGTCGGTGTCGGCCGTGAGGGTCAGCTTCTGGGCGTCGATCGGCGTGCCCGCCTTGCTGTCGACGTAAGCCTTGGACTCCGTGACGAAGACGGCGACGGCGATCCCGGCACCGGAGCCGGCGGCCTCAGCGTCACCCGTCGAGGCGACGCTGGTCTTGACGTTCGAGGTGATCGCGACGTTGCCGCCGCTCTTGATCGAGCTCGTCCCGGAGAGCTGGCTCTTGCCGAGGGCAAGCACGAAGGTGGCAGCAACGGCCGAGTCGCTGTCCTTCGCCTCCGACCAGTGGCCCGTCAAGAGGCTCGTGTCGTCCTTCGGATGCGTCGAGCTCGCGGCGACGTCCGACGTTGCCGCGTACCGCTTACCGTCGGTGTCGGTGACGACGTCGCCCTTCTGGTAGGCGAGCGATGTGTCGAAGTTGCCCTTGTCGGCGCCTGCCGCCGCCTTCGAGGTGGCGGTGACGTCGATCGAGCTTGCGAGCGTGACGTCCCCGGCCGCGGTGATGTGCGTGTCGCCGTGGACGTTGACGTTCGCGTGGTACTCGAGGTCGAGGCCGGCGTGGTTGACGCCGGTGCCGCTGCCGTTCTCGACGATGTCCTGCTTGACGGTCTTGCCGTCAGCCACCGAGCCGGTGCAACCGCCGCCGCTCAGCGTCTTCAGCTTGTTGGCGGCGATGTCCCTCGTGGCGTACGAGCAGGTTGCCGGGGTCACACCACCGGTGTCGACCGTGACGCTGCCGGTATCGGCGAAGCCGGCGACCGAGGCGAGCGTGAGGTCGCCTCCGCTCGTCAGCGTCTGGGGCCCGCCGGAGGTGGGCGTCGTGCCGCTGACGCTGCCTGCGAACGCGTTGAGATTGATCGCGTTGCCGTTCAGTTGCGTCGAGCCGGTCGCGACCCACCGACCGTCGCTTGCCGGGGCTGTCGGGTTCGCGTCGATGTCGACGGTCGCACGGTACTGGAGGTCGTCCGGCCCGAGCACGAAGTCGCCCGCCTTGTAGTCGGTGCCCGCGTCCCAGGCGCCCTTGTCGGCGCCGATGTCCACAAGCCCGTCGGTGCCAAGGACCGGGATCGTCGTCGTGATGCCGATGATGCTGAGCCCGTTGTCCTTGTCGATGGCGTTGAAGTTCAGCGCTCCGTTGCTCGTGGGAGCGAGGTTGCACGGATCCGAGGTATCGCCGAGGCAGACTTTCACGCCCGGGTCGACCTTGACGTGCTCCGCGTTCACCGTGAGGTTCGAGTTCGGCACGAGGTAGTCGCCGATGAACTGGACGGTGTCGATGCCGAGGCCGCCGTTGATCGTCACGTTCTGCGTGCCGGAGATCGTGAAGATGTGCGTCTCCGAGAGCGCGAAGTTCACGGAGCCGGTCGGATCGAAGTCGCCCACCTCGATCGTGCCCGGGGTGCTCCCGGGTCCGACCTTGATCAGGTCCTTGTCGAGGACCTCGCGGTTGCTGCCGCCGACGTTGAAGCCGACATCGGAGCCGTTGATCGTCACGTCCGAGGCGGAGATCGAAACGGGCTCGAGGCCTGCGTACCTGAACGGCACCCCGTCGATGACCAGGGTGCCGGAATGCGCATCGACGGGGTTCGAGACGATCGAGCCGCGCTGGCCGTCGACCACCAGGCTGTCGAAGCCGCCGTCGCCGCCGTCGGCGATGCCGCTCAACGAAGCGCCCGGCTCGAGCGTGAAGGTGTCTTTGTTGTTCGGCGCGCCGAGAGCATTCTCGAATCCGTCGAAGGAGGTGCCCGCAACGGTGCCCGCGTTCGCGCCGCTGAACGTCCACGACGTGTCTGCCGCCGGGCCGTGGAGCGTGTCGGAGCTGCCGCCGGCCGAGATGTGCGTGACGTGCGTGAACGCGACAGCGGTGACTCCGCCGCCTGCCACGCTGCCGGAACCGTCACCGTTGACCGTCCAGTCAGACGCAGACGACGAGTGGATGAGCGAGAGCGAACCACCGTCGAACGAGATCGAATTGGCGATCGCGCCCTGCGCCGCATCGATCGTCAGCGTGACGCTCGCGATCTGGAGGCTCGTGATGCTGCTGAGCGGCTGCGTCGCTGTGAGACCGTCGACGTTGTAGGTCAATGACGTTCCGTCGGTCGTGAGCGTGACGTCGCCGCCGCCACTTACGGTCAGCGCGGCCGGAGCCGCGCTCGTCCCCGTGCTGGTGATCGTCGCCGGGATCACCGGCGCGTTACTCGTCACCGGCACGGTGGTCGGCGGCGGGACGGTGGTCGCCGGCGGGACGGTCGTCGCCGGTGTCGTCGAGGCGGTCGTTCCTGACGTCGACGTGTCCGTTGTACCCGCGGTCGCTGTCTGCGTCGCGGTGACGGTCGTCGGATCGGTTGTCGCCGGCGGAGGAGCATCGGTCGATGGAGGACCGGGCGGAACGTCGGTCGTGGGTGAAGCGGTGTCCGTCACCGGGTCGGTGTTCGACGGATCGACAGCACCGAAGCTTCCGCGGACGTGAGTTGCGGTAGCTGGTGTCGTCGAAACGGTCGCCGATGTGGTCGTGGCATCTGGCGACGGTGACGCGGTCGCGGTTGCGCCTTGCGTCGCAGCGGTATCGAAGCCGGGAGGTTCAGTTCCGACGTTCGATGCGATCGGCGTCGGTGTCGCCGCGGTCGACGCCGGTGTCGCAGGTGCGTGCGCAGCCAGCGCCGGCCCGTACTGATTCGTCACGACCGAAGCGGGTGCAACCCAGTTTCGCCGCGCGACGATCGCACCGACGTGGATGAGGTGCTTACCCGGCACCGCTGATGTGGGGCGAGGCTGCGTGTGGAAAAACTGGGAGGGCGCCGAATGCGTCGTCGCACGTGTCGTCGATGCGACGTGCGTCTTGAAGACCGGGAACCGAAGTGTCGACAACGTCAGCGGATCGAGCGCATGAACGCGCGCCGGCGGCGTCACGAAGAACGACGAGGCGATCGGCGCCGCGTAGAGGAACGCAAGAGCCGCAACACCGACCGTGACGACCGCGCGCGCAATGCTTCGCTTGCGCAGCGCAATCAACCCAAACTCGGCTCCCAGTCCCCCTGGTACTGCGTACGTCGACACTGCGTTTGCTTCCCTCTCCCCTTCGAACGACGCTCCGTTGCGCAGAGTGCAGCGCTCCCGATCGAAGTAGATAACACGTTCGAAAACGCAATTCAAGGGCTGCCACCACATTGATACCCGGCGGCCCGATCGCGCCCTGACCGCGACTTCGGGGGCTAGACGGGGTTGATGCAGGCGATCGGGACCAGCACGGTGTTGGCTTCCCGTACGGCTCGATTCGCGGCTTTGAGGTCGCCGGCGAGCTCGTGTGCGCGCGCTAGATCCAGCCGCAGGCGCGAGCTGTCGTAGGCAAATCCGAGCTCATCCTCACGTGCAATCGCGGCCGAGAGTTGGCGGACCGCTTCGGCTGCGTCCCCTCTGTCGAGCGACGCCAATCCCTGCGCGGCCAGGAGTGAGATTCCCCGCCGGCCCGCGTGACTCCCGCCGTCGGCGCGCTCGAGTGAGGCGATCAATGCGTCGAGCAACTCGGTCGCATCGGCCGCCGCAAACGCTCGCGCGATCGCGTCGACCGGAAACACCGTCGGCCAGTGTTCGCCGATTGCCGCGAGGATCTCTTCCCCCGCTGCATGAAGCTCGTCGTGTCGCCCCGCTACGTGCAGCCAGGGCAACACCGCGTTCGCCATCGGGATAACTCGTTGCGTCTCCCCACTCTCGATCGACGCCGCCGCAAGTCCGGTCAGCAACCCCTCTGCAGTTTCGAGATCGCCGCGACGGAGCGCGAGTGCTCCCACCGTCGGTCGCCAGAGGAGATTGCTCGTTGCACTGAGCGAAGGTCCGTCGAGCCCGCCGAGAATTGCGTCTGCTTCGGCCCAGCGGCCGGCCGGCGCGTAGAGCAGCGCGGCGATCGAAAGCTCGAGGTAGGCGGCGATGATCGGCGGCGGAGGCAACCGTCCCTCGCGTCCGGCCGTCGCCGTCGATTCGATCTCGTCCACGGGGAGATAGCCGTCCGCCGACCAGACGAAGTTGACGATCGCGCGGTACTCCTCTTCATGCGCACCGACTGATGCGGCCGCCTCGACGATCGAGAGCACGTCATCGGTATCGGGGCCGACACCCTCCTGCGCAAGGACCGTGAACAGGTTGATCCGCCCATTCACGCTCGCAGAGATATCTCCAACCCGGTCAGCTACCTCAATCGTCTCGCGTGCGTGCTCGCCCGCCTCGGGCAAGCCACGCAGCATCTCGATCTGCGACCTGCGCGCGAGAGCGCGCGCAAGTTGTTCCGACTCGGCGAGGCCGGCCAGCGCCGCGACCGCTCCGTTCGCTGACTCGAGCGCGTCATGCCAGTTGCCGGTCATCCAGTTGACGCGCGACAACCACGCGAGGATGGCCGAGCGCGTCCGCGGATCACCCGCCGCTGCGAATTGTTCGGCGTCGAGCAGGCGGTCGATCGCGTCGTCCCAATGTGCCTCGGTCGCATCGAGCTCTCCAAGAGCGAGCAACGTCGCAGCCCGCTGCGCGTCATCGGTCGCGAGCGGTGCAGCGTGCTCGAGCTGCGCCCTCGCCGCGATGAAAGCGCCGCGGCGCAGCGCCGACTCGCCGGCAGCGAGCAACGTCGTGTGTGCGCGACGAATCAGCTCGGCATCCGACTCGCCGTAACCGATCGCCTGTCGGTAGTGATACGCGGCGAGCTCGGTCGTCTCCCCTTCACGATCGGGGGCGACGTGTTGGATCCATTCCGCAACCTGGCGATGTAACTCGCGCCGCTCTGTGCGCGGCAATGACCCGTACGCGACGTCGCGCGTCAGCGCGTGTTTGAACGCGAACTCCTGCAGCCCCGCCATCACCGAGTGCGGCGACCGGGTGATCAGCCCACGGCGTGTCAAAGGTCCGACATCTGCATCGTCGATGCCGAGCGCCGACGGCCAGAAGACGCGGCCGACGACCGAACAGCGGCGAAGCGCATCGCGCGCTCCGGCCTCGAGCAGATCGATCCGTGCAGCGATGACGCCGTGCACCGAGTCGGGAATGCGCACCTTCGAGAGCTTTCCCGTCGAGACCCACCCTCCGTTTTGTCGCTCGAGCGCCCCCTCCTCGATGAGCATCTGCAGCATCTCCTCGAGAAAGAACGGATTGCCCTCCGCGCTCTTCAGCACGGGGCGGCGCAGGCTCTCGGGAGCACCGCCGTCGCCGAGCAGGGACGACACGAGCTCGGCGGACTCGTCAGGTGAGAGCGGCGACAGCGCGAGGGTCGTCGCGTTCTGCTTCCCGGCGCCCCACGTCGGACGAAGGTCCAGGAATTCCGGACGTGCCGTGCAGACGATCAGTACGCGCGTGTCGGCGAGCGTCTCGGCGAGGTGCTCGAGCAGATCGAGCAACGCCGCTGACGCCCAATGGACGTCCTCGACGATCAGCACGGTGAGCTCGCGGCGGCCCAACGCTCCGACGTAGCGCTGCCATGCTTCCGCGAGCGACTGACGTGCGTACTCAGGCCCTGCCGTGATGATCTCCGATCCGGGAACCGCGAGACCGATCGTCCACGCGATCACCTCGAGCACGTCAGCATCCGAGGTCTCGACCACCGCCGCGACCGCACTGCGAAGCTTCTCCAGCGCGGCGTCGACCGGATCAGTGTCGAGAATCCCAGCCTCGTACTTCGCCGCCTCTGCGAGTGGCCAATAGGTGATTCCCTCGCCGTACGGAAGGCACCGTCCTCGCAGTACACGCGCACCGTCGAGGCGGTCGAGCACCTCTGTGAGCAGGCGCGATTTGCCGACGCCGGCCGCGCCGAAGAGCGTCACGAGTTGTGGCACATGCTCGCCTGCGACACGGGCCGCAACGGCGTCGAGTAGGGCGATCTCCTGCTCCCGGCCGATGAAGGGCGCCGTCAACCCGGCTGAGCGGTTGGTCGCCTCGAACGGTGCGCTGATTACCACCCAGGCCGGGATCGGCTCGCCCTTTCCCTTCGCACCGATCTCCGTCCGCTCGCCATACGTGACGATGCGGGTCGTTGCGGCGTACGTGCGCTCCCCGACGAGCACGTCGCCCGGGCTCGCACCCTGTTGCAGTCGCGCGGCAACGTTCACGGCGTCGCCGCTGACCATCAGCTCGCCGCGGGCCGCCGCCTCGCGGCTTGCGACCACCTCTCCCGTGTTGATGCCGATTCGCAGACCGACCTCAGCGCCGTAGTCGTCCCGCACGCGGGCTGCGAAAGCCTCGAACCGGTCGTGCGCGGCGAGCGCAGCGCGCACAGCGCGCTCGGGATCGTCCTCATGCGTCTGCGGGATCCCGAACACCGCGAGGATCGCGTCACCGACGAACTTCTCCGTCGTTCCCCCGAACCGCTCGACCTCGGTATGCAGCACCGCGAAGAGCTGGCCTTGGAGCTCGCGAACATCCTCGGGATCGAGCTGGGCGCCAAGCGCAGTCGAGCCCGCCAGGTCGGCGAAGAGGACGGTGACGACTCGCCGCTCGTGGCGCTCGTCAGCACCGACGCCGCGCCGGCCATCCTCCTGCAGCGCGGTGCCGCACGTCGAGCAGAAGAGCGCCGAAGCGAGTTGCTCGGAGCCGCAGGCGGGGCACAGCCGGCGCAACGCACTACCGCAACTACTGCAAAACCGTGCCTCAGCGGGCTGCGCGGCACCACACGATCCGCAGGAAATCTCCATTCGCCGAGTCTACGGCGGCCGGGCGGTTGGACAGATCGGCGGTTCTTCGCGCGCGATCTTGACAACCCCCGCAGAGCGGGCCTATGGTCAAATGCGTCGCCGAAATTTCGCGACGGTTCCGAGTTTTCTCAGTGCAGATCATGCGGCCCTGCATCAGGTCGATTGGGGGAGGGTTCGCATGTTCGATCATGACCGCCCGAGGTCGAGGCTCACGGTCTGCATCACGGCACTGGCGGTCGCGATGGTCAGCGTTCTGGGGTCAATGCTGCTGACCGGCTCTGCTGCAGCCGGAGCCGGAAGCCCACCCGGCGAGGTCGGCATGGGCCCGGCGCACTGGTTCGGGCCGGCGGGCTACGGCAACTTCGGCCCGGGCGCTGCGCGCTCGGCGCCGGCGACAAGCTTCGCTCCGCTCGTGGTCGACAACCTCGCCAACCCAGGGAACGGCGAGATCATGCCGACGACGAACACACACCTCATTTTCTGGCTGCCGGCCGGGTTCCACTACAGCGGCGGGACGACCGCAGCCACCGACACCGCCTACGAGAACGCGATGGTGGCGTACTTCCAGGACATCGGCGGCTCGCAGATCCTGAACACGACGACGCAGTACTGCGGCAATAACGGTTGCCCGGCGGACACGTCGACGTTCATCGACTCGGTTCTCGACACGACTGCCTATCCGCATACCGGCGCGGATGTTGCGAACGCGGTCACGCAGGGCGACCTCAACACCGAGGTCTTCAACCAGATCACGGCGAACAGTTGGCCGCTCGGGCTCAGCGACATGTACTTCGTCTTCTTGCCCGACAACCTCGTCGATTGCGACAACGGAGGCGTGAACTGCAACACGAACGCGTACTGCGCCTACCACACGCGCGGCTGGATCGGGTCGGACGATGCGGCGCACGACTTCATCTGGGCCGACATCCCGGACAACCGCAGCATCTACTCCGCCGGCGGCTGTGGTGACTCGAACGTCACCGGCAATCGGTCGGCCGACACCACGCTCAGCTCGGTCGAGCACGAGCAGTTGGAGGCGATCACCGATCCGAGAGGGAACGCCTGGCAGGACTCGACCGGCGGTGGCGGCGAGAACGGCGACAAGTGCAACCGCAACATGGGTGTCGCAAACGGGTCGTCCACGACACCGAACAACTTCCTCGGCCCGGGAAACACGCACAAATACCGCATCCAGCGTGAGTGGTCGAACCTCGCGGGAGGCGGTGGTTGCGCCGCGAGCCTGACGGCGACCGGATCGTTCGTCGAATCGCCGGCGCCGTCGGGCGCAGACGTCGCCAAGTCGGTGACCGAGGCCTCGATCGCGGGCAACCCGGGCGACACGCTGCACTACACGCTGACGTTCACGAACCCGAGCAACCAGGACGATGCGTTCAACGTCCAGGTCACCGACACACTGCCGACGGGAGTGCAGTCCGGTGGCTCATCGACGGTGACCTTCAATCTCGGCAACCTGGCCCCACACCAGACGGCGACAAAGGCGTTCACCGCGCACCCGACCTCGGCCTTGCCTGCCGGGACGACGCTCACGAACTCCGCTGACTTCGACTTCGACGACTCGACGGGCGCGGCACAGCCGACGATCACGCGCACCGCCGTGACGACCGTCGTCAATGCGCCGCCGGTGCTCGACCCGCTGCCCGATCCGCAGTCGGTCGACTATCACGACCCGCTGAGCTTCAACGTCTCGGCGACCGACGCCGACGTCGGTGACACGCTGTCGTTCAGCGCCACGGGCCTGCCAAGCGGTCTCAGCCTCACGGATAACGGCAATCGCACCGCGACGATCCACGGGACCGACACGGCAGTGCCCGGCGACTACACGGTGACGATCTCGGTCGACGATCACCACCACGCACTGGCGACGTCGGCGACGATGACGATTCACGTGGTGCGTGAGGAGACGTCGATGACCTACACGGGTCAGACCGTGATCCTGGTCGGCTCGTCGGGCGCGACGATCAGCGCCACCTTGCAGGAGGACGGCGCCGGTGACGACGACGCAGACGGCGGCGCAGCGCCACCCGATACCGGACGGATCGTGACGCTCGGCATCG
>JBAQHS010000249.1:0-3654 GCA_049288455.1 Gaiellaceae bacterium | reverse complement strand
CCCTTGTCTCGGAGGGGATCGCGAAGCTCGCGCCGTCGGTGCTGCTCGAGGGCGAAGGCGCGCGCGGACTCGCCGCAATCATCCAGGAAGCAGTCGTCGAGTTCGATCTCGATCACGCTCTGGCAGTCGAGCGCGCCGAGGAGCCGCTCGACTGGGCGATCGTCAACGCGTCGCTGATGCTGCACGAAGGCGGTGCGAGCGAAGCCGAGACCCACGCCTACCTCGAGCGTTGGGCCCTGATGAGCTCGGAGCTTGCGGCGCATCTGATCCGGTTCCTGAACGAGCCGACCTCGCGAACCTATGCCATCACATATTCCGCCGGCCGAGAGCTTTGCCGCGCGTACGTCGGCGGCGAGTCGCAACGCTTTCATCGCCTGTTGACCGAGCAGGTGCGCGTCGGTGATCTGCTCGACGCCGGACGATCGGCCGAGGAATAGCTGCGCTTTCCGGAGCGTTCACGAGCCACATGGGAGAGGTCAAGGAGCTGCGCGTTGTCTTGACGGTCTCGGACTTCTACGGCGCGCTCGCGTTCTACCGCGACGCGCTTGGGCTGGAGCAGGTCGCCGACTGGAGCTCGGACGGCGGACGGGTCGTTCTGCTCAGCGCGGGCCGGGCGACGCTCGAGCTGTTCGACGAGGCGCAGGCCGAGACAGTCGACGAAATCGAAGCCGGTCGGCGCGTGTCAGGGACGGTGCGGATCGCACTCGAGGTGCCCGACAGCGAGGCGACGGCCCGGAGGCTCGTCGCCGCGGGCGCCGACGAGGTTGCCCCTGCAGTCACGACGCCGTGGGGCGACCGCAACGCACGCGTCCAGGCCCCGGACGGGATGCAGCTGACGTTGTTCACGGAGCATTGACCCCGAGCCGTGGGCTTGTGGCAGTGCGCTCGTGAGTGACGCAGGCGCTCTACCTCCTCGCCACGATCCCGTTCTTGATGTGGCTCCACCGCTGCTTGGCGCGCTCGAGCGCTGTCATGCCGCCGGGTCCGGCGCTGCCGCCGGACCCGACGACCGCCAGCTAGGAGACGATCAGCGTGCCGTGCATCCCGGCGTCTTCGTGGCCGGGCACAGAGCAGTAGTAGTTGTACTTGCCGGCCTTCAAGGTCACGAACATTGTCGTCGTGGCATGCCTGACGGTGGCCGACTTGCCGAGCTCGTGCTCGCCATTCTCGACGTTGACGTTGTGCTTCAACGATGAGCGGTTGAGAAAGACGATCTTGATCCTGCCCGGGTGGGCGCGAACGACCTTCTGGTCGTATCGGAGGCCCGAGACCGGCGCGCTCAGATGGACCACGCTGACGACGGGCGTGGCTCCAGCCGATACCGCCGGGACGGCGACCACCGCTGCGAGCACGAGGGCGAATACGAATATGCGCAAGCTGACTCCTTGATCACGAGGTTGCTCTCTCCGTGCGCCAATCAAGCAGCGATGTATGAGAGGCAGATGAGCCATCGCGGTGGCTATTGGCTCCCCGGCTAGGATCGCTCGCATGACAACAACAACTTTCGAGTCCCTGAACCCGTCCACCGGCGAGGTAATCGAGTCCTTCCCACGCTCGACCGCCGCCGATGTCGACCGCGCCGTCGCAATCGCCCGCGCCGCCTGGGAGGACTGGCGCCTCGTGCCGGCGCCCGAGCGCGGCAACATCCTGTTCCGGTTCGCCCAGCTCCTCGAAGGGCACAAGCCCGAGCTTTCGGAGTTGATGACCCGCGAGATGGGCAAGGTGAAGGCCGAGGCGGGCGGCGACGTCCAGGAAGCAATCGACATGGCCTACTACATGGGCGGCGAGGGTCGCCGCCTCTTCGGGCAGACGACGCCGTCGGAGCTGCGGGACAAGTTCATGATGAGCTTGCGCATGCCGGTCGGTGTCGTCGGCGCGATCACGCCGTGGAACTTCCCGATCGCGATTCCGGCGTGGAAGCTGACGCCGGCGCTCGTCTGCGGCAACACCGTCGTGCTGAAGCCCGCCGAGGACACGCCGCTGCTCGCGCAGCGCTTCGTGGACATCCTGCACGAGGCCGGCCTCCCCGAGGGCGTGGTGCAGATCGTGCACGGCTTCGGCGAGGAGGCCGGTGACGCGCTCGTCCGGCATCCCGACGTGCCCGTGATTACATTTACCGGCTCACGCGAGACCGGGATCATCGTCACGAAGACCGCAGCCGACGAGTTGAAGCACGTTCACCTCGAGCTCGGCGGCAAGAACGCGATCATCGTCATGGACGACGCCGACGTCGACCTTGCGGTCGATGGGATCGTCTGGTCGGCATTCGGCACCGCAGGTCAGCGCTGCACGGCTGCGTCGCGCGTGATCGTGCATCGCGCGGTGTACGAAGAGCTGCAGTCGAAGCTCGTCGCGCGGGCGGAGAAGCTCCGGATCGGCTCGCCGTGGGAGGACGACACCGACATCGGTCCTGTGATCAACGAGACCGCGGTCGAGAAGATCCACGCGTACACCGGCATCGGCAAGGACGAGGGCGCGAAGCTGCTGACTGGCGGCGAGCGCGTCGACGGTGACGGGTTCTACTACCGGCCGACCGTCTTCGGCGACGTCGAGCCGGGCATGCGCATCGCCCAGGAGGAGATCTTCGGGCCGACGACAGCGCTCATCCCTGTCGACTCGTTCGAGGCCGCGGTGACCGCAGCGAACGGCGTCAAGTACGGGCTTTCATCGTCGATCTTCACGCGCGACGTCAACAAGGCGTTCAAGGCGATGCGCGACCTTCAGACGGGGATCACGTACATCAACGCCGGCACGACCGGCGCAGAGGTGCACCTGCCCTTCGGCGGGATGAAGCAGACAGGCAACGGTCATCGCGAGGCGGGCCAGGCTGCGCTCGATGTCTTCACCGAGTGGAAGTCGGTGTACGTCGACTACAGCGGCAAGCTGCAGCGCGCACAGATCGACAACAACTAAGAGGCTTGCTTGAAGGCCCGGCTCTTCACCGACGGCGGAGCCCGGGGCAACCCGGGCCCGGCGGCGTACGGCTATGTGCTCGAGGCCGAGGATGGCACGGTGCTCGCGTCGCACGGTGAGTACATCGGCCAGGCGACGAACAACGTCGCGGAGTACAACGGCCTGGTGGCCGGCCTGCGCAAGGCGCTGGAGCTGCAGGTGCCGGACGTCGAGGTCGTCTCGGACTCCGAGTTGATGGTGAAGCAGATGCGCGGTGAGTACCGCGTCAAGAACGCAGCCCTCCGCGAGCTCTACGCCGAGGCGGACCGGCTGGCGCGCCGCGTCGGAAACGTGGAGTATCGACACGTGAAGCGCGCGCACAACGAGGAGGCCGACCGGCTCGTGAACGCGGCGCTCGACGCCCTATGAGCGTGACGCATCCGTTCGGTGCCGCGATCGAAGCCGGCGACGACGACGCCGCGCTCGCGACGATCGCCGAGAACGTCGTCTTTCGCAGCCCGGCGGTCTACCGCACCTACGAAGGAAAGGCGATGGTCGCCGCGCTGCTGAAAGCAGTCGCCACCGTCTTCGAGAACTTCCGCTACACGAACGAGTGGCGCGACGGTGCGACGACTATCCTCTTCTTCGAGGCGAACGTGGGCGACCGTGAACTTCAGGGCGTCGACATCCTCGAGGAGAACGAGGCCGGGGAGATCGAGAAATTCACCGTCATGATCCGCCCGCTGTCGGGCCTGCAAGCCG
>JBAQHS010000248.1:0-6903 GCA_049288455.1 Gaiellaceae bacterium | reverse complement strand
CTGCGGCAGTCGGCGTCGCCGTGCTGGCGGGCTTGCTGCTCTATGCGACGGTGCGCGCGCCGGGCGCGCAGATCGGCCGGCTCGCGCTGACACCGCTGGACGTCGCCGCTCTGGGCGCAATTGCGATCGTCGGCGTCGGCTGGGCCCGGGGCTCGGTGGACGCAGGCAAGCTCGCAAGCGGCGGCACCGGCGCCTTCCTCCTGCTCGTTCCGGGTCTGATCGTCTTCGCGGCCGCGGTGATTGCCGCCCGGATCCTGACGCCCGCGCTGCGCGCGCTCGGGACTGCCGCGCGGCGCGGGCCGATCTCATTGCGGCTCGCCGCAGCGTCGCTCGCACGCAATCCCGGCCACGCCGCCGTCGCCGCGACGTTCCTCGTCGCGAGCCTCGGCCTTGCACTGTTCGCCGTGGCGTACCGCTCGACACTTCTGCGCGGCCAGCACGACGAGGCGACGTACGCCGTCCCCGCCTCGTTCGTGCTGACCGAGGACCTGACGCAGCTCATCCCGGTGCTGCACGGCGCCGCGCAGTCGTCGTACCCGGTCGCGCCGACGCGCGTCCTGCGACTGACCGGCAACGTCCCGTCCGGGGCGACCTTCGGCTTCCTCGGCATCCCGGCCGATCGGCTCGCCACGGTCGAGGGCTGGCGTGCCGACTTCGCGCGCCGGCCGCTCGGCGCGCTCGGTTCGAGCCTCGAACCGGCTCGTTCGATGGCGCTCCACGTCACGGCGCTTCCGCCCGGCAAGCGCTTCACGCTCGTTGCGTCGGCCCGCGGCGACGACGTGGTCATTCGCGGCATCTTCCGTTCGCCGCTCGGCGACTACGAAAGCGTGCCGCTCGGGCACACGAACGGCGCGAAGCCGGTCGAATTGCGTGGGCGCATTCCCTTCAGCGGTGCATCCCTGGCGCAGATCCAGCTCGACATCCAAAACAGCGGCCGGCTGACGGCGAACGCCGGCACGGGCATCCAACCGAGTGCGAAAGGCATCGTCACGTTCACCTCGCCACGGGTCGACGGGACGCCGGTCGCACACGCCTTCCGCGGGTGGGTCGGCACCGGCGGCGTGAGCGGCGGCGCTGCGAGGCTCGGCTACGTCCTGACGCCCGACCGGTTCGGCAGGTTCAGGCCGAGCCAGCCGACCGACGGGCTCGTGCTGCCCGTGCTCGCGACCGCCGGTGTCGCCGCACAGGCGGGACCGAACGGCATCATCCCCCTCTCTCTGGAGGGCGAGCAGATCGCCGGCCGCATCGTCGGCCGGCTGTCGCGTTTCCCGTCGGTCACCGGCGACGCCGTCGTCGCCGACGCCCAGACGGCGGCAACCCTCCTGGATACGCGTTCGCCCGGCCTCGGCACGACCGACGAGCTCTGGCTGAACGTCGCCCCGGGCGACGAGCCGGCGACGGCGCGGCTCCTGGCACGGCCGCCGTTCACCCAGCTGACGGTTCAGTCGCAGGCGGCGACCCTCGCGGAGCTTCAGGCCGACCCGCTCGGGCGCGGCGCGCTGATCACGCTCGCGGGAACCGCCGGGGTCGCGCTCCTGCTCGCGCTGCTCGGGCTGCTGCTCGCGGTCGTCGCCGACGTCCGCGACGAGCGCGGCGAGCTGTTCGACCTCGAGGCTCAGGGCGCCGCACCCTCGACAATCCGGGCGCACCTGCGTCTGCGTGCGTTGCTCGTCGCAAGCTTCGGGATCCTCGGCGGCCTGATTCTCGGTGCGATCCTCTCCGCGCTCGTGATCGCCCTCGTCTCGGTGACCGCAGGAGCCGTCGTGCCCGAGCCCCCGCTGCAACTCGCGCTCGACGTGCCGCTACTTGCCGCGGCGGCGGCCGGCTACGTGGCCGCCGCGGTGCTGCTCGTCGTCTACGCGACCCGCACACGAGGCCGCGCACCCGCGCGCTCCGCCGAGGTGACCGCGTGAGCGCGATCGAGCTGAAAGACGTGTTCCGGGTCCACGCAACGGCCGAGGGCGACGCGGCCGCCTTGCAGGGGCTCTCGCTGCGCGTGGCGGACGGCGAGGTCGTGACGGTGCTCGGCCCGAGCGGGTCCGGCAAGTCGACCCTGCTTCGGATCCTTGCCGGCCTCGAGCGGCCTTCCGCCGGCGTCGTCCGCGTCTACGGCGAGGACGTCGGCAAGCTTCCCGGCCGCCGCCTTGCGCAGTACCGGTCGTCGATGCTCGGGTATGCCGATCAGCACTACGGGCGCGCACTCGCTCCGGAGCTCAGCGCTCGCGACCTGGTCGCGCTTCAGCTCGGACTACGTGGGGCTACCCGGCACGACCGCCTCCACCGCGCCGACGAGCTGCTCGAGCGGGTCGGATTGGCCGAGAAGAGCCGCCGGCGGCCCACCGAGCTATCCGGTGGTGAACAGCAGCGCGTGGCACTCTGTGCGGCGATCGCACACCGGCCGCGGCTCTTTCTCGCCGACGAGCCGACCGGCGAGCTCGACGCTGCGACCGCCGACCAGGTGTACGCGATGCTGGCCGAGCTCGTGCGCGAGCAGGGTTGCACGACCGTGATCGTGAGCCACGACCCGGAATCGACGCGCATCGCCGATCGCATCGTGCGGATTCGCGACGGTCGCGTCTCGGAGGAGTGGGGTCGCGACGACGAGTCGAGTGACACGATCGTCGTCGGCCGCGGCGGCTGGCTGCGCCTGCCGGAAGAGCTGCTGCTGCGCGCCGGGATCGGGGCGAAGGCAACGGCGCGGTTCGAGGCCGACGCAATCGTGGTCGAGCCGGCGGCCGGCTCGAGCGTCGAGCGGGTGCAGGCTCCGGCCGCTGTGACACCGGTCGCGAGCGGCAACCGGGCCGTCGTCGCCGAGGCGCACGGGCTCGAACGCCGGTACGGGGCGACGGTCGCTCTGAAGCCGACGGACGCGAGCTTCCGCGGCGGCACGCTGCATGCCGTCACAGGCCCGTCGGGCTCGGGAAAGACGACGTTGTTGCACCTCCTTGCCGGTCTCGAGCTGCCGAACGCCGGCTCGGTGACGGTCGGCGGGGTCGACCTCGCGACGCTCGACCGCAGCGGCCGCGCAGCCCTTCGGCGCGACCGGATCGCGTACGTCGGCCAGCAGGCGGGCCTCGTGCCGCATCTGTCCGCCCTCGAGAACGTCGAGCTCGCCCTGGCGCTCCGCGGTGTCCAGGACGGGCGCCCGGCCGCGCTTGCGGCGCTCGACGCGGTGGGCCTGTCCGACCGCGCCACGCAACGAGTCTCACGCCTCTCGCAGGGCGAACGAGCTCGCGTCGCGATCGCCCGCGCCGCTGCCTCCCGGCCCGCGCTCCTGCTCGCCGACGAGCCTACGTCGAGGCTCGACGGAGCAAACGCGATCTCGGTTGCGATCCTGCTCGCGAAGATCGCCCGCGAGACGGGAGCAGCGGTCGTGTGCGCGACCCACGATCCGCTCGTGATCGAGCAGGCGGACTCGCGGCTCTCGCTCTAGCTGACTGCCGTCATAGCTCCCCCTTTCGGGGGACGTGATATTGGCCTCCCGCCGCCGATTCAGTTAGTCGGGGAATCTGCGGTGGCCACACTCGACTTACGTCAATCAACGATCTTCTCGCGGCTGCGTGGCTTGCTCGACGTCACGCGGCTCGTGCGGACCGGAGAGGAACTTCCTTCGCTCCTCTCCGCGATCGCGCGCACCGCGTCGGATTCGCTCGCGTTCCGCACGGTCGTGATCAACCTGTATCGGCCCGAATGGGACGACTTCGTCGTCACGACGGTGTTCGGGAGCGACGAGGCGCGCGAAGCGCTGCTCGGCCAGGTGCGACAGCTCTCGGACTGGGAGCCGCTGCTCGACCAGCGCTTCCTCCAGCGTGGCGCGTACCTCGTCCCCCAGGGGGAGTTCGACTGGAGCGAGCACCAGACATTCACGCCGGACCTGCCGGTCAGCGACGACCCGAACGCCTGGCACCCCGACGACGCCCTCTTCGCGCCGATGCGCGCCGCAGACGGCAAGCTGCTCGGCATCCTCTCGGTCGACGAGCCGCTTTCGGGCCGGAAGCCGAGCGGCGACGAGATCGACGTCTTGATCGCCGTCTGCGAGCACGCTGCGATCGTCGTTCAGGCTGCGCAGGAAGCGACGAGCGCGAAGGCGAATCGCGAGGCGCTCGAGCGGCTCCTCGAAGTCTCGACGCGCTTGAACGAAACGTGGGACACGACCGAACTGCTGCAGCTCGTCTGCCAGGCGATCTCGGAGGCGCTCGGCTTCGACAAGATCGCAGTCCAGCTGCTCAGCGTGACGGACGACCGGCACAACACGATCGCCTCGGTCGGATTCGCGGCCGGCGAGAACATCGGATCGTCGCTCTCAGCCGACCAGCTCGAGTGCCTGCTCCAGCCCGAGTTCGACGTGGCAGGTTGCTTCCTCCTGCCGCACGACGCCGCACGCAAGCTCCTTCCGGACCGGCCCGTCGGATACCGCTCGCAGCGCGACGGACGCGGACCGAATGCCTGGCAGAACCACTGGCTCTTCGTCCCGCTGCACGACCGGCGCGGTCGCCGCATCGGCTATATCTGGGCCGACGACCCGGTCGACCGGATGCGCCCGGACGCAGAGCGGCTGCAGATCCTCCGCGCGTTTGCGAACCAGGCGGCGACGGCGCTCGACCACGCCGCGCAGTTCGAGCAGATCCAGAACGCGTACGAGCATCACAGCGCGCTCATCGACGCTTCGCCGGTCGCGATCGTCGACTTCGACTTTGACGGACGGATCCGTTCGTGGAATGCAAGCGCGGTCGAGATCTTCGGGTGGAAGCCGGAAGAGGTGATCGGCCGCACGTGTCCGCTCGTCCCCGAGGACGAGACGGAGCTCTTCCACGCAACGCTTGCGCGCGTGCGCGACGGCGAGACGCTGCGCGATCTCGACATGGGCCGCCTCCACCGCGACGGCTCGATGATCGACGTGAGCGTGTCGGTCGGGCCGATCAAGGACACGCACGGCAAGGCTCTCGGCGCGATCGCACTGATGATGGACGTCACCGGGCGCAAGCGCTCGGAGCGCGCGCTTCTCGCAAGCGAAGGCCGCAAGGACGCGGTGCTGCGCGCTGCACTCGACGGCGTCGTGATCGTCGATCACGCCGGACTGGTCGTCGAGGTCAATCCGGCGACCGAGGAGATTTTTGGCTGGACGCGGGGCGACGCGGTCGGCAAGCCGTTCCTCGAGCTCGTCGTCGCCCCCGAGCACCGCGACGATCTCGCCGGTGTCGTCGAGACCGGCACGGGGCCGCTACTCGGCTCACGGCTCGAGATCACCGCCCTGCGCTCCGACCGCCGTTCCTTCTCTGCGGAGATTGCGATCACCCGCGTCGACGTTCCCGGTCCGATGCTGTTCGCCGTCTCGATCCGCGATGTCACCAAGCGCCGAGATCGGGACGAGCGCCTGCGTGAGACCGAGGCGAAGTACCGGACGCTCGTCGAGCAGATCCCGCTCGCCACGTACATCAACACGATCGGCATGCCGCTGACCACCAAGTACATGAGCCCGCGCATCGAATCGATGCTCGGCTTCCCCGTCTCCGACTGGCTCGAGCCCGGCTTCTTCACGAAGTGCCTTCACCCCGACGATCACGAGCGGGTGATCGCCGAAGTCGAACGCACGCACGCGACCGGCGAGGGCTTCCGCATGGAGTACCGCCTGATCGCCGCCGACGGACGCGTCGTCTGGGTGCACGACGAGACCGTCGCCGTGCGGGACGAGGAGTACCACCCGCTGTTCCTGCAGGGCTTCCTGATCGACGTCACGGATCGCCACTCGGAATCCGAGACCGACGCCGGCCCGGCACCACTCGAGCTCAACTCGGCGCGCGCCCCGCGCGCCCTCCACGCCGCGGCGAGCTAGGCATTCACAACCTGGCGCTCGCGCCAGGTCGACCAGCCGCCCTCGAACGACTGCACGCCGCCGTCGGCGACCTCGACGATGCGATCGGCAATGCGGTCGAGGAAGTACCGATCGTGGGAGACGAAGATCGCCGTCCCCTCGAACGACTCGAGTGCACCTTCGAGCATCTCGACGGACTCGATATCGAGATGGTTCGTCGGTTCGTCGAGCAACAAGCAGTTCGCGCCCTCGATCATCAGGAGCAGCAGCTGGAGCCGCGTCCACTCGCCGCCGGAGAGCATCTGCAGGGGCCGGCGCACCTGCTCGTAGCTGAACAGGAACTTCATCAGCCTCGACACGGCTTCGCCCTCCGATATCGGCGCTGCTCGACGAACGAGCTGCAGCGGGGTAGCCTGCGGGTCATCCGGGCGGCGGTCCTGCGCGAGACGGCCGAACCGGATCGACGGGCCCGCCTTACGCTCCCCGACCGTCGGCTCGAGCTCGCCGGCGAGCACACGAAGCAACACCGACTTGCCGGCGCCGTTCTCGCCGACGACACCGACGCGCTCGCCGCGAAGCACGGCGAGATCGACATCGGCGAGGACCGGCCGGCCGGCAAGCTCGACCCCAACCCCTGCCAGCTCGACCACGCGCTCGCCTCCGCGCGCATGCGGGCGCAGCTCGAGCGCGATCTTCCGGCGCTCGAGCACCGGCCGGTCGATCTTGTCCATCCGGTCGATCTGGCGCTGCTTGTTCCGTGCCTGCTTGATGTGCCGCTCGTCGACGACACGGCTCGCCCAGTCCTTGAACCGCCGGATGGCCTCCTCGAGACGCGCGATCTCCTTCTGTTGCGTCACGTACGCCTGCTGCTGGCGCTGCAGCTCCAGCTCTCGCGCGATCGTGTACGCGGAGTAGTTGCCGGGCCAGAGCCGGATGCGCCCGCCACTCAGTTCCGCGATCTCGCCGACCGTCTCGTCGAGCAGGTACCGGTCGTGCGAGACCGCGACGACGGAACCGGCGAACGAGCGCATCAGGCCCTCCATGCGCTCACGAGCTTCGACGTCGAGATGCGCCTCCGGCTCGTCGAGCAG
>JBAQHS010000247.1:0-4686 GCA_049288455.1 Gaiellaceae bacterium | reverse complement strand
GCGGCTAAACCGGAGCGACCGCGACGAGCAGCTTGCCGTCGCGCACGCCCACGCGGCGGGGCGCGCGAGCGGCGAGGCTCGCATCGTGCGTCGCGACGATGATCGTCGAGCCATGCTCGGCCGCAAGGTTCGCGAGCAGGTCGATGATCTCGCCGCCCGTCGTCGTGTCGAGGTTGCCCGTCGGCTCGTCGGCGAGCACGACCCGCGGTTCGACCGAGAGGGCGCGCGCGATCGCGACGCGCTGCTGCTCGCCACCCGACATGTGCGCCGGCAGATGCTCGGCTCGATCGGCGAGGCCGACCTCACCGAGCATCTGCAGCGCTCGCGCACGATCGCCCCCGACCGGCGCAAGCTTTGCCTCGACGTTCTCGACCGCAGTGAGAGTCGGGATCAGGTTGAACTGCTGGAAGACGAAGCCGAACGAGCGCAGCCGCAGTCCCGCGAGCTCGTGGTCGGGCAGGTCGACGAGGTCGCGCCCCTCGAAGAGGATGTCGCCGCCCGACGGCCGGTCGAGCGCGCCGAGCAACTGCAGCAGCGTCGTCTTGCCGGACCCGCTCGGGCCCTCGAGCGCGACGAACTCGCCCGCCTCGATCTGCAGGTCGATGCCGTCGAGCGCGCGCACCGTCGTCGGGCCACGCTGGAAGAACTTCGTCACACCGGTGAGCTGGTACAGCGGCTCCACTACTCGACCGTCCTCAATGCGTCCGCAGGACGGAGCCGCGCGGCACGAAGAGCACCGGCAGTCCCCGCGATCAGGCCGCCGAGGAGGGCAAGGCCGAACCCGATCGCGAGGATGCCGATGCCGATCGGCGCGTCCAGCGACACAGAGCTCGTCGCCGTCCGTGCCGTGGCTGCCCCCAGCCCGAGCAAATTTCCGCCACTCGTCGAGCTCGCCGAGAGCGACGGCCCGAATGCGTCGATCAGAAGCGCGGCCGCGATCCCGAGTGCAAGGCCGAAGATACCGCCGAGGATCCCGGTGGCGAGCGACTCGCCGGCGATCTGCCGCACGACCATGCGCTGCGTCCAACCGAGTGCCTTCAACGTGCCGAGCTCGCGCACGCGCTTGCCGACCGACGAGAGCGCGAGCAGCGCGGCGAGCAGGAACGCCGCGATCGCCGCGATCACCGAAAGCGCGAAGCCGAGATCGTGCGAGAGGTTCGACGCGTCGACGAGCGAGCCGCTGATCTTGTCGGCGACGTCCTTCGAGCTCGCGACCTGAGCCTGCGGCAGCGCGGTCTCGATCGCCTGCTTCACACGGCCGACATCGGAGCTCGACGCCGCGCGGACGAGCACGACGTTTGCGAGGCCCTTCTCATTCGCGAGCGTCTGCAGCTGCTTCAGCGGCAGGTAGACATCGGCGCTCTGGCCGCCGAGCGGCGGGCTGACCAGGCCGACGACCGTGAACGAGGTGCCGTTGAGATCGAGCTTCGAGCCGACCTTCAGCGAGTGCTTCGCCGCATACGTCGTCGAGATCAGCGCTTCCTTGCCGCCGGCCGGGGCGAGGAAGCGGCCCTTCGTCACCTGCGCGGTCGTGACGACGCCCATCGTCGGATGCGTCTGGTCGACGCCGCCGATCGTGTACGCGGTGGTCGTGATGTTCGTCTGCGGCGGGTTCAGCACCTGGCGCAGCGTCTGGCTCGGCGAGGTGAACCGCGTGCGGAGCTGTCGGAGGCTGGCGGGCAGGCACTTCGCGAACGCCGCACGGTTCGCGCCGCCACGCTGTCCGCTACCGAACCCGCCGTTGCCACCCCCACCGCCGCCGCCGAAGCCGCCGCTGCCGGTCGAGCCGCCGCTGCCCGTCGAGCCTTGTGGGTTCAGCTTCTGCAGGCACGCCTGCATTGCCGCGAACTGCGCGGCCGTCGGGCGCGGGATGTTCCGCTGGATCTGGAAGGTCTTCGCCTGCGTCTTCAGCGTGGCGACGATCTTCGGGACGATGCCTTCCTGGTGCTCGGCGAGGAGCGTCAATCCCTGGGTCACCTGGCCGACGCCGTCGATCGACGCGATCTGCGACGCGGCGGTCTGCTTGAACGTCAGCTGCGTGCCCGGCAGGAAGAAGTCGTGGACGAAGTGCGTGCCGGCCTTGCCGAGCTTCGAGAGGTCGGTGACGACAGACAGGTTCGCCTGGACGAGGTCGCGGTTGCCACCACCGCCGGGGCCGCCGCCGCCCGGGCCGCCGAAGCCGCCGCCCGTGTCCTGCTGCGGCTGCAGCGTCACGGTCAGGTCGGTGCCGATGCCCGCGAGCGGGTTCAGCGTCTTCTTTTGCGCCTTGTCGAGGCCGCTCGAGAGGCTCGAGATGACGACGACGAGCGCGACGCCGAGCCCGAGGCCGAGCAGCGTGACGATCGTGCGGGCGCGGCGCCGGACGAGCTCGTTGCGCAGGTACCGGATGTAGAACACAGCCTGATCAGATCAGCGCCGCCTGAGGAAACACTAAGAGTGTTGCGGGCGCGGGGCCGGCCGTGACCGTCCCGCGCCCGCCGTTCCGGCAGCCGCTTTACGCGGCGACGAGCTCGCGCTCGGCGCGCAGCCAGTTCTCGTACGGGTCGCCACCCGATTCGAGCGCGATGTAGTACGCGCGCGTCGCGACGTGGTCCCACGCGAGCTCGATCGGCTTCGCGGCCTCGACCTTCGTGCGGCGTGCGACAGGCTTCTTCGCGGCGGCCGGCTTCTTCACGGCGGCCTTCTTGGTGGTGGCCTCGGTGGCCTTCTTCGTCATTCCTGAACCCCTTCGTTCGGCGCGGACGTTGCTAGAGCCGCCTTCGTGTGACGGGTGGCGAGTCCTGCTCGGTGGGGTGATGGCGGTTCGAAACTCGGCAACCTGGTTGAAAAGCGAACCTGGAACTCAGGCGGCGATGGGAGTGGATGGCTCCTCGGTGACCTCGCCGGGGCGCGCCTGGGTGCGGAGGGGCACCTCGCGCAAGAGCCAGGTGAGCGCGAAGGCGAGCAGCGAGACGAAGCCGGCGACGAGGAAGACCGGGTGCAGCGAGGTCGCGACCGCGTCGGCGAACGCCTGGTGCTGCGCGGGAGGCAGATGGCGAATGCCGGCAGGGTTGATCACCTTCGGGATGTGCGTGCCCTGCGGCAGCCTCGCCGCGAGCTCGACGCGCAGACGGTTCGCGAAGATCGTCCCGAAGAGCGCGACGCCGATCGAGCCGCCGATCTGGCGGAACATCGTCGAGCCGCTCGTCGCGACACCGAGCACCGAATGGTCGACCGAGTTCTGCACCGCCAGGATCAGCACCTGCATCACCATGCCGAGCCCGAGGCCGAGCACCGCCGCATCGACCGCGGACACCCACGTGCTCGTGCCCGCCTCGATGCGCGAGAGCAGGAACATCGAGACCGCCATCACCGCGGTGCCGATGATCGGGAAGGCGCGGTAGCGGCCGACCTTCGAGATCACCTGGCCGCTGACGATCGATGTGATCAGCACACCCGCCATCAACGGCGTCAGCTGCAGACCCGAGCGGGTGGGGCTCGAGCCCTTCGCGACCTGCAGGTAGAGCGGCAGGTACGTGATTGCGCCGAAGAGCGCGAAGCCGACGATGAAGCCGACGGCGCTCGTGACCGCGAACGTGTGGTTGCGGAAGAGCGAGAGCGGCAGGATCGGCTCGGCTGCACGGCTCTCGACGAGCAGGAAGAGCGGCAGCAGGACGATGCTGAGCACGATGAGGCCGATGATCTTCGGCGAGCTCCACGCCCAGGTCGTCCCACCGAGGCTCGTGAAGAGGACGACCGACGCAAGCGTGCCGGCGAGCAGCGCGGCACCGAGGTAGTCCATTGCGTGGCGGCGCTTGTCGACGCGCGCATGGAATGCGAAGGCGATCACGGTGAGCGCGACGGCGCCGACCGGCAGGTTGACGTAGAAGATCCACCGCCACGACAGGTTGTCGACGAAGAAGCCGCCGAGCAGCGGGCCGACGACGGTCGAGAAGCCGAAGACGGCGCCGAAGTAGCCCTGGTACTTGCCGCGCTCGCGCGGCGGGATCACGTCGCCGATGACGGCGAAGGTGACGACGATCAGGCCGCCGGCGCCGAGACCCTGGAGTGTGCGGAAGCCGATCAGCTCGGCCATGCTCTGGCTGAGGCCGCACAGGGCGGAGCCGATCAGGAAGAGCACGATCGCGACCTGGAGCACGAGCTTGCGCCCGTAGAGGTCGCCGAGCTTGCCGTAGAGCGGGCCGGCGATCGTCGCGGCGAGCAGGTAGGCCGTCACGACCCACGAGAGGTGCGAGATGCCGCCGAGGTCGCCGACGATCGTCGGCAGCGCCGTCGAGACGATCGTCTGGTCGAGCGAGGCAAGCAGCAGGACGAGCATCAGCGCCAGGAAGATCAGGCGCAGGCGGGGCTGCGGCTGCGCGACGGGCTCGGTGGCGGTGGCGCTCATTCGGGCAGAATAGCAAACAACACGCAACTATTTCTTCGTGCAACAATAGACGCATGCCAACGCGGCCCGACCCCAGCGTGCGCGTGCTCGATCAGCTCGGCCGCGTGATCCGCCACCTGACCCGGATCAGCGGCGGCCCCGACGAAGGCCCGGCGCTGACCTCGACGCAGCGGCTCGCGCTCTTCGAGCTGCTCGAGGACGGGCCGATGCGCCTGAACGACCTCGCCGCGCGGATGGGGCTCTCTGCGCCGACCGCCAGCCGGGCGGTGGACGCGCTCGCCGACGCGGAGCTCGTCGAG
>JBAQHS010000246.1:0-7641 GCA_049288455.1 Gaiellaceae bacterium | reverse complement strand
ATAGGGCCGTGGAACAGGAGTTCGTCGCACTCGGCCACGCCGGCAGTAGCGCCTACGCCGGCCTCGAGACGTTCCCGAACCCGGGCGTCGAGCGGGTCGAGCTCGTCAGCGACGAGCTGACCGCCGTTTGCCCGATCACCGCGCAGCCCGACTTCTACACCGCGACGATCGAGTACCGGCCGAGCGAGCTCTGCCTCGAGTCGAAATCGGTGAAGCTCTACCTTGCGCGTTTTCACGACCAGGGCGTCTTCTGTGAAGCGCTGTCGGTGCAGATCCGCGACGACGTGGCAGCGGCCCTCGAGCTCGACCGGGCCGCCGTGCACGTGACGCTCCGCCAGAAGGCGCGCGGCGGCATCACGATCACCGCCTCGGTCTAGGAGCGCCCACGGTGCCACACCACGGTGCCAGGCACCGTGACGCGAGTGTGACAAGTTGCACACAGCCCAGGCGGGTATCTCGGATGTTTGCGCGCGAATCCGGGGTCCGGGGTGGAGGGATGTGTCGCGCGCGGCGACGTCCGGCGAGGCCACGTCCGGTGCCAGGCACCACTACGAGAGCGTGACGATGTGTCCACAGCCCCTTCGGCCGGCCTGCTGGGCGCGGTTGCCGGGCAAATGAGCTGCGCGGCCCATTGCCTGTCCGGGGCCGGTGATAGATGATCGGCTTGACCCCCCGGTGCTGCGGCCACTTCTCCTACTCGTGGTACTGGCGCTCGCTCTGCCCGTCGCAGCTGCGTCGGCAGCCGACGCGCGCGTCTCGGCGTTCTACTACCCCTGGTACGGCACCTCGGCGATCGACGGCGCGTTCCAGCACTGGGGTCAGCGCGACCACGCGCCGCCGAACGACATCGCCTCGAGCTTCTACCCGGCACGCGGGCTGTACTCGTCGACCGACCAGCTTGTCATCGCGGCGCAAATGGACGAGATCCGCGCCGCCGGAATCGGTGAGATCGCCGTCTCCTGGTGGGGACGGGGCTCCGCTGAAGACGCACGCCTGCCTGAGGTCGCCGCGGCCGCGCGGGCCGACGGCATCGCCGTCGCGATTCACCTCGAGCCCTATCCGGGCCGGACGGTGGCGTCGATCGTCGACGACCTGACCTACCTGCGCGGCTACGGGATAGGCACGTTCTACGTCTACCGCGCGCTCGACCTGCCGATCGCCGACTGGGCGGCCGCAAAGGCGGCGTTGCATGTCGGTGGGACTGTCCTCTACGCGCAGACGGCGCTTGCGGGAGCTGCGGCGGCTGCCGGCTTCGACGGCGTCTACACCTACGACATCGTCACCTACGGCGGCAACACCCTTGCGCGCCTGTGTGCGGAGGCGCACGCGCAGCACCTGCTGTGCGCACCGTCGGTCGGGCCCGGATACGACGCTCGGCGCGGCAGCGGCGATCCCCGCGTGAAGCCGAGGCGCAACGGCCGCACCTACGACTCGATGTGGCGCGCCGCGATTGCCGCGAAGGCGGACAGAGTCACCATCACTTCGTTCAACGAATGGCACGAGGGAACGCAGATCGAGCCCGCAGCACCGCCGGGCCACCACGGCCTTTACCGCTATCTCTCGTACAACGGGGCGTGGGGCGAGCACGGCGTCCCGGCCGAGACCGCGTACCTCGACCGCACGCGCTACTGGTCGGACGTCTTCCGTAGCACGGTGCCGCTGCAGCTGAAGACCAGGGCGTCGTAGAGCCCGAGCTCATCGACGCCGCGCAGCTGCGGGTCGTCGAGGTCGACCACCGCATCGGGCCACGTCTCGAGCCCGAGCGCCGCCGCTCCCTCGTCGGAGCCGAAGGCGAGCAGCGCGTCGACCGAGATCACTCCTCGCTTGCCCGTCTGGCGGCGTGCGATCCCCTCGAGCTCGCGGAGCTCTTCTAGCGGGTCGATGCGCGCATTCGAGTCGGAGCCGATGCACATGCCGATCGAGCGGTGAGTCACACGCGCAACCGGCAGAAAGCCGTCACCCAGGTTGGCCTCGGTCGTCGGGCAGACGCAGATCCGCGCGCCCGCGTCGCGCAACAGATCGAGCTCACGGCCGTCGGCATGCGTGGCGTGCACGATCGTCGTTCGTGAGCCGAGGCAACCTTCGCGCGCGAGCAGCTCGATCGGGCGCACTCCGTGCTCCGCGAGGCACTCCTCGATCTCGCGCGGCTGCTCGTCGGCGTGAACGTGCAACGGCAGATCGTGCTCCACGGCATAGCGCCCGAGCTCGTGCAGGGCCTCGGCCGGGCACGCGCGCACGGAGTGGGGGGCGACACCGACCCGGATGCCGTCAGCGCGGAGAGCCTCGAGCTCGCTGAGGTAGGCGGCGACCGAGTCCTGGCGGAAGCGCGGGCTGCCACCTCGCAGGTAGCAGGCGTACAGGCAGACGAGCTCGACGCCCGCCTCGGCCGCGGCGGCCGCCGCTGCGCGGGCCTCGGCGAGCCCGAGGTAGTGGAACTCACCAACGGCCGTGAAGCCGTTCGCGCGCAGCTCGCGGTACACCTCGACGTACTCGCGTCGGATCTCCTCGACGGAAAGCGACTCCGCGAGCGCGACCATGCCGTCGCGCCAGGCCCAGAAGTCGCCGCCGGGCGCCCGTCCGCGCATGGCCCGCTGGAAGGCATGGCAGTGGGCGTTCACGAAGCCGGGGATCGTCAGCGTCCGCACCGCCGTATCCTGTCAGCGTGACCACCGCGACCGCCGCACCTGCAAACGTCGTCACCGGGGCTCGGGCCCAGCTGCCGAATGCCCTGACGATCCTCAGGCTGGCGCTCATCCCGCCGTTCATCGTGGCGATCCTCGTCTCGACCGAGGGACGGACGTGGGTCGCGGGCATCATCTTCCTCGTCGCGGGCATCACCGACCAGGTCGACGGCTTCCTCGCGCGGCGCTGGCATGTCGAGTCACCGTTCGGCAAGGTCGCCGATCCGCTCGCCGATCGGCTGATGATCGGAATCGCGGTGTTACTCGAGTGGCACGCCGGCCGGCTCCCGTTCGTCGCACTTGCGATCCCGCTGCGCGACCTAGCGCTCATGTCGCTCACGCCCGTGATGGTGCGGCGCGGCTACAAGTTCGAGGTCAACACACTCGGCAAGGCGGCGACCTGGCTGCTCTACCTCGGGGTCGGCTGCTCGATGGTGACGCACCCGTCGACCGCATGGCCGCTCTGGATCTTCTGGGCAGGCTTCGCGCTCGCAGTCGCATCGCTCGGGCTGTACGCCGCGAAGGCACGCCGGGAAGTGCACTGATGCGCGCAGTCGTCATGGCGGGCGGCGAGGGCACGCGCCTGCGGCCACTCACGTCGAACCAACCGAAGCCGATGGTGCCGATTCTCGGCAAGCCGTGCATGGAGCACATCCTCGAGCTTCTCCGCGAGCATGGCTTCGAGGACGTGGTCGTCACCGTCGCGTTCCTGCCGCAGGCAATTCGGTCGTACTTCGGTGACGGCGAGAACCTCGGCCTCAACATCGAGTACTCCGTGGAGGAGAGCCCGCTCGGCACGGCCGGCTCGGTGCGACTCGGTAGCGACCGACTCGACGACACGTTCCTGGTGATCTCGGGTGATGCCCTGTGTGACATCGATCTCGGCAAGATCGTCGAGTTCCACAAGGAGAAGGGTGCCGCCGTCACGATCGGCATGAAGTCGGTCGACAACCCGCTCGAGTTCGGCATCGTCGTCACGGACGAGGACGGCCGCGTCGAGCGTTTCCTCGAGAAGCCGTCGTGGGGCCAGGTGTTCTCCGACACGATCAACACCGGCATCTACGTGCTCGAGCCGGAGGTACTGCGCCACATCCCGACCGATCGTCCGTACGACTTCTCGAAAGAGCTCTTCCCCCTGCTCCTCGAGATGGGGAGGCCGATCTACGGCTACGTGTGCGACGGCTACTGGCAGGACATCGGCAACCTCGACCAGTACCGGCAGGCGAACTTCGACGCGCTCGACGAGAAGGTGCGCCTGAACGTCTCGGGACTGAAGATCCGCGGCGACGTCTGGGTTGGCGAGGGCGTCGAGATCGACGACGTCGAAGGCGTCGAGGGGCCTGCGTTCATCGGCAACTACTGCACGGTCTCGCCGGATGCCTCGGTCGGCCCGTACACCGTGCTCGGCCCCGGTACCACGCTCCGCGAGCGTGGCCGTGTCTCACGAAGCGTGATCGATGCGTCGTGCTACATCGGGCGCAGCGCGTCGGTCGAGGGCGCGATCCTCGGCCGTGGCTGCGACGTGCGCGCCCACGCGCGCGTCCACGAGGGCGTGGCGATCGGCGATCAGGTCACCCTCGGCGACCAGTCGGTCATCTACCCCGGTGTGCGCATCTACCCGTACAAGGAAGTCGAGTCGGGCGCGCAGATCCACGAGAGCCTGATCTGGGAGTCACGTGGCACGACACGGGTCTTCGGCAAGGACGGGGTGCTCGGGCTCGTGAACGTCGACCTCACCCCGGAGGTCGCGTTGCGGTTCGGCGCGGCGCTCGGCACGGCCCTGAAGCGCGGTGCCCGCGTCGTCGCGAGCCGCGAGAGCGCACCGGCCTACCGGATGATCAAACGCGCGCTCATCTCGGGCCTGAACTCGACCGGCGTGCACGTGGCCGACCTGCGCACCCTGCCCGCGCCGGTCGGGAAGCATCTGCTGAAGACGCAGGGCTACGACGCCGCTTTCCACATCGGCGCCGCGTCCAACGATCCAGAAGCGGTGCAGATCCGTCTCTTCGAGCGGCCGGGCATCGCACTCTCGTCGAGCCTGCAGAAGGAGATCGAGAAGCACTACTCCCGCCAGGAGCTTCGGCGCGTCCCGTTCGGCGACGTCGCGTCGATCACCTATCCGGCGCGCGCCCGCGAGAGCTACGCGAGCGACCTGCTCGCCGATCTCGACGTCGACCTGATCAACGGCCGTGGCTTCCGGATCGTCGTCGACTACGGCTATTCGGCGGGCAGCTACGTGCTGCCGCTCGTGCTTGGACCGCTCGGGGTCGAAGCGGTGACGGCGCACGCGTTCGAGTCGGACGCCTCGTCGGGCCCGGTACGGCTGCACGAGACGATGCAACAGGCGAAGCGCCTCGTTGCGGCGGTGAACGCCGACTTCGGCGCGGTCTTCGACCGGTCGGCCGAGCGGATCTATCTGATCGACGAGCTCGGGCGCGAGGTGCCGGCCGAGCAGGCGCTGCTCCTCTACCTGCGCCTGATCTCCTCGAATGGCCATCGCGGCAAGGTCGTCGTGCCGATCAACACGACGAGCCAGGTCGAAGGGCTTGCCGGCGACGGAATCGAAGTGATCCGGACACCGGTCTCCCTGCCCGACCTCACGCGCATGTCTGCAGCCGACGGGGTGCTGTTCGGGGGCGCCGTCGGCGGTGGCTATGTATTTCCCGAGTTCCTGCCCGCCTACGACGCGATCGCGTCGCTCTGCAAGCTGCTGGAGCTCCTTGCGCCGGTTGAACGGCCGCTCTCAGAGCTCGTCGGCGAGCTGCCTCGCCCGACGCTCATCCACAAGCAGGTTGCGTGCTCGTGGGCCCTGAAGGGGCTCGTGATGCGAGTGCTGAACGAGCGCTTCTCCGACGCGAACGTCGATCTGCTCGACGGGATCAAGATCTTCGACGAGCGCGGCTGGGTGCAGGTGCTGCCCGACCCCGACGAGCCGCTGATCCACATCTACGCCGAGGGGGAGTCCGAGGAGGTCTCGGGCGAGCTGGAAGCAGAGCTCCGTGGGATCATCAGTGACGTGATCGAGCGCGAGGCGGTCGTCGCTCGGAGCTGACCTGGGGCCGAAACTCAGCAACCTGGTTAAAAATCGAACCAGGTTGCGGACCGCCAACAACCTGGTTCCGCTCTTTGAACCAGGTTGGATGAGTTCCGAACCGCGTGCCGCTTCCGGCGAATGAAAAGGGCCCCAGTTTCCCAGGGCCCGTTCCATGACCTCACTCCGAGAAGGAGGAGTTACGAATCCTTGCCGCCGTGCTTGTGCGCGATGACGTCGTCGCTCGCGTCCTCGGTGTCGGCGCCGGCATCGGCTTCGCGATGTCCGTGCTTATGCGCCTCGACGTCGTCGTCCAGATGCTCGTCCGTTGCCTTTACGTGCTTGCTGCGATCCTGGTCAGACATGTCGTCCTTCCTGTCGGGATGCCCGCTCACGCGGAATGTTGCACTCAAGACGCCGTCTGAGGCCCGAATCTTCCCGCTGCCTGTCGATTCGGGTCGCGAAAGGGAGGCGCGAGCCTGACGTCGAAGAAGATGCGAGCACGCGGTGGGACAACTGAACCCTTAACCTGAGGTTGACGGTTCCCGTATCCTTTGCTGGAATCCTGAAGACCTCGATAGACGACGAAAGGCGCAACGTGGAACCGCTTCCGGATCTGGGCTCGTTGTCCGACCACGACCTGAAAGGCCTGATCGAAGACGCCGAGCAGCAGGAGCGCGAGGTCAGCTACCAGCGCCGGCTGCTGCACGGGAAGATCGACATCCTGCGTGCGGAGCTCGTCGCGCGGTTGCAGAAGTCCGGGGGGCGGAGCGTGCTCGACGAGGTCGACGTCGAACGCCTGACGGAGATCCTGACCGGGAAAGCCTCGCCACCGGCATGAGTGCCGGTGCGAGGGGGAACGCGATCCGGTGAGTATCGTCTACTGCGCCGAATGCGGCTTCCAGAACCCGGAGTCCGCGAACTACTGCTCGCGTTGCGGCTCCCTGCTCGTGAAGGGCGAGACATCGTCCGGTGAGACGACGATGACGTTCTCGCCCGAGGAGATCGCCGATCTCGACCACGATCCCGTGATCGGCCTCGAGGGGCCGGCGCTCGTCGTCCGCGCCGGTGGCGGCCGAGCGGGGGAGAGCTTCAAGCCGAGCTCGGCCCGCACGCGCATCGGACGCTCGCCCGACTGTGAGGTCTTCCTCGACGACGTGACGGTCTCCCGGAACCATGCCCTGCTGATCGAGCGTGACGGTGGGTTCTTGGTCGAAGACCAGGGCTCGCTGAACGGCACCTTCGTGAACCGGCGCCGCATCGATACCGCGCCGCTCGAAAACGGTGACGAGCTGCAGATCGGCAAATACCGGATGACCTTCATCGCATGACCTCGACGGCGCGTCAGCCGAGTCGCGAACGCCTGCTCCGGATCGGCGAGGTCGTGCGGCGCCTGAGCGAGGAGTTCCCGGACATCTCGATCTCGAAGATCCGCTACCTCGAAGATGAAGGGCTTGTCACGCCCTCGCGGACGCAGGGTGGCTATCGCCTCTTCAGCGCCGAGGACGTCGACCGGCTCGAGGTGATCCTGCGGCTGCAGCGCGACGAGTTTCTCCCCTTGCGCGTCATCCGGGACGAGCTCGACGCGCCTGGGGCCAAGGAGCGCAAGCGCCGCCGTCCCACGGCGCTCGGTGCGACCGAGGAGGAGATCGACCTTGCCGAGCTGTGCAGCCGCGCCGGCATCAACCGTGAGCTTGCGAAGGAGCTCGACGACTTCGGGCTGATCTCCTCGCGTGGGACCGGGGCGGACAAGCGCTATCCGGAGTCGGACGCCGACGTCGCCGCCACCTGCGCGCAGCTTGCGCGCTACGGCGTCGACCCCCGTCACCTCCGCACGTTCCGCACGGCGGCGGGACGTCAGGCCTCGCTGCTCGAGCAGCTCGTCGCCGCGTCGCTGCGTGCGCGCAGCCCGGAGCGCCGGTCGCAGGG
>JBAQHS010000245.1:0-2638 GCA_049288455.1 Gaiellaceae bacterium | reverse complement strand
GCCCTGCACGGCCTGTGCTTCGGGGCCGTCGGTGAAGGCGGCGTACGGCTCGCTGACGCCGATGAGCGCGACGCGCACGGCGTCGTGGGCGTCGCCGTCGTCGTTCGGGTCGACGGCGCGCTCGAGGCCCGCGATCAGCTGATCCGATCGCGCGTAGACGAGCTCGCGCCCGTCACTCGTCGGCTGCCAGCCGGCAACGCGAATGGGCAGCACCGTCGCGCCCGGGGCGACGCCGTGCAGACCGCCCGGCCCGTCGACCCCGGCGAGGATCCCTGCGAGCTCGGTGCCGTGGCGCTCGAACTCGGCGCGGTTCTGCGGGTTCGTTCCCGCTGCTGCGTCCTGATGACCGTTGACGATGTCGATGCCGGGAAGAACGCGGCCGCGGAGGAACGGATGCGCGAGCGCGATCCCGGTGTCGAGCAAGGCGATCGTCACGCCGCGGCCGGTGTAACCGGGAAGCGGCGCCGACGGCCAGTGGCCGCTCGTTGCATCGAATGCCTTCGAGGCAAGCAGCGTCTCGGAGACGGAAGCCGGATACGCGGCGCGCACGGGGTACACGCCCACCACCGCAGGATCACTGTCGAGCAGCGCGACGGCGCGGCCGTCGAGCGCCGCAGCGAAACCGTCGACGACACGCGAGTAGGTGAAGTCGGGCTGAACGGTGATGCCCTCGGCCGCGAGCGTCGTCAGAACCTGCTGCTGCGCGGCGTACGCCGACGACGACCACGCGCGCTCCTGCGCCTCGGTCGCAAACCGCGCCTTCGCGAGGCGCTGGGCAAGCGACGGGGTTCGCAGCAGCACGATCATGCGCTGCCCGACCGGCACTGCTGCGCGCGCGCCGCCGACGAGGCCGAGCCAGCTGACCGCAGGCGTCTGGGTAGAACGGTCACTGCCGCCGGCGGACACCGCGACGATGAGGAAGACGGCGAGCGCCGCAATCGCGAGCGGAAAGGTGAAACGGGCTCTAGCCCGCAGCGGCGCGTGCATCAAGCGAAAGGTAGTCGGGGTACGGGACGGTCCCGGTGTAACGGGCCGCCGAGGCGATCATCGCCGCGTTGTCGGTGCAGAGCTCGAGCGGCGCCAGCGCCGCATCTGGCAGCGCCGCACGGAGCTCCGAATTCGCCGCGACACCGCCTACGACCGCCAGCTGGGCGCCGCCCGCCTCCTCGATCCGGCCGACGAGCGCACGGACGATTGCGCGCTGGTAGCTCGCCGCGAGATCGGCCCGGCGGGCCTCGAGCTCCCGTGGCGCGAGGTCGCGGACGGTGTAGAGGAGCGAGGTCTTGAGGCCGGAGAACGAGAAATCGAGGCCGGGGACGCGGGCGACCGGGAACGAATAGGCGGTGGGGTCGCCCTGCTTCGCGAGCTCGTCGATCACGCGCCCGCCGGGGTAGCCGAGACCGAGCAGGCGGGCGCCCTTGTCGAACGCCTCGCCGGCGGCGTCATCGAGCGTCGTGCCGAGCACGGTGTACCCCGAGCGGTCGCTGACGTCGAGCAGCATCGTGTGGCCGCCGCTTGCGAGCAGGCACGTGAACGGCGGCTCGAGGTCGAGCGGCCGGAGGTAGAGCGACGCCACGTGCCCGTGCAGATGGTTCACCGGCACGAGCGGCAGGCGGCGCGCCCAGGCGAGCGCCTTGGCGGCCGAGACGCCGACGAGCAGCGCGCCGATCAGCCCCGGCCAGGTCGTCACCGCCACGGAGTCGACATCGTCGAGCGTCGCGCCGGCGTCGTCGAGCGCCTGCTGGATCACGGGCATCACGAGCTCGAGGTGGCGGCGCGACGCGACCTCGGGGACGACGCCACCGAACTTCGCGTGCAGCTCGTCCTGCGACGCGACGACGCTCGAGCGGATCTCACCTTCCGCCGTGACGAGCGCGGCAGCGGTCTCGTCGCAGCTTGTCTCGACGCCGAGGATCACGCGGTCGGGCGACGCGCATCGCGCCACATGATCAACGCGTCTTCGCGGTTATCCGTGTAGTAGCCGCGCCGAATGCCGCGTGACTCGAAGCCGAGCTTCTCGTACAGCCGGATCGCGGCGTCGTTCGAGACACGCACTTCCAGCGTGTAGCCGCGGCGCTCGTCGTCATGCGTCAGCTCGAACAGGCGCTCGAGCAGCGCGGTCGCGATGCCGCGGCCCTGGTGCCCCGGCTCGACCGCAACATTCATCACATGCCAGGCATCGACGTAGCGCGAGTTGACGACGTAGCCGACGAGCTCCTCACCTTCGAAGGCGCCGAGGCAGATCGAGGTCGGCTTCGCGAGCTCGGATGCGAACATCGCGCGCGACCACGGCGTCGGGTAGGCGCGCACCTCGATCGCCTCGATCGCGCTCAGGTCGACGAGGTCGAGCCGACGAATGTCGATCATCACGGCGGTCACGGCTGCGCCTTCGCGTCAGGCTCGCGCACATACAGCGGTTCGACGAGGGCGGCGTCACCGAACGGCCCGGCTCGTTGGATGAGCAGCAGCGGATCCGGTACGTGCACGGGGTCATCGTCGGGTGGGATCGTCGCGCCGCGCGACTCGAACTCGTCGCGGTAGCGGATCGCGCCGTCGCCGACGAGCGTCAGGCCCTCGACGTCGAGATCGGCGGGCGCGAGCACGCGCGGGCCGGTGGTGAAGACCTCGCCGCGCCGGG
>JBAQHS010000244.1:0-18753 GCA_049288455.1 Gaiellaceae bacterium | reverse complement strand
GAGCGGCGCGCCGCGGAGACGCTCGTCGGGCGCGTGGGCTCGCCGGCGGATGTCGCCCAAGCCGTTCTCTACCTCGCGACGGCGGAATACGTGACGGGAAGCACCCTGGCGGTCGACGGGGGCCGCCTGTTGAAAACCGGTGGCCGCGTTGCGCCGTAGAGAGATGTATGGCATACGCGGCATCTCTGCCTACCATCCGCTCCGTGAAACCGAACAGCGTGGCTGGTAGCCATATGACGAGTGACGGCGAGCTGATCCAGGCTGCGGCGACCGGCGACCGGTCGGCGTTCGAGGATCTCTACCGCCGGTACGCGCGGCCCGTATTCGGGCTCGCGCTCCGGAAGCTCGGCGACCGCGGCCGGGCCGAGGACGCCGTCCAGGAGACGTTCGCGTCGATCTGGCGGTCGGCTGGGTCGTACAAGCCCGAGCGGGGACCGGGCGCGCCATGGCTCTACGCGGTGGCGCGAAACGCAATCGTCGATCGCGCCCGCGCGCGTACAGAGATGCCGGCAGAGATCCCGGAGCAAGCTGACGACGAGGCGGGACCGTCGGAGCGCACGGAACAGGGCTGGGTCGCGTGGCGCGTGCACCGCGCACTCGAGGAACTGCCGGAGCGCGAGCGCGAGGTGATCGCGCTCGCGTACTGGAGCGGGCTCAGCCAGAGTGAAGTCGCCGAGTTTCTCGGCATTCCACTCGGTACCGTGAAGACGCGTACTCGTGCAGCGCTGGCCCGGCTCGCGGACGTTCTCGGAGATGACCTTGGAGATGACCTCGGATGACTGACTTCAACGACCTCGTCGACACTGACGGACTCGACCCTCGCGAGGAGGCGCGTCTGCGCCGCGCGCACGACCTGCTCGTGCAGGTCGGGCCGCCGCCGGATCTGCCGCCCGCGCTCGAGGCGCCGCCGACCGAGATGGCCGAGGCGGAGATCATCCAGTTCCCGCTGCTGCCGAAGCGCCGCTGGGCGATCGCGGCGATCGCGGCCGCGACGCTCGCGCTGCTCACGTTCATCGGCGGCTACTTCTACGGAAACTCGAAAAGCCAGCCGTCCGCGTTCTCGACGACACGCGTCGTGGCGATGCACGGGCCGGGCCAGGCCGACGCCGTGCTGAAGATCTCCTCACCGGACTCGGTGGGCAACTGGCCGATGGAGATGACTGTGGAGCGCCTGCCGCAACAGGCGAGTCGGACCTCGTACTACGAGCTCTGGCTGACGAAGAACGGCAAGGCAGTCGCGCCGTGTGGCAGCTTCCGGGTTCATGGACGCAAGACGACCGTGCGGTTCAGCGTGCCGTACAACCTGAAGCACTACGACGGCTGGATCATCACGACGCAGCAGAGCGACGACGGGCCGCCCGGCCCGACCGTCCTGACCTAGCCCAACCCCCTCAACCTGGTTCCGCTCTTCGAACCAGGTTGACGAGGTTCGAGTCGCCGGCGACCTCCGAGAGAAACTCAGCAACCTGGTTTTAAGCCCGAACCAGGTTGCGACCAGCGGTCACAGGTCGAGGCGCGAGTCCTCGAGATCGATGTCACGCTGTACGCGTTGCATCACCTCCTCGGTGATCACACCCTCGTTGCGTAACCCGACGACCGCCTGCCGCTCGGCATCGAGCAGTTCACGGCGCAGGCGCTGGTAACGCGCGGAGCGTTCCTCGACGCCGTCGTCGTCGTTGCCGTGGTAGCGCGCCTGGAATCGATTCGAGCGGAAGCGGTATTGCGCGCGCAGCCGCTCAGCCGTGTCGTCGTAGACCCAGTCCTCGCCCGCAAGCTCCTCGAGCCGCGCAAGCCCCGCCTCGGCGGCCTTGACGCGGGCCTTCGCGTCCTCCCGGTCGGCGCTCCGGTCGTCCTCGAAGCCGAGTATGCGGATGAGGGTCGGCAAGGTCAGCACCTGGCCGACCAGCGTTCCGAGGATGACGACGAACGTGATGAACACGATCACGTCGCGCTCGGGCAGATTCGTCGGCAACGCAAGCGCGGCCGCGAGCGAAACCGCGCCGCGGACGCCGGCCCACGCGAGCACGACCGGCGCCTGCCACGGCGGGTACGGGTCGCGCGCGCGAACGCTCGGAAAGAGGAACCGCGGCACGTAGGTGAAGATCGGGACGCATACGAGCCGGATCGCGATCACCGCCGCGGTCACGAGCGCGGCCTCTCCGATCAGTGCGCTCGTGATAGCGAGCCGGCCCGCGATCAGGTGCAACTGCAGTCCGATGAGCGCAAACAGCAGCGCGTTGACGAGGAAGACGAGGATCTCCCAGAACGCATTGCCCGACAGGCGCGTCTCGACGGTGGTCAGTTGCGGTGTGTACCACCCCATGTAGACGCCGATCGTCACCGCCGCAAGAACGCCGGAGACGCCGATCGCCGACGCCGGCAAGTAGGCGAGGTACCCGGAGAGGAGCGCGATCGCCACCTCCGTCGGTGTGTCATCGACGCGACGGCGTACCTGTCGGACGACGTACCCGACCGCGAGACCGACGGCGACGCCACCGACCACGTTGACGACGAGGTGCCACGACGCGTCCCAGAGCGAGAACGTGCCGGCGACGGCCGCGCCAACGGCGGTCTTGTAGAGCACGAGCGCCATGCCGTCGTTCACGAGGCTCTCGCCTTCGAGGATCGAGACGATCCGGCGCGGCACGCGCAACCGGTGCACCGCCTCGGTCGCGGCGAGCGCGTCGGTCGGTGACACGATCGCGCCGAGCGTGAACGCCGCGGCCCATGACAGCCCGCCGATCGCCGCGTGCGCCACGAGAGCAACGCCGAGCGTGGTCGCGGCGACGATCCCGACCGCCGCCAGGGTGATCGGCCGCAGGTTCGCGCGGAGGTCGCGCAGGCCCGTGAAGAACGCCGCGGAGTAGAGGAGCGGCGGGAGAATCGCAACGAGGACGAGATCGGGCGGGAGTTGCAGACGCGGCAGGCCGGGAACGAATCCGAGCCCGAGACCCCCGACGACGAGGAACACGGAGACGGGCATGCGCCCGCGCGCGGCCAGCGCAAGCATCGCCGCAAGCGCGGCGAGCAGCGCGAAAAGCTGGAGCTCGTCGTGGGCGGTGAAGTGCACGCGGCCACGGACGATAAAGACATGAACTCGGTTCCGGCCCTCGGCCGGCAACCCGGTTCGTCAGACGAGTGACGAACCTGGTTCCCGGCTTCGCCGGGCAACCAGGTTCATGACTCTCTACTCAGGCAGCGTCTGCGAGGTCTTCGTTCTGCGCGAGCTTGCGCAGGGCCTCGGTCTCGATCTGGCGCACGCGCTCGCGCGTCAGGCCGAGCTGCTTGCCGATTGCCTCGAGCGACGCGGGACCGTCACCGACGAGACCGAAGCGAAGCTCGATCACGTCACGCTCACGGTCGGGGAGCGTCGCGACCGCCTGGCGGACTGCCAGGTCGCGAAGGGACGCGGACGCCTCTTCCTCGGTCGACGGGCCGGTGCCGGCGATCAGGTCGCCGAACGATGCGTCACCGTCATCGCCCACGGGCATGTCGGTCGACGCGACGGCGCGCGCGGCCTCCATCACTTCGCGGACATGGGTGATCGGGAGCTTCGAGTGGTGCGCAAGCTCCTCGGGCGTGGGGTCACGCTCGAGGGTCGCCGTCAGCTCGCGGCGGGCGCGCGCAACCTTCTGCTCACGCTCGACGACGTGCACCGGGATGCGGATGGTGCGCGCCTTGTTGGCGACACCACGCTGCACGGCCTGGCGAATCCACCACGTCGCATACGTCGAGAACTTGAAGCCCTTGCGCCAGTCGAACTTCTCCGCTGCGCGGATCAGGCCGAGGACACCTTCCTGGACGAGATCGCCGAGGGTGATGCCCTGCGTCTGGTAGCGCTTCGCGATCGAGACGACGAGGCGCAGGTTGCAGTTGATCATGCGCTCCTTGGCGACCATGTCGCCCTTCTCGATGCGCTTGGCGAGCTCGACTTCCTCCGCTGCGGTGAGCAGCGGGTAGCGGCCGGCCTCATTCAGGAACATCTGGAACGAATCGGTTGTGTAGAGCGACGTGCCGATGCTCAAGTCGAGCTCCAGTTCCTCCTCCTCTTCGGGGGCGGCGCCGTGCCCTTCGAGCTCGAGCGTGAGGGCCTCTGCCTCTGCATCGTCGAGATCGTGGGTGATAACGGCGTCGGCGACGTCGGCAGGGGACAGCGCCCCGTGCTCGCCACGCAGGGTCAAGAGCGTCTCAAGCGCTTCGGCTACAGCCGCGGTCATGCTGATTTCAGTCAACGAACTCCTTCATTTCTTCGAGGATGGACGGGCGCGCGGTGTGCGCATCTGCCGTCGAAGTTTCAAAACGCCTCAAGAGCAGGGTTTATTCCGGTCTACCCAAGTATCGGGAGAACAGAACTTAGTTGCAAACTGTTACAAGCGTGTTAGGACTGCGCCCCCGACGCTATTAAGGGCGTCTGAGGGTTCTCTGAAAGCCCGCCGCTTCCTCTAATTCTAGGGGCTCAGACGGTCATTTGCAACGAATGCTGCGTGTGTGACCGGCATCTGCTCGGCGAAGAAGGCCTCGACAGCCTCGGCATAGCGCCTGATCTCGAGCTGGGCGAACTCGGAATTGCGCAGCGAGATGAAGTTCATCAGCGCCCGCGCATTGACCGTCCAATAGAACTGGGTGTAGGCCCCGACGGGCATCACGGCGCGGGCGAGCTCACGGGCGACGCCGGCCTCGACGAGCCGCTCGTACGCCTCGAATGCCTGCTCGTACACGGCCTGGAGCTCCTCACGGGCCTGCTGGGCGAGCTCGTCGGAAACAGGCTCGAAACTGTAGGCACCCGGCTTCCCGACCTGGCTGCGGACGTCGGCCGCCTCCGGGACGTAGAAGTCATCGGTCGCTTTCGCATATCTCATACTGAACTCGTTGAAAGAGCCGATACGGTGGCGAAACCATTCGCGGGCGACGAAGATCGGGCAGCGAACGTGGAAGCGAAACGCGTTGTGCTCGAACGGCGAGCCGTGGCGGTCGCGCATCAAGAAGCGGATCAAGCCCTCGTCGGAGGAGTCCATCTCGGTCTTGCGGCGTGCGAACGAGACGCGGGCGCCGTTCACCACGGAGAGATCGTCGGCCATCGCGCCGTCCAGCCGGACGAAACCGTGGTCGAGGACATGGATCGTGGTATCGGGGATGACGTCGGTCGTCACGGTCAAGGCTCGCGGACCCTAGCTCGCAGGACGGACGGTACCTCGCCCGGCGAAATCCACCGCGTGGCGAATCGAGACATGTCTCGGGGACTGTCCCCAAGACACGCCCAAACCGGACATGGCCCGGGGACTGTCCCCGAGACACGTACGGTTTGGGCATGGCTGTGCGGGTGGGCACGTCGGGCTGGTCGTACCCGAGCTGGCGGCCGGGGTTCTATCCCGACGGGATGCAGCCGACGGAGTTTCTCGGCTTCTATGCGCGCCATTTCGACACGGTCGAGCTCAACTCGACCGGGTACCGGCTGCCGAGCGAAGATCAGTTCCGCCGCTGGGCCGAGGCAGTTCCGGACGGGTTCCGCTTCGCGGTGAAGCTGCCGCTGCAGCGGCTCGACCGCGTCGGCCCGTTCCTCGAGCGCGTGGTCGCGCTCGGCGACCGGCTCGGGCCTGTGCGGATCGTCTCCGAGGCGGCGCGAGACGAGGGCCTGATCTCGTTCGTCGAAGGCTCCGTTCCGCCAGAGCTCGAACTCGCCTGGGATCTCCGCCACGAATCATGGGAGGGCATCGGCGGGATCGTGCGCGTCAACGATCCGGCTGCGACGCCGTTTCGCTATCTGCGCCTGCGCGAGCCGCCCTATTCCGACGACGACCTGCGAGCCGTCGCGGACACGGTCGTCGATCCGGCCTATCTCTATGTCCGCCACGAGGACGCCCCAACGGCACCGCCGACCGCCACCCGTCTGCGCGAACTTCTAGGCTGACGGGATGTGGCTCGTCCGCGAGCTGATCCGCCTCGTTCAGAAGATCCTGCTCGGCGTCGTGATCGCGCTCGCACTGGCGGGACTCTGGGCGCTCGCGAGCAAGCATTCGTTCTCGCACGACCTCTACGTCACGACGCTGACGATCGGGTGCGCGCTCCTCTTGATGGGCGCGATCGGCCGGGGCTCGAACTTCGACCGCGGGATGGACTTCGGCGTCACGCAGGCGGCCTGGGGACGCATCCCGGGGTTCTCCTCGCTCGAGCGCCGCGGCGAGGACCCGACGCTCAACCCGGGCATCGTCTTCGTGCTGAGCGGGCTCGCGCTCCTCGCCTTCGCGTTCTTCGTCGTCCAGTAGCCGTTCAGTAGCCAGCAGCCGCGCCGGCGCGCGCCTTGTGCGCGCCGGTCGCGAGGATCTCGCCGACCTGCTCGACGGCGAAGCGAATCTCGTCGTCGGTCGTGAAGAAGTGCGGCCCGAAGCGAAGGCCCGCGTCGGGGCGGTAGTCGCAGATGATCTCGCGCGCCGCCAACTCGGCGTGCACGGCCTGGAAGTCGGGGACGCGGAAGACGACCGAGCCGCCTCGGATCGCCGGCTCGCGTGGGGAGGTCAGCTCGAACCCGGCATCGTCGACGAGGTCGACGAGGAACGCCGTCTGGCGCATCGAGTTCGCGCGGATGCGGTCGACGCCGATCTCCTTCACGATCTCGTAGCCGGCGCTCGCGGCGTAGTTCGCTGCGACGACGGGCGTGCCGGTGAGGAAGCGGGCCGCGCCCGCAGCGGGCTCCATCTCGTCCTCGAACGCGAACGGACGCGAGTGGCCCTGCCAGCCGGCGAAAGCAGGCTCGAGCTCCTCGGCGAGATCGGGCCGCACGTACAGCCAGCCCGCGCCCGGCCCACCGCACAGCCACTTCACCGAGCCGCCGACACAGAACGCAATGCCGAGCTCGGTGACGTCGAGTGGCACCGCGCCGGCCGACTGATACGCGTCGAGACAGACGTGCGCGCCGAACTCGTGCGCACGGGCGACGATCCGCTCGATCGGCTGGATCTCCGCGGTCTTGTACAGCACGTGTGAGACCGGCACCAGCAGCGTTCGCTCGTCGATCGCGTCGATGACCGCGTCGGCGTCGTCGCAGACGACGACCTCGGCGCCGAACCGTGACCACGCCTGCTGCACGTAGCGCACCGACGGGAAGAGCCCGGCCTCGAAGACGATGCGGTTACGCGGCGGCTTCAGATCGAAGCACGAGAGCACGATCGCCTCGGCAACGGTCACGTTCTGGTGCATGACTGTGCTCCCAGGCGGCGCACCGACGATCGAGCCGACGAGGTCGCCGACGCGAACGGGCGAGTCCCACCAGCCTTCGCCCCAGGCGCGCGCGCCGCGCGTCGCCCATTCGTGCGCGAAGAGCTCGAGCCGGCGCGCAGCCTCCGCCGGCATCGCGCCGAGCGAGTGATTGATCAAGTACGTCGTCGACGCGAGGATCGGAAACCTCTCGCGGTAGCCGGTCAGCTCCACGTCGCGCAGTATCTCAGCGCGACACGACCCCCCGAGCCACGTCCGGTGTCAGACACACGCACGAAAGTGTCACGAGAGTGTGACGAGAGTGCGACGATCGGCGGGTGCGTTACGGGCCTTGTGCGGCTGCTGCGCCCCTCTCGAGCGTGGAGCGATCTGGATGTCCGACCGGTTGCGCCGGTGGCTTCGAGTCGACGAGCACGGCCGCCGCGAGCAGCACGGCCATCCCGACGAGGCTCTCGCCGATCAAGCTGCGGCCGATTCGCGCGAGGAACCCCGCGTCGTCCCGTACGAGCGCCGGCTTGACGACGAGGTTGTGGAACGCGCCCCAGGCGAGGGCGAACGAGACAAGTGCGAGCTTCACGAGCAGCACCTGCCCGTAGCCGCGCAGCCACAGGTCACTCAAGTGCGGCAGGCGCACGATCGCCAGATAGGTGCCTGCGCCGAGCACGAGCGCGACCAGCACCGTGGCGAACCGCGAGAACCGCGTGAACGCGCGACGGCGCAACTCCGGCGCGCCCGGCCACAGGAGAATCGCCATCGTCGCGAGGCCGCCGATCCAGAGCGACGCCGCCGCGATGTGCACCCAGTCGGCCGCCTCGCTCAACCACGACGAGCCAGCGTCGACGGCATCGTGGCCCGAGAACGAGAGCCCTGCGAGCAGCCCGAGCGCGAGCACGAACGCCGGCACGAGCGGCTCGACCCGGTCGAGGAGCCACGACAGGAAGACGAGCGCGAGCACGAAGGCGAAGCCGAGCGTCATGACGATGAACGCCTGCCCGAACCGCGTCGCAGCCATCGGTGACAGATCGCCGTAGAGAAAGCGGTCGAACGGAAGTTGCAGCGCGTCCTCGGAGCGCAGCGAGAACGCGGCGATTCCGGCCTGCAGGCTCACGACGCAACCAAGGCCCGCTGCGACAGCGATGCGGCGCGCGACGGCTTGCGGCACGTCGAGCCCACGAAGACAGACGAGCCGGAACCCGAGCGCTCCCACCGCGAGCGCGAGCCCGAGGAACCACAGCCAGCGGACGAGATGCTCGATCGTCGTCGGCCCACCGGCGCCGAACGCCGCGTTCACCGACGGTGCAGGCACTCGCACGCCATAGGTCCAGACCCCGGAGACGACGTGCGAGTCCGCCGAAACGGCCGTCCAGCGCACGGTGTACGCACCGAGCTTGCCGGCGCGCACCGGCGCGACGACCGTGTCTCCCTCGACCTCTGCCGGGCCGGCGAAGTTCTTGCCGACGCCGTTCAGCACGCGAATCGCGCCGGGGAGGATCTTCACGTGCTGGTCGAAGTGCAGCCGGATCTGCGCCGGCGCCGAGCGCACCTCGGTGCCGAAGTGCGGCGTCGTCGAGCGGAGCGTCGCATGGGCCGACGCCCCGGCCGGAAACGCGAGCGCGACGACCGCGACGATCAGTGCGCGTCTCATCGGTGCTGCACCCCCGCAAGCGGCGACAGATGCCCGAACACGGGCGCGACGTCGCGGTCGCAGAAGAGCATCACCGAGATGGCGACCATCACCGCAGCGAAGCTCGACCGCAAGGCGAGTGACTGCGGCCGCCATACGAGTGCAAGCGGCACGACGGCGGCGACGAGGAATGTCCAGCCGAGCAGGTGGTGCAGGAACGCTGATCGCGCAAAGAACCACGGGTTCTGCTCGTGGACGATGAACGCGATCCCCGTGACGGCGAACGCGAGCGGCCACGTGAGTCGCCAGAGCGGCGAGCGAAGCCGACCGTGCACCAGCCCGAGCTCCGCCCCGCCGGCGAGCATCGTCACCTCCGCCCACGATCCGTGCGCGTACATGTGGATCGCCGAGTTGGTGAAGAACGTCATCACCGGCCAGAGCGCGACGCCGAGCCCGAAGGCGAGCCCCGGCCACAGATACGCACGCCACCGCCGCATCCGCCACACTTCCTGGCCGACGATCGCCTCGCAGAGCAGGCACAGCCCGACGAGGAGGATTCCCGCCGCGAAGAGCCAGTGCACCATCTCAGCGTGAGGCTGCATCGTGCGCCTCCAGATCGGCGAGCAGCGGCCTCGCGACGACGAGCGTGAAGACGAGCCCCGCTGCGACGACGAGCACCTGTGGCTCGAGCACGAGCCACCAGAACCCCTGGCCGCGCGGGTGGAGCAATGTGAGTCGCGACGGCTGCAGGAACGACCAGATCAAGCCCCCTGCTGCGGTCACCGGGCCGAGCAGTGAGACGGTCTGGACGCGCCACGAGTGGCGAGTGCGTTCCGCCGGGACGTCGCGTGTATATGAGCTGTCCACTCCCTCCTCCTTCGAAGTCCTGCTGACGTGAACGTCGCCGCGGCCGGATTTAGGCCCGGCGACTCTGAGTCAGCAGGCGAGTGGAGGAGGTCGTGATTCAAACGCGAGACCGAAACGGCGGCGGGGCGCCGTGTCGTCACCCGGGCGTCTGTAGCGCGGCCTAGGCCGCGCAGCGACGGTGAGAATCCGCCGCACGTGCGCGAGCGTGCGTTCGGCGAAGTCCTCGACGTCGTAGAGCCAGCGCGCGAAGCGCCACGCGAACGCGACAAGGACGGCGAGCGCCGCGAACACCGGGAGTGCGTAGGTGTGCAGGAGCGGCGAGAAGAGCGGCCAGCGGCCGGCCGCGGCCCCTTCGACATCGGCCTGGATGAGGTAGACGGCCGAGGTCGCGACGAAGGACGCGAACCAGATGCGCGGCGAGAGCGTCGCGCGCAGTCGCGGCGCCCGTACGTGGTCGCGATGCCCGATGGCGTGCAACAGGCGGCCGCCGGCGTCGGCGGTCGCCCGGGCGCGAACGGCGCGCGCGAGTAGCGCCGCAAGCGCCAGCGCTGTTACGACCTTCAGGGTGACGAGCAGGACCGGGTAGTACGCGGCGTGAGAATTCGCAAGCGGGGCGACGTGTAGGGCACGGTCGATCCGCGCCGTCAAACTCCGCCCCGTCACCTCGGTGACGGCGACCAGAAGCGCAAACGTCGCAAGCCCTCTCCTCCGCAGGAGCGCTGGCATCGTCTCCGAATGATACTCCGCGGCGGCATTGCGCCGCCTCCCCGGCGGGTGCTTCAATTTCCGGACGAGCGAGGGGCCGCCACGAGCAAGGAGGGGCGACATGAGTGACGTCGGCGACGAACTGGTTTCACCGCTGCGTGAGCATCCCGTAGTCGGGCTCGATGACCGCGACGGGGCTGCAGTAATGCGCCTTGCAGGGGAGCTTGACCTCTACAACGCCGATGACCTCCGGGCCGCCCTCGACCAGGCGATCGCCCCCGGGCCGCGCTGCATCGTCATCGACCTGGCCCTCGTGGAGTTCGTCGACTCGACCGCGCTCGGCGTGCTGATCGAGGCGCGATCACGCCTCGGCCAGGATGGGCTCAGGTTGGCGGCTCCGCAGGTCGAGACCCGTCGAACGCTCCAGATCAGCGGGCTCGACCGGCACCTGACGGTCCACGACACCGTTGACGAGGCACTCCTCGCCTGAAGCGCCGGTCGGCTTCGCTGAGAGCCTCTATCGCACGCGGAACGTCTTTGTATCCACCGTCGCGACGGCCGCGCCTCCGGAGCGCACGACAAGCCGCCGGCCGTCAGCGGAGAGCTGAAGCCGCGTGAGCCAGATGTTGTTCGAGCCGGGCTGCCAGGTCAGGTCGATGCAGACCGCGAAGCGGCCATCGGTGTTGAGTGCGTGGATGAAGGGGCTGCCGGAGCCGCGGTTGTAGAGCGTGTAGACCCACGAGCCACTGCGAGCCGTCGCGCGCGCGACCGGATAGCCGCGCATCGATCCGCTCTCGCCCTTCGCGACGATCACGCCGGGGAGCAGGCGCTTCGCCTGCAGGTCGTAGCCCCGCACGACATAGGCGACGAGGTCGGCTCTCGAGCGGTGCTGGATCAGGTACAGCGTTCGCGCGTCAGCCGAGAGCGCGTCGAATCCGAACTCGCCGGGTAGCACGATCGTCTGAGCGACCTCGAGCGTGCGCGTCGAGAGCACCTGGAACCGGCTCTGCGAGCGAAGCCCGCCGGCCGTGGACTGCTCGCTCAGCACGAGCAGGCGACTGTCGGGAGAAAGGCCGCCGGCGACGCCGGTGCTCGTGACCGCGGGGATCCCCCACGAGCCGTCGAGCTGGGCGGTCGCAAGCACCTGCCCCGCGCGCAGCGCGCGGACGGTCGTCGCTGCACCCGAGCGGCTCGCCGCGTAGCGGATGCCGGTCTGCACTGAGGTCACTGACTGCGCGAGGCCCGGCCAGGGCCCGACGGCGGAGGCGCCGCCCGCTGCGATCAGCGCCGCCAGGCAGACGGTGGCCACGGTGAACAAACGGATCGAGCGCATCACGTTTCCCTCCCTCGTCGCGTTCCGGTAGTTGAACTACGGCGAGGGCGCCCGGCGAGGTCCCGTCGGCGAGCAAGAATCGACGTCGACCCGGCATCCCTCCTTTCTAGGAGCCGCCGAATCCGGCGGCAAAGAAAGGACATCGCGATGAAGAGCAAACTCCCGCTCGGGGTGCTGCTGGTCGCGCTCGCTGTGGCCGGCGTCGCCACGTTCTCGTGGGCCGCCACCTCGACCGACGCGCAGACGATCAACGCTTGTGCGAACGCCGACGGCCGGCTGAGGCTCGTCCCGGCGGTCAACCAGTGCAAGAAGGGCGAGAGCCCGGTCAGCTGGAACACGGTCGGGCCGCCCGGGCCGCAGGGGCTCGCCGGGCCACAGGGGCTTACCGGCCCGCAGGGCCCGGCCGGTGCGGCGGCAGGCAACCCACCGGATCCCGACGCGGTCACCGGCACCGTGAACGTCACCGGTGCGAAGCAGGGCGCCTTCAGCACGATCGCACTGACCGGCCTCGAGCACGAGATCAGCTCGCCGCGCGACCCAGCCTCGGGACTGCCGACGGGCAAGCGCCAGCACAAGCCGATAACGATCACGAAGGAGCTCGACCGGACGACGCCGCTCCTGCTGAACGCGCTCGTCACGAACGAGACCTTGACGAGCGTGCTGATCGGCTTGGAGCGCAACGGCCAGCAGGTCGCGACGATCAAGCTGACGAACGCAAGCCTGTCGAACTACGTCACGCACGGCCTGACCGAGAGGTGGTCGTTCACCTACCAGAAGATCGAGTGGGACTGGCTCGGCAACGGCGGAGTCAGCGCCGAGGACGACTGGGAGTCTCCGGTCGCCTGAGGACGAGCAAGCAGGAGGGCCGCACGTGCGGCCCTCCTGCTCCGTGCACCGGCTCGTTGTCTAGGCCTTTGGTGGGCTGCCGGAGAGAACCACCCTCGTCGAGGTGTTGTTCGACGTGTCCGGGTCGAAGGTCGAGCTCGAGACGATGGCGGTGTTGCTGATCGATCCCGACTTGCCCTTGAGGATGATCGCGATCGTCACGGTGCGAGTCGCGAGCGGAGCGATCGTCCCCAGGTTGCACGTCGCGACCGCGCCCGCGAGCGTGCAGCTGCTGTCGAGCACCGCAACGCGGTCGTTGCTCGTCAGCGGCAGGGCGTCCGTGACGACGACGTTCTCCGCGTCACTGGGCCCGTTGTTCGTCACGGTCAACGTGTAGGTGATCTGACTCGACGGCTTGTAGACATCCGCGTCGGACGTCTTCACGAGCTTGAGGTCCGCAACGCGGATCGTCGTCGTCGCACTCGCACTGTTGTTCGACGTGTCCGGATCGAGCACATCACTCGACACAGTCGCCTCGTTGGTCACGATCCTGTGATCGCCCGGCTTGACGCGGACGACGATCACCATCGTCGCGGTCGCCGAGGGGGCGAGCGTCGCGTAGGTACAGCGCGTCGGCTGACCCGGGTCGCCCGGGACTCCGGGCACGCACGTCCCACCCACGCCGCCGTCGACAGAGAGGACGGCCACGCTGTCGGGCAGGAAGTCACGAATCGTCACGTTGGGAGCCGTCGACGGGCCTGCGTTGTGGGCGTGCAGTGTGTAGGTGATGTCCGTGCCCGCGACAAGCGGGTCGGGCGAGTCACTCTTGTCGATGCTCACGTCGGCGACGCCGATGACGCTGACCCCGTCACACGACTGGTTGTTCGACGTGTCGGGGTCCGGGGTGACGGCCGAGGCACGCGCGCAGTCGTTGATGTCCTGCGGCTCCGTGGCCGTCTCGGTGACGACGACTGTCGTTCTGCCACCGGCCGGCTCGATCCCCAAGGTGCACGTGACGATGCCGGCTGCGATCGCGCACGGGCCGCCCGGGCTGGCGTTCGCACCGGTGATCGTGAACGTCCCATCGCTCACGTGCGTGTCGACGAGCGTTACGCCGCGAGCATCGGACGGCCCGAGGTTGTCGACGAAGATCGTGCAGGTCGCGACCTTGCCGGCCAGCAACGGCCCGTCGGGCTTGCAGAGCTTCGTCACCTTCAGGTCGGCCCGGTCCTCGACGATCGTCGACGCGGTCGCCGAGTTGTTCGCGGGGTTCGGGTCGTCGATCTTGCTGGTCACCTTCGCGGTGTTGGTCATCCCGACCGGGTGGCCGGCTGACGAGACGACGTTCGGCTTGACGTCGACCTTGATCACAACGGTCTGGGTCGCGCCGTTCGCGAGCGCCCCGAGCGCGCACGTGAGCGTGCCCGCCGGCGCCTCGGTGCAGATGCCGCGGTCGTCGGTCACGAACGTGACCCCGGCGGGGAGCGTGTCGGTCACCGAGGCGTCGGGCACGTCGTTCGGCCCGTTGTTCGTGATCGTCAGCGTGTAGAAGAGCTGCTCTCCTGCGTTGACGGGATCGGGACTGTCCGTTTTTGTGAGCGCCAGGTCGGCGGTCGGGATCGGCACGCAGCCGTTGTCGGCGTTCGACCAGTACGTCGCGACCAGGAGGCCGCCGTCCAGCCGGACCGGCGGAGCCGGAGCGTCGCCGACACCCGGCTCGCAGATGTCCGACGCTTCTCCTTGCGTGAAGAGCGGCTGCAGGTTCGTGATGTCGAACTTGGAGTTGTCGATCCAGCCGAGCACGACGTTCGGATCGGTCGCCGCCTCGATCACCTCATGACTGACGAGGGTCGAGAGCTCATCCGCCGAGCCATGGGCGCAGTCCAAGGGAATCACCGCGAAGGCGAATTGCCGTCCGCCGAGGAGCGTCACGGCCGTGCCCATGAAGTGATACGCGCCGAAGCTGTCGCAGCTCTTGTTGATGCCGAAGTTGTCGATCGTCGTGCCGCGGGGCAGATAGACGACGTAGAGGCTGTTACCGCCCGGCGACGGCACCCCGGTCGGAAGCAGCGACACCTCGCACTCGATGAACCCGAGGATCGACACGAAATCCGTCGTCGATCCCGGCGTGCTCGGGCAGGGGTTGAGCAGCCCTCCGGAGGTGTTGGAGTCGTCGAAGCTCGCCGCCCCGACGCCGTACTGGCTCGCACCGTCGAAGTACTTGCTGCTGACGAGTGCCTTCGTCATGTTGTCGATGCTGTCGGTGGAGAACGCTCCCGAGTGGTGGTCGTTCCAGTTGTCGTCCCAGAAGACGTTGAAGATGCTCGGGTTGTCGAGGACGCGACCGCTCAGCGGGCCGATCGGCGGCGGCAGAAGCGGCGGGACCGGCAGAAAGAAGAGCGTGAACGGCGGGATCGTGACGAGCGTGTTCACCGCTGCCTGCCGGATGAGGTCGCCGGTGTTGTCGTCGAGACGATTGGGTGGCGCCCCGGCTGGCGCGGGCGATGCGGACACCAGGGTCACGAGAGCGAAGATCAGAAGCGCAGTCGTCGCGACGACGCGCCGCGCCGAACCGAACGGTCGCTGAGAGCTCATGCCTGCCTCCTTCTTGATGGGACCAGGCGTGCGCCGGCTCGAGCAACCCGAGCTCGAGACCGCCGGCCTGGCCGAAGCGGGGGCGAATGAAGCGCAGGTTCCGCATCTGATGCGGACGACCGCGCGCGTTCCTCCAGCGATGGACGCTTGCGCCGCAGCGTCGAGTCCCTCCGAGCCAAAGCTCGCCCCCTCGTCGCTGAAGTCTCGACCATATAACGGTGCGCAAAAGGGTTCAAGACCCGATTACCGAGCGCCGGCTGCACCATCCTGTCCGAGCGCGAGCTCGATCGTCTCGTCGTGCGACATCCTTGCTCCCGCAGCGAGTTCGGAGGCGAGCCCCTCCGGCCCCAGGGCGTCACGCAGCCTCGCGAGCGTTTCCTTCTCGAGCCCGACCTCGTACACGTCATTGGCGGCGCCGAGACGCGACTCGAGCTCCTTCATCCACCCGAACAAACGTGCTGCGGTGACGGTGTCGCCCGCCTCGGCTTCGCACGTGGCAAGACCGAGCAGTGCGTGCATCTCGATCTCGACGAGACCGATCTCCTGCGCGGCGGCCAACCCTCGGCGGAGGAGCTCGCGTGCGCGGGCGAGGTCACCGAGCTCCCGGATCGCCAAGCCGAGGTTTGTGAGCTGCCGTGCACGGCGATCGACGTCACCGCGCGCCTCGCCGATCGCCAGGCTCTCTTCGAACAGCTCGGCGGCGCGTGCGTAGTCCCCCTCTCGCATGTGCAGGTCGCCGAGGTTGTTCGTCGCAACCGACAGGAACCAACCGTCGTCCAGACCGCGGACCCGCTCCAAGGATTCCTCGTACAACACGCGGGCCACGGCGTGATCCCCACGCCAGGCCGCAACGATCCCGAGCAGGTGGAGCCCCACGGCCTCTCCGCGCTGCAGTGCGGCCTTCCGAGAGAGTTCCAGCAAGCGAACGGCCCGCTGCTCACCCTCGTCGAGGTCGCCCTGCCACAACGCGAGGATCACAGAACCCCATAACGGATCGACGAGGCTGTCCGGATCGACGTCACCGCCGAGCGCGATCACCGCGTCCAGAAGGAGGCGAGCCTCGGTCCAGTGCCCGCGCGACAGCCAGTAGGTCCAGATCGCCCCCGTCAGTTGCAGTGCTGAAGCCGCGTCCTGGCACTCGAGCAGGTGCTCGAGTGACGCACGCAGGTTCGCGTGCTCGGCCTCGAGCCGGTCGAGCCACTCGCGTCCCTGCCGTGCAAAGAGCTCGGGGCGTGCACGCTCGCCGAGCGCGACGTACCAGGCCGCGTAACGATCCCGGAGGGAGCTCGAGTCCGCGAGCTCGTCGAGCCGTTCGCCTGCGAACTCGCGGATCGTCTCGAGCATCCAGTAGCGGTCGCCGCTGCGACGAAGGAGGCTCTTGTCGACGAGCGACGCGATCGCGTCGAGATCGGCGCCGCAGATCTGCTCGGCGGCCTCGAGGCTGCAGCCGCCGGCGAACACGGCGAGGCGCGCGAAGAGGTCCTGCTCGGCGGGTGTGAGCAGATCGTGGCTCCAGGTGATCGTCGCGCGCAGCGTCCGCTGCCGCTCGGGAGCCGACCGCGAGCCGCCGGCGAGCACGGGTAGCCGTTGTTCGAGTCGTCCGAGCAGTACCGGCACGGAAAGCGCCTTCACCCGCGCAGCCGCCAGCTCGATCGCGAGCGGCAGGCAGTCGAGGCGCCGGCAGATCTCGGCCACCTCACCGTTCGCCGCAAAATCGGAGCGAACGGCAGCGGCCCGCTGCGCGAACAGCTCCACCGCTTCCCGTTCGTGCAACGGGTCGACCGCGACCTCCCACTCGCCATCGACGTGCAGCGGCTCACGGCTCGTCACGAGCACCGTCAGGTGCGGGCAGGAGCCGATCGTCTCTGCGATGTCGGGGGCTGCATCGAGCAGATGCTCGAGGTTGTCGAGCACGAGCAGCAGTCGCTTGTCGCCGACCGTCGCCGGGAGCGTGTCCTTCGAGCCAAGCGCCTGGGCGGCGACCGTCTCGACCAGCGTGGAATCGGCGAGCGAGGCGAGCGGCACCCACCAGACCCCGTGGTCGTAGTCGTCGGCGGCCGCTGCGGCTGCCTGCAGCGCGAGCCGTGTCTTCCCGCTTCCACCAGGCCCGGTCAACGTGACGAGCCGGACGTCGGGCCGCCGCAGCAGCGCCGCAATCTCGTCGACCTCACGCTCGCGGCCCAGAAACGGCGTCGCGGGAACGGGGAGGTTCGTCTCGTGCAGCGTCTTCAACGGCGGGAATGCTTCGGTGCCGAGTTGAAAGAGGCGCTCCGGCGCGCTCAGGTCCTTCAGCCGGTGCAGCCCGAGGTCGCGCACATCCGCGCCGGCGAGGTCGACCGTCGCTTGCGACAGAAGCACCTGGCCGCCGTGTCCGGCCGCCGCGATCCGCGCCGCCCGGTGCACGTCGAACCCGACGTAGCCCTCGTCCGCCCGGAGCGGCTCGCCTGTGTGCAGCCCCATCCGCACGCGCACCGGGCCGCTCGCAAGCGCGCGCTGCGCGTCAGTGGCAGCGGCGACTGCATCGGACGCGCGCGCGAAGGCGACAAAGAAGGCATCGCCCTGCGTGTCGACCTCGATCCCGTCGTGCTGCCGCCAAGCCTCGCGTAGCGCACGGCGGTGCTCGGCGAGCACGTCGGCGTACGCGTCGCCGAGCTCTTGCAGCAGCCGCGTTGAGCCCTCGATGTCCGTGAAGAGGAACGTGACCGTTCCGGTCGGGAGCTCGGGCTGCACCGAGCGATTCTCTCCCGTCCGGGGCCGCTTTACTACCGGGCGAGCGTTACTCGTTCAGCGCGGCCTCGATCTTCGCGACCATGCCGGCTTCGGCTTCGTCACCACCTGGTGCGGCCGCAGCAACCGATCGTGCGAGATCGAGGACGAAGCTCCGGTACGCGTCGAGCTCGTCGGCCGCCTTCGCGTTCAGAAGCTTCACCGAAGCGCGCAGGGCCTCGAGCGTGGCCGCTTCGATCTCACCGGGCTGTGACGTGATGCCGAAACCGGTGCCGTGTCCTTCTGCAACGCGTCGCACCACCGCGCTCTCCGCGTTTCCGCGGGCGACGGCAACATGCTTGGCGAGCGTCCCGGCTTCCTTGAAGGTGTCGAAGAATCCCCGATCACTGACCGAGACGAGGAGCCCTGCTCCCATGGCGCCTTTGCGCAGTGTCTCGATGTCGCTGTCGTCCAACACGTCAGTCACGTCGTCCTCCTTGGTCGAACATCACTGCTCGATTGAGCCTAGACCGAACCGGGTTGCGTGTGCCCGGGTCACCATGGTCTGCAAACGCTGTGGTAGAGCGAAGCCGACGGGGAGACTCGAACTCCCGACCCCTTCATTACGAGTGAAGTGCTCTACCAGCTGAGCTACGTCGGCGTGATGCTCGTGAAGCGCGCCTAGTGTAGCCGCGGCCTCCGCTCGTCCTCGGCCCCGCTCGCTACTTGCGGTGGCCGTTCCGCACGCCGTGATCGCCCTTGTCGCCATGGTCGGCGTTGCCCGGGTCGGACGGCGCCGTGACAGGCGTCGGGGTAACGGGCGGCTCGGCCGGGGCAGGCGTTGCAGCCGGGACCGCAACAAGCTGCGTGTCGGCCGGCGCCGGCG
>JBAQHS010000243.1:0-19738 GCA_049288455.1 Gaiellaceae bacterium | reverse complement strand
CACTCGCCCCGTGCGGGTGGCGCGCTTCGCACTAGCTCCGACGCAACCGCCTGACGAGCCGCCGCGTGAGCGGCGGCTCGAGCAGCTGCTGCGCGACGAGGACGCCGCTGCCGCCGCCGAGACCCGGCCCCGGATGCGTCGATGCGCCGACGTGCCAGACGTTTCGCACCGGCGTCGTGTGGTCGCCACGCCAAAGGAAGTTCTGGTCGAGTGCAAGCGAGCCGCCATAGGGGTCGCCGTGCACGAGATTCACGTTCGCCGCCTGTAGGTCGGCAGGCGAGAGGCACGTCCGCGCCACGATTGCCGACTCGAAGTTCGGAATGTGCTCGGCGATCCGCGCCTGGATGCGATCGGCATAGCGTTCGCGTAGCTCCGGCGTCCAGGTGCCGTCGCCGGTGTCGATCTCCCCGGCCGCGTCTCCCTTCACGCGCCAGGGCAGCTCCTGCAGCTGGATCCACAGCAAGCCGGTGCCGGCAGGCGCTCGTGAGGGATCCATCGTGAGCGGCTGGCCGACGACGACGGTCGCCCCCACCGGAAGCAGCCCACGCTCGGCCTCGTTGACGGCTCGCGAGACACCGTCGAGTCCGGAAGTGAGATGCACGATCGCCGTCTCGCCGAGCCGTTCATCGCCGCTCCACTGGGGCGCCTCCGACAGCGCGTAGTGGATCTGCATCTCCGCGCGCCCGTAGCGGAAGTCCTCGGCCCTCGCCGCATACCCGTCGAGCAGCTGGCCGTAGAGCTGCGTCGGCGTGACGTTGCAGACGACCGCCCGCGAGGCCGTCAGCTCGCGGCCGTCGGCGGTGCGCACGCCGCCGCTCGAGACGCGCTCAACGTGCACGCGTGTTTCGCAGGTGCCGCCTTGCTCGCGGATGTAGGAGACGAGCGCATCCGCGAGCTTCGCGCCGCCACCGCGGGGGATCGGCATGCCGCCTTCCTGCACCGCAACCGCGATCACCTGCGCCATGTAGCCCGACCCCGCCGCGTCAGGGCCGAGGCCGGTGTGCAGCACCCAGGGCGCGAGCACGCCGTGCGCCCGCTCCGATGCGAAGGTGGACTCGAGCCAGTCGCGGGCCGACACGAGCAGCTCGCCGGCAAAGTCGCGCGCGCCACCGCGGCCGAGGCGGCGAACGGCTTTCAACGCAAGCCCCGCGCCGTGGCGCGACCACAACTCCGTGCCGAGAATCCCGAACGCGAGGTCGGCGTTCGGGAAGAAGCCGTCGAGCATCGGCCCCCACTCGGTCCCGAGCTCCGCCGCGTTCCCTTCGGCTGTGCGCAACAGAAACGCACTCGACCCATCAGGGAACGCGGTCGCGGTCGGGAAGTCCGTGTTCAGATACTCGAGCCCGTGGCGTGCGAGATCGTCCCCGAGTTGCGCGTGCGCCGCCCCACCGACCCACAGTGGATGCCAGGCACTGAAGACATCGTGGTGGTAGCCCGGTGCCGTGATCTCGGCGGTCTTGATCGCACCGCCGAACCAGTCGTTTCGTTCGAGAACGCAGACGTTCCAACCGGCCTTCGCGAGCAGCGCGGCGCAGGCGAGGCCGTTGATCCCGCTGCCGACGACGATCGCGTCGTGCTCAGCCAACGATCGCTCTGAACTCGTCGTCGGTCACGAGCCGCCGCTGCTCCGTCCCGAGCTTCTTGACCGCTGCGAGCACCTCTGCGCGGCGTTCTTCAGGCACGTCGAGGCCGAGCTCGTCGGCCTTGATGCGGATCGAGTCGATGCCGCTCTTCTTCCCGAGCACGATCGACCGCTCGGCGCCGACGAGCTCAGAGGAGTACGGCTCGATCGACTCCGGGTCATGGAACTGCGAGGCGACCGCGCCGCTCTCGCGACGGTACAGCGTCTCCCCCGTCACCGGCTTCCACGGCTCGAGCTCGTAGCCGGAGAGCTCGCGCACGCGCGCCGAGACTTCGCGTATGCGATCGAGGCGCAGGTTCGACTCGACGCCGTACAGCGCGCGGAGTGTCAGCGCGACCTCGCCGAGGTTCGCGTTGCCGGCCCGCTCGCCCATGCCGTTAATCGTGCCGTGGACGTACGCAGCGCCCGCCCGAACGGCGGCAACCGCAGAGGCGGTCGCAACGCCGAAGTCGTTGTGGCCGTGGAAGTGGACGGGGACGTCGACGAGCTCGACGGTGTGCGCCACGAGCTCGCCGACAGCCTCCGGCGAGGCGATGCCGAGCGTGTCGACGACCACGACCTCCTTCGCGCCCGCCTCGACCGCCGCCGTGTAGACCGCGTCGTAGAAGTCGCGCGCCGCGCGCGACGAGTCGACGCCGAAGAACGCCGCGTGAATGCCATTTTCCGCTGCAAACCGCATCGCGCTCGTGATGCGGTCGAGCATCTTCTCGCGACTCACACCGATCGCATCGAGCTTGAGGTCGGAGATCGGCGATTCGATCACCGAGTAGGAGACCCCGAGCTCGACGAGCGCCTCGAGGTCTGCCGGGACCGCACGTGAGAAGCCCCACACCTCGGCGTGGAGGCGGGCTGCCGCGATTAGCTCGACGGCGCGCCAGTCGTCGTCGGAGACCCGGGGAAAGCCCGCCTCGATGCGGTCGACGCCGAGCCCGTCGAGCAGCCGCGCGATCTCGAGCTTCTCCTCGGGATCGAGCACGACCCCGACGGTCTGCTCGCCGTCGCGAAGCGTCGTGTCGTAGAGCCCGACGTGCCCGTTCAAGCGGTACGGGTCGTTCAACGAGCCGGTCCAGATCAACTCACTCACGCCTCGCTCCTCGTGTCGAAACTGCAACAAGTAACAGTCTGTTACAAGCGCTGTTCGGACCAGGCGCAGCAGCCGAGACGCGCGCGCGGCTCGCTCCCGGAGCTTGTAACAGTCTGTTACAAGCGTCGTGCGGGCGCAGGGCGCTCACGTGGACACGACGCCGTCCGGGAAGGGCGAGAGCTTCTCGGCGCCCGCGGCGGTGATCAGGAAGTTGTCTTCGACGCGTAGGCCGCCGCCGCCGGGCCAATAGCAACCGGGCTCGATCGCGAGCACCATCCCCTCCGCGATCTCGCCGCCGCCCGCCTGGTGCGCATAGGGCGGCTCGTGGGCGCGCGCCCCGATGCCGTGACAGATCGGATGCGTGGGCTGTCCGGGGTAACCGAGCTGCGCGATGCCGGCACGCACGAGCCGGTCGAGCTCGGCGAAGCTCGCACCCGGCCTGCAGTGGTCGATCGCGCGGCCGTAGACATCGAGCAGGCCGGCCTCGAGCTCGCGGTACTCGGCGCGCAACTCGCCCGGGCAGAGCAGCTTCGTGTGGTCGGCCCAGTAGCCGTCCGCGCACACCCAGATCTCGAACAGCGTCGGCTCGTTCTCCTGCACCGGGCGGTGACCCGTTGCGGTGAAGGTCTTGATCCCAGGCCCCGACCAGACGAGCGAGAAGGGCAGTGCCAAGTCGACCTTGCCCTGCCAGCCCGTCCCCTGGCCGTGGACGTAGCCCTGCCAGATCGCGGCCGCCTCACTCTCGGTCATCCCAGGCCGAAGCAGGCCGCGGACGTGCTCCATCGCGGCCGCACAGATCTCGTTCGCAAGGCGCATCCGCTCGATCTCCTGCGGCGTCTTGATCGCGCGCGCCGCGTTCAGCACTCCCATCGCATCGCGCGCGTTCGGCCACGCATCGAACCAACCCTTCGTGAACGTCGTCGGCTCGCCGACCATGCGGTCGGACGCCTGCGTGCCGAGCGTCAGCTCGAGGCCGACGCTGCCGTAGTCCTGCGCCGCACCGAGCGCAGCCTCGAGCGTGCGCGCCGGTGCGGGCCGCGGGTCGTCCTCGGCGTAGCCGCGCACGAGACGCACGTCGCTCGTCCACGCGGTGCGCGACGCATCCTCCTCGGACGCCTCGAGACAGATGAGGACGACATCACCCTCGCGCGGGAAAACACACGCGTCGTAGCCCTTCATCCCCCAGAAGTTCGTCAGATAGAGAACGTTGTCGGGCGCGCGGACGACGAGCGCGTCGAGCTCCTGCTCGGCCATGAGCGCGCGTACGCGCTCGAGCTTCAGGTCGTCGCGCTCCCAGCTCACGCGTCGCCCCAGGGGCGAATGCGCGGCGGCGCAGGCTCGCCGTGGCCCTCCTGCCACGAGATGACGGGGTTACGCAGCACGCCGATTCCCTCGATCTCCGCCTCGATCACGTCGCCGGGCTTCAGATAGAGAAGCGCGCGCTCCTCGGGCGACTTGAACCCCGCGACACCGGAGACCGTTCCCGTCGAGAGCACGTCGCCGGCCGAATAGCCGAGCGCCGAGAAGTTGGAGAGGATCTCGGGAATCGTCACGCTCATGCGGCTCGAGTGCGACTCCTGGCGCGTCTCGCCGTTCACACGCAGCTCCATCTTCAGGTCGTGCGGGTCGGGAATCTCGTCCGGTGTGACAATCCACGGGCCGAGCGGGCAGAACGTGTCGATCGCCTTGCAAAAGCTGAAGACGCCGGATTTCATCTCGCCGCGCTGGATGTCACGTGCGGTGATGTCGTTGAAGATCACGTAGCCGCCGATGTAGTCGGCCGCCTCCTCGGGCGAGAACCATTTGCCCGCCTTCTTCAGCACGACCGCGAGCTCGAGCTCGTAGTCGAGCTCCTCGGTCAGGTGCTCCGGATAGATGATCGGCGCATCCGGCCCGATGATCGCGTCGGTGTTCTGAAAGAAGTTGATCCACGGCGCGATCGCGTGCGCCCAGTTCACGTTCTTCGACTCCTCCTCGTGCTCGCGAAAGTTGCCCGCGGTGTGGAAGAACTTCTTCGGGATGATCGGCGCACGGAGCCTCGCGTCGGCAAGCGCAACGCGTTCCGAACTTTCGTCGGCTCCGCCGCGCTCGAAGTACTCGCGCATCGTCGGTACGTCGAGACGAACGACTTCCTCACCGTCGATCCGGCCCACCTTGCCGTCGTCGTACGTGATCAGCTTCATGCACACACTTTCTGTGCGACGAGCGCATACGTCTCAGCCATCTTCACGAGACCGTCGATGTCGAGGTTCTCGCCGAGCTCGACGTCCATCAGCCCCGTGGAGGTGCCGTAGTTGAGGGTTGGAATGCCGTAGCGCGTCAACGCGGACGCGTCGCTGAACCAGCGGGTCACATCGCGCTCCGGCACCGCACCGAAGACCTCTTCGTGCGCGGCGTCGACGGCCTGGACGAGCTCGTGGCCCTCCTCGATCTCGGCGCCGGGCGCGGTCACGTACACCTCGCCTTCGATCCCGTAGTCGGGGAAGCGCTCAGCAATCGTGCGCACGAAGTCGAGCACCTCGCGCCGCGCCAGGCCCATCGCCTTCGTCGGCGGCACGCGGATGTCGAGGAAGAGATCGGTGTGATGCGGCGTGCGCGAGACGCGCCAGCCGAAGCCGCCACGGACCGCGCCGACGTTCACGATCGCCTTCGCGCCGCGATAGACATTCGCGGGATCGTTCTCCCAGGTCGGGATCCACTCGAGGACGGCGCTCGTCACGTCGTGCATCCGCAGCACCGAGTTCTCGCCACGCTTGCCTTCACTGAACGCCGTGTGGATGAAGTTCCCGTGCGTGCGGATGCGCAGCCAGAGCGCGCCGAAGTGGCCGAGCACGACCTTTCCCTCCGTCGGCTCGCCGAGCAGGCACATGTCGGCCACGCCGCCGTGGGTGACGAGATAGCGCGAGCCCGCGGCGTAGCCACGGTACTGCGCTCCTTGAGCCTCGGCGTACTGCGTCTTCTCGATCTCGCCGCAGACCGCGGCGATCAGCACATCACCGCTCAGCTTCACGCCGGCGTCCTGGAGCGCCCGCACGGCCTCGACGTAACAGGCGAGCGCACCCTTCATGTTCGAGATGCCAAGTCCGTACAGGCGGCCGTTCTTCACGAACGCGTGCGGCTGGAAGCCCGCCACGTCCTTCAGCCACGGCTCACGACCGGAGTACGAGGTGTCCATGTGGCCGTTGAACATCAGCGTCTTGCCGCCACCCGTTCCGGCCCAGGTGCCGAGTGCGTTCGCGCGGCCGTCCTCGACCTGCTGCCACTGCACCTGCAAGCCCAGCTCCTCGTACAGCGAGACCATCAACTCGGCCATCGGCTGCTCGTCGCCCGTGAAGCTCGGGACGTCGATCAGCGCGCTCGCCGTCTCGACGAGCCGGTCCTTCTTGATCCTCATCGTTATCCGCGCACGTGCGGCAGGACGTGCTCGCCGAACAGCCTGATCTGCTCGTGGCGGTCCTCGCCCCACAACTCGAGCATGACGTGCGTGCAACCGGCAGCCTTGTACTCCTCGATCGCGGCGATGCAGTCGTCAGGCGTGCCGGCGATCGGCTTGCACTTGTCGAGGATCGCGTCGGTGACGTGCGCCTTCGCCGCAAGCCGGCCACCGTGCTCCATCGCCTCCGCGACCGGGATGATCTCGTCCTGCGTGAGTCCGGCGAGGTCGAGCAGCGTGTCGGCCGAGCCCTGGATGTTCTGCACCTTGTTGGCGAGATACATGCCGGCGATCTCGCGCGCACCGTCGCGGCCCTTGTCGCGGTCGGTCGCGTGGATCGAGGCGACCACCGTGCAACCGATGTCGATGTCGGCCTGCACATTGCCAATTGTGTAGCGCACGAAATCAGGAGTCGTGATGGACGGCGTCAGGCAGCCGTCGCCGATCTCACCGGCGAGCGCCTGCATCTTCGGCGCTGTCGCCGCGACGTAGACCGGGGGCACTTCCCGTGGCGAATGGGCATCCGAGGAGAGTGCAGGCACGTCCGCACTCCAGGTGTCCCCGTCGTACTCGAACCGCTTGCCGCCGAGCACGCCTCGCACGATCGAGACCGCATCGCGCATCGGTCCGAGCGTCTTCTTGGTCTGCATCTTCGTGTTGTTCAGGAAGATCTTCGACGTGCCGAAGCCAAGGATGAAGCGCCCGGGGCCAGCAGCCTCCTGCACGACCCGCGCGTCCATCGCGACCTGCACCGGGTGCCTCGTCGACGCCGCGATGATCCCCCAGCCGATCGTCAGCCGCTCGGTCTCGCGTCCCATCAGCGCCGCGACGCCGGTCGACGATCGCGCCTCCATCCCGTGCTTGCGCCACCAGGGATACGCCTCGGCGAGCCAGATCGTGTCCATGCCCGCCTCGTCCATCGCGCGGGCCGACGCGAGCATCTCGTCGAGCGGCTCCATGGTCAGCTGCATCACGCCGATGCGGAACGGCACCGCCACCGAGCCGACCTAAGCCTTGTCTTCCGCGGCAGCGCTCTGGGCAACCGCCGCCTGCACTTGCGCATCGAGCGAGCGGAGCACGTGCTGCACTTGCTGGTTGACGATCGGCTGCAGAACGCGCTGGCCCATCGAGCCAACAGGCCCGGCGAGCTTCACGTCCGCCGCCCACTGCATGGAGGTCCCACCGTCATCGGCATCGCCGAGCGTGAACGACGTCTCCATGCTCAACATCGCACCGACGCCGGTTCCCTTGATCTGCAGCTTCGCGAACTCCGGCGCGCGCTCCTCGGTCTTCGTCATGTCAATCTTCATCTTCAGCCCGCCGAGGCCGAGCGGGATCTTCACATTCGCGGTCCAGCGCTCGGCGTCGTGGACGTCGAAGCTCTGGACACCGGGCATCGTCTTCGCCATCGACCCGGGGTCGTTCAGCACGTCCCACACCGCCTGCCGCGGCGCAGCGAACGTGCGCTCGCCGGAGACGTTCACGCGTCGACCACGGAGACGAGCTTCTTCGTGGCCTCCGGATTGCGCAGCATCTCCCACACCGTGTGGTACGGGTTCGCGCTATCGGCGACGATCGCGCCGCCGTTCGACCGAAGGGCGTCCTGCACGGCGGCACAGATCGCGTGGATGCCGGCGCCGCCACCCTCGCCCATTCCCTTGGTGCCGAGCGCAGTGAACGGTGACGGGCTCTCGACGAAGCCGGTCTGCAGCGGCGGCATGTCGAGCGCGTGCGGCACGTGGTAGTCGTAGAAGTTCGGTGTCAGCAAGTTGCCGTCCTCGTCGTAGACGAACTGCTCGTGCACGGCGGCACCGAGCGCTTGCGCGGTGGCGCCCATGACCTGGCCCTCGACGATCTGCGGATTGATGCGCTTGCCGCAGTCGTCGACGGCCGCGTAGTCGACGATGTCGTAGTAGCCCGTCTCCGGGTCGACCTCGATCACTGCGACGTGCACCTGCGCGGCATACGTGAGCGTCAGGTTGCCGAACTTCCTCTCGACATCCGGCACCTCGAACGGCGGCCGGTACACGTAGCGGCAGTTGAGCGTCACGCCGAGGTCTTCCGGCAGGCCCGCGTTGTTCGCGTTGATGATCGCGCCGCACGCCATGAACGGCAGGAACGCGTCGTGGTTCTCCTTGATGCGCACGCCGCCGTCGGCAAGCTCGAGCGCTTCCGGCGGAACGCCCCCGAAGACCGCGCCGGCCAGAGTCTTGATCTCAGCCGCGAGCATCTCGGTCGCGCCCTTGACCGCCGAAAGCCCGGTGACGGCGAACTGTGAGGCGTAGGTGCCGGAGAAGCCTGCGTGGGAGTTCCAGTAGGAGTCGTGCCCGGCGCGCACATGCACGTCGTCCATCGAGCACCGCAGGATGTCCGCGACGACCTGCGCGGCCGTCGTCTCGTGGCCCTGACCCTGCGGCGTCGTGCCGAGCGTGACGACGATCTCGCCGAAGATGTCGAGCTTCACCGTCGCGACCTCGTTGTTCCCCGAGAACTGCAGCTCCGGGTTGATCATCCGCGACTGGCCGAAGTTGTTCGTGCCCGAGTCGAGCGTCGAGCCGATGCCGACGCCGAGCAGCTTGCCTCGGGATGCAGCCTCGGCGCGCTTCGCCTCCCGGTCGCTCCACCCGATCAGGTCGAGGCCGATGTCGAGCATGCGCGCGTAGTCGCCTGAGTCGTAGACGCAGCCGTTCGGCGTCTCGTACGGCATGTCCTCGGCGCGGATGTAGTTGCGCTTGCGGACCTCGACCGGGTCGAGCTCGAGCTCGTGCGCGACGATGTCGATGATCCGCTCGGTGAACCAGAGGTGCTGCATCCGCGAATAGCCGCGGTTCGGCGACACCGGCGCCTTGTTCGTCGCGACCTGCGTGAACTCAAGTGAGATGTGACGCCAGCGGTACATGCCGGGCGTCACCTGCGCCCAGATCACACCGCCGAGCGGCTCATAGCGCAGCCACGCGCCCGCATCGTCGAGCGCCTTCGTCCGGAAGCCGAGCAGGGTGCCGTCGTTCTTCACCGCGACCTCGGTGTCCTGGAACCAGCGCTCGTTGCCGTGCGACATCGAGGAGTGGAAGTCGGTGCGCCATTCCGTCCACTGCACCGGCCTGCCGAGCTTGCGGGCGAGAAGGCAGCACGCGACGAGTTGCGGGTGCGACGTGATCTTGTTGCCGAAGCCGCCGCCGATGTCCTGCGTGACGAAGCGGAGCTTGTCGAGCCCCGTGCGCATCGCCGGCCCCATCATGATCGCCGCGAATCCCGGGAACTGATTGTTCGTATGAATCGTCCACTGCCCGGTGCCGCGGTTGTACTCCACAAGCGCGCCGTTCGTCTCGAGCGGCGTCGAGTTGAAGCGATGGAAGTGCAGCTCGTCGATCTTCACGATCTTGTCGGCCTCGGCGAACGCAGCGTCCAGGTCGCCCCACTCGTACGTGCCCTGCCACATCAGGTTGCCGCCCGCCTCCTCGTGGATCGCGGGCGCATCGCCTGCGAGCGCGTGACGGGCGTCGGTGATCGGCGCGATCGGCTCGTACTCGATCTCGACGAGCTCCGACGCGTCGCGCGCGAGCTCGCGTGTCTCGGCCACGACGGCGACTATCGCCTCGCCGACGTAGCGAACCTTGCCAACCGCCAGCGCGAAGTCCTTGAGGTTCGCGCCCGGCACAGACGAGATCTGGAAGAACGGATCGGTCAGCGACGCGACCTCCTCGCCGGTCAGCGTTCCGTAGACCCCCTTGATCTCCTCGGCCTTCGAGACGTCGATCGCCGTGATGTGCGCGTGCGCGTACGGCGAGCGAACGAAATGGATGTAGCCCATGCCGTGGCGCTTGATGTCGTCGACGAAGACGCCCTGCCCCTGGACGAGGCGGCGGTCCTCCTTCCGCGGGGCGCTCTGGCCCTTGTACTGCTCGGCGGGTGCCTCAACCTCGACCTGCTCGGGAGCGATCGTGGTGGAACTCACTGCCCACTCGCTTCTTTGACAGCCTCGAAGATGTTCCAGTAGCCGGTGCAACGGCAGATGTTGCCCTGGAGGCCCTTTTTGATCTCCGCCTCGGACGGCTGTGGGTTCGCGCGCAGGAGCGCCGTTGCGCTCATCAGCATGCCCGGCGTGCAGTACCCGCACTGCAGCGCATGGTGCGTGCTGAATGCCTTCTGCAGCTTCGAGAGCTCTTCGCCGTCGGCCAGGCCTTCGACCGTCTCGACCGTCGAGCCGTCGGCCTGAACCGCGAGCATCATGCAGCTCTTGACGAGCGACCCGTCGACGATCACCGAGCAGGCGCCGCAGTTGCCGGTGTCGCATCCGATGTGGCTGCCGGTGAGATCCAGGTCGTCGCGCATGAAGTGGATCAGCAGCTTCCGCGCCTCCACCTCACGTTCGTAGGTCGTGCCGTTGATCGTCACCGAGATCGAGCGTTCGGTCGTGACGGTTCCTGCGTCCACGTTCAGCTTCCCTTCTTCTCGGACGCCTGCTCGAGCGCGCGCACGGCCAGCACCTCGGCGAGATGCGTGCGGTACTCGCTCGACGCGTGCACGTCGGACGGGGGATCGAGCTGCGCACCGCGCACCGCGGCACGCACGGCATCCGCGTCGGCGGACGCGGGCTCGAGCAGCACCGGAACCGCATCCACACAGCCAAGCGCGATGCGGGCGCTGCCGTTCAGCGATGCGGCGGCGCTCACGATGCACGTGCCCTCGACGCCGAGCGTGACCGCCGCGAAACCATCGCCGCGGCCCGCCGGAATCGTGATCGTGGTCAGGAGCTCGTCCTGCGCGACCGCCGTCATGTAGACGCCGAGGAAGAAGTCCGTTGCCGAAACAGCTCGCTCGCCGCCTGCGCCGCGGATCGTCAGCCTCGCGTCCAGCGCGACGAGCAGCGGCGGCAGGTGGTTCGTCGGATCGTTCGTGCAGATGTTGCCGCCGATCGTCCCGCGGTTCCGCACCTGCACGTCGGCGATCTGCGCGCAGACCTCACCGATGATCGGACGCGCGCGCGCCTCGCTCGACTCGACGAGCTCGGTGTAGGTCGTCATCGCGCCGATCGTCAGCGTCCCGTCCCCGGCGAGGTCGATGCCTTTGAGCTCCTCGATGCGGGCGAGGTCGATCAGTGAGTCGGGCGAGCCTGCGCGCGCCTTCATGACGTTGATCAGCGTCTGGCCACCGGCGAGCGCCCGCGCTCCGTCGTCGGCCGCGAGCAGCTCGAGCGCCTCGGCGAGGGACTCGGGACGCGCGTAACCGACTTCACGAAGGAGCATCGAACCTCATTTTATAAAATGTCTGATCCACTGAACGCAAGTTTCTACCAGCGATCCTACGCAGTTCGAAACTCGGCTACCTGGTTGAAGACCAAACCAGGTTGCGAACGCCGCCGTTCACGCAAGGAGCGCGCGGTGGCGCGCGAGGGAGGCGAGGACGGCGTCGATGTCCTCGTCGGTGTTGTAGGCGTGCGCGGAGATCCGGAGGCTCCCGTCGCGCTCCGAGGTGACGCAGCCGTCGGCTTGCAGCGCCCCGACGAGCGCGGGTGCGTCGGTCGACCTGACGCAGACGAGCGCGCCGCGCCGCTCGTGCTCCCGCGGCGTGACGACGACGCCACCGAGCTCGTCGACACCGGCGATGAGCCGGTCGTTCAACGCGTTCACGTGCTCCCGCGTCTCGGCGATCCCGATCTCCTCCATCAGCTCGATCCCGGCGATGCCTGCATAGATCGCGGGGATCGGCGGTGTGCCGGACTGGAACCGCCGCGCCGTCGACGACGGGGAGTAGTCCGTGATGTCCATCTCGAAGATGTTGCGATCGGCGAACCAGCCGGTCTGAGTCGGCAGCAGGGCTTCGGCAAGGCCCGGCGCCGTCCACATGAAGCCGAGTCCTGCCGACGCAAGCAGATACTTGAGGACGCCCGCGGTCATGACGTCGACGCCGAGCGCTCGTACGTCGAGCGGATAGGTCCCGATCGCCTGGTAGGCGTCGAGCACGACGAGCGCGCCATGCTCGTGCGCGATGCGCACGATCTCCTCGACGGGCAGGCGCGCGCCGTTCCGGTAGCAGACGGCGGTAATCGAGACGACCGCGGTGCGTTCGTCGATCGCGGCCTCGAAGCGCTCCAGCGGGATCTCGTTCCCCTCGGCGGCGACGTGCACCACCTCGGCGCCGCGCAGCTCCTGCGCATGCCAGATCTGGCCGACCGTGGGGAACTCGAAATCGGTGATGACGACGCGAGGGCGATCCTCGAAGTCGATCGCGCTCGCAAGCGCGCTCAGGCCGGCCGAGGCGGAGGTCGTCACCGCGACGTCGTCGGGCTCGCCGCTGACGAGTCGCGCGAACGCGGCGCGCGCCGACTCGGACCGCTCGACCCAGTAATCCCATGGCGCTCCCCGGTCGTCCCAGCCGTCGAGGAAGTCGAGGTAAGCGGCGCGCACAGAGTCGGAGAGCGCACCCTGGGAGCACGAGTTGACGTAGGCGAGCCGCTCGAAGATCGGGAAGCGCGACCGGCAAGCCGAAACATCAGACCTAACGGCCAAGGTAGGCCTTCCGCAGGTCCTCGTCCTCGCGCAGGTCGGCGGCCTTGCCCTCGAGCACCAGGCGGCCGGTCGAGAGCACGTAACCCCGATCTGCGATCGACAGTGAGACGTTCGCGTTCTGCTCGACGACGAGGATCGCGACACCCGACTCGTGCACCTGCTTGATGATCTCGAAGTTTCGCTCGACGAGGATCGGCGCGAGCCCCATCGACGGCTCGTCCATCAACAGCAGCTTCGGCCTCGACATCAACGCGCGGCCCATCGCCACCATCTGCTGCTCTCCGCCGCTGAGAGTGCCGGCGAGCTGCGAGCGGCGCTCGTGGAGCAGGGGGAAGAGCTCGTAGACGCGTTCGAAGTCGTCCTTCGCGCCGCCCCCGCGCAGATAGGCGCCCATCTCGAGGTTCTCGAGCACCGTCATCGGCGCAAACAGCCGGCGGTTCTCCGGGACGATCGCGAGGCCGCGAGCGATGCGATAACTGGTCGGCCGCTTCGTGACGTCCTCGCCATCGATGCGGACGGTGCCGTTGCGCGGCTTCACGATCCCGAGGATCGTCTTCAGCGTCGTCGACTTGCCGGAGGCGTTCCCGCCCAGCAAACAGACCAGCTCACCCGGCTGAATGCTGATCGAGAGCGCCTGGAGAATGTGGATCTGGCCGTAGTAGGTGTCGACGGCGTCGAGCTCGAGCAGCGGCTGGGTGCCGTTCTCGCTCACTTCGTGCTCGCGGTCTGAAGGCCGAGGTAGGCCTCGACCACCTTCTCGTTGGTCGCGACAGCGTCGAACGACCCTTCGGCGATCTTCACACCATGGTCGAGCGCGACGACGCGGTCCGAGATGCCTTCGACGACGTGCATGTCGTGCTCGATCACGAGGATCGTGTAGCCGCCGTCTGTCCGAAGCTTTTCGATCAGCTCCGTGATCTCGTGCGTCTCCTTGGGGTTCATCCCCGCGGCGGGCTCGTCGAGCAGCAGCAGCCTTGGCTTGGTCGCGGTCGCGCGCGCGATCTCGAGGCGGCGACGGTTCGCGTACGAGAGCGAATAGGCAGGCTGGTTCCAGCGATAGCCCATCAGGCGCTCGCCGAAGAACGCCAGCCGCTCCTCTGCGAGCTTCTCGATCTCGCGCTCCTCGCGCCGCATGCCAGGGGTGCGCAGCATCGAGCGGAACACGCCCGCGTGGGTGTGCCCGTAGGCGGCCGCCATCACGTTCTCCTTCACCGACATGTTCAGGAAGAGACGCAGCGTCTGAAACGTCCGCGCGATGCCGCGGCCGGTGATCTGGTGCGGCTGCAAGCCGACGAGGCTCTGGCCGTCGAGCAAGATGTCGCCCATGTCCGGCTCATAGATTCCGGTGACGAGATTGAAGAGCGTCGTCTTCCCCGCACCGTTCGGGCCGATCACGCTGACGATCTCGCCCTCGTCGACGTGCAGGTCGAGGCTGTCGACGACCTTCAGGCCGCCGAAGGAAAGCGACACTCCGTGCAGCTCGAGCAGCGGCATCAGACGATCTCCACTCGCCGCTCGCCGAGCAGGCCGTTCGGCCGGACGATCATCAGGGCGATCAGGATCAGCCCGAGCACGATGTACCGCGTGGGCTCGGGATTCACGAGCATCACGTTCTCCCAGACGAACGCCGCGAGGTAGAGCACCGGCGGCAGGAGCACGAGCCGCACCAGCCCATGCGTCAGGGTCAACAGGAGCGCAGCACCGATCAGCGTCACGTAGGTCGTGGGGGCGATCCAACCGGCGAGATGGCTGGGGACGATCACCCAGTGCGCCCACGCGCCGGCGATGCCGCCCGCGTGCTCGCCTGCCACCCACGAGCCGTGCAGGGACGAAGCGATCCCATGCAGTACGAAGCCGAGCGCCAGCGTCGAGGCGACAATCACCCCGAGCGTGCGCGAGCGGCGGAATGCAAAGACGAGGCCGCCGACGAGCGCAATCAAGAACACGCCACGTGCCTTGCTGGGCTCGCGGAGAAGCTCGAGCAGCGGGCCGATGATCAGCGCGCCCGCAACGACCCCGGGCATGCTCCCCGAGCCGCCGAGGATCACCATCGTGTAGATCGTGATCAGGAGCGTGAAGTAGAACGTGAGCGGAAAGACGCTGGCACTGAGTGAGGCAAACAGTGAGCCCGAGAGCGCCGCGACCGCCGCGCCAAAGGAGAAGCTCATCAGCTTCAACCAGTTGACCGGCATCCCCATCACCTCGGCCGCGAGCGGATCCTCACGCAGCGAGCGCCACGCGCGTCCAGTTCGAGAAAGGTTGACGAACCGGAGCGCCACGTAGACGACCGCAAAAACACCAAGCGCGACGTAGTAGTAGGAGACGGCGAAGACGCCGGCATGCTGGACGATGAGGTTGTGCCCGAACAGGTGCAGCGGGTCGATGTTGAGGATCCCGTTCGGCCCGCCCGTCAGGTTGTGCCCGAACGCGTTGTCGCCGTTCGTCATCAGTGTCTGGAAGAGCTGCAGGAAGAAGAGCGTGACGATCGCCAGGTAGTCGCCCGTCAGGCGCCTTGAGGGCAGGCCGAGCAACAGCCCGACCACCGCGCCGATGATCACGACGACGAGGATCGCGACGGGTGACGGGAGATGGATGCCGAACTTCGGCGAGTCGAGCACGGCGTAGGCGTAGGCACCGATCCCGTAGAACGCGACATAGCCGAGGTCGAGCAGCCCGCCCCAGCCGACGACGACGTTCAGGCCGAGCGCGAGCAGCATGTAGAGCACGGTGTCGAACCCGACGCGACGGACATAGCCGCTGCTTTCGAATACCGGCAGCAGCGACATGGCGGCGATGAACAGCACGAGCCAGGCCCACCACGAGATCGCGCGCACGCGATCCTCGAACGGCCCGAGCATTTCGCTCCGGAGCCACCGGCGCTCGGCGTGCCGCGCGACCCACTCGTCCTGGCCCACCGCCGGGCCGGTCGCCGGAGTGTGCGAGCCGTGCGGCGTCGAGTCGCTCATTGGCACCCCCTCCGGTCGGTCAGCCCCACGCTCATACCTTCCGAATATCCGCGCGCCCGAGCAGGCCCTGCGGCCTGAAGATCATGAACGCGATCAGGATCGAGAAGACGATCAGGTCGGACCACTTGGTCGAGATGTACCCCTGGGCATACGACTCGGCGAAGCCGAGAATGAGCCCGCCGGCCATCGCACCCGGAATCGAGCCGATCCCGCCGATCACTGCCGCCGTGAAGCCTTTCAACCCGGCGACGAAGCCGATCGAGACCTGAGTCGGCACCCGGAGCGCGAACAACACGCCGGCGGCGCCCGCGAGCGCGGAGCCGAGCACGAACGTGAAGACGATCACCTTGTCGATGTCGATGCCCATCATCGCCGCCGCCTCGCGGTCGAATGATGTCGCACGCATCGCTTTGCCCGTACGCGTCCGGTTCACGAGGAACCAGAGCAGCACCATGAGAACGAACGCGGCGCCGATCGTGATGATGCGCAGGAGCGGCAGACGGACGTTGCCGATGTCGATCCCGCGGAGGTACAGCGCTCCGTTCGACAACGAGAAGGTGTCGTAGTTGCGCGGCGTCGCGCCGAAGAGCAGCTGCATCGAGTTCGCGAGGAAGAACGAGACACCAAGGGCACTGATCAGCGGGGCGATGCGTGGCGCGTCGCGGAGTGGTCGGTAGGCGAAGCGCTCGATCACGACGCCGAGCACCGCGCACCCGGCCATCCCAGCGAACGTGACGAGCACGAGGAGCGCCCAAATCGGAACCTTGGGATTGGTGGTGCCGCCGAGCAGCTGGAGCGCGCCGTAGCCGATGAACGAACCGACCATGAAGACGTCGCCGTGCGCGAAGTTGAGGAGCTTGAGCACGCCGTAAACGAGCGTGTAGCCAAGCGCGATCAGCGCGTAGACGCTGCCGAGGGTCAGCGCGTCGATGGTGAGCTGGATGAACGTATCCACTGGGGTGATGGATCAGGGGCGGCTCGGTTACCCGAGCCGCCCCTTGTCGTGCCGTTACCTCTCGTCGATTAGCCGACGAGCTTGTACGAGCCGTTCGACTGAATCTGGAAGATGTAGAACTTCGCGTTCAGTGGATCGTTGGTCTTTGTCGACCACTTGAACGCTCCACCGAGGATCCAGTTTGCAACGTGCACCTTCTTGATGTTCTGGAGGACGAGCTGGCGGGTGATCTTGCCATGGCCCTGCACGCAGGCCAGGTGGATCGCGTTCAGCGCGATCTGCGCTGCGCCGTAGCTCGGCGGGCCGAAGGAGCCCACGGACTTGCCGGGGTTGGCCTTCTTCCAGCCGGCGATGATCGCCTTGTCAGCGGCGATGCCGGTGATGTCCGGTGCGAAGTTCGAGACGTACGACCCCGGGACCTTGAACTGGGTCGCGTCGTTCGAACCGTCTCCACCGAACACCTTCGCCTTCTTGCCCTGCTCGATCAGCTGCTGCGCGAACGTCTGCGCGTCCGGCGGCTTCTGCGTCGGGAAGAACACCACGTCTGCATCGCTCGGCACCTGCGTGACGAACGCCGAGTAGTCGGTCGTCGTGTTCGGTGCCGACTTCCGGATCGTCGTGACGCCGGCCTTCTGGAGTACGGCCTGGACTGCATCCGACAGGCCAACCGAATACGGCTCCTGGAAGTCCATCAGGAAGACCTTCTTCGCGTGCAGGGTGTTGATCATGAAGTGCGCATCCGTCGGGCCCTGGATGTAGTCACCCGGGACGTCGCGGAAGAACGCCGGCGTCGCTTCACGGTTCGTGCCCTGCGTCAGGGACGTCCGCGTCGCGGACGGCGAGATGTGCGCCAGCTTGGCCTGGTAGTACGAAGAGCTCGAGGCCGCGACCGCACCAGACGTCGATGGGCCGAGCACCATGACGACGCTCTTGTCGGCGATGTACTTCTGCGCCAGAGCCTGGGCGGGTGCCGGTCCTTGCTCGACCGGGGTGTCGCCGAGCACGAACTTGACCTTCAGCCCGAGAGGCTTGGCGAGGGTACTGACCGCATACTTCGCCCACGCACCCTGCTCGGCGCCGAGGAAGCCGGCGCCGCCGGTGACCGGCGTGACGAGCGGAAGCGTGATCGTGCTGGTGCAGCTGATGGCCTGCGCCGCAGACGCGGAAACCGCGACTTTCGGCGAGCCTTGGGCACTGGCAGCCACGACCGCGGTGACGAGCACCACGAGAGCGAAGCCGATGCTCTTCTTCATTCGGAATCCTCCTTGCTGGAGTCCTGGGGGGAAAATCGACATTGGGGGAACGGAGTGTCGCCCATCCGGACGAGGGGTGTCAACGATCTGATCAAATCTCTGATCCGCGATCTGGCGTGTTAGGACAGAGCTTCGATCCAGCCCGCGGTGTCGAGGAACTGGCGGAACCGCACCGCCTTTTCACCACGCACTGTCCATACGTGGACGAACGGAACGTCCAATTGTTTGCCCGTCCCCTTCGCGCGGCCACGGTAGCGGCCGAGGACGACGACTTCGCCGGACGCGTCCAGGAACTCCGTCGGCACCGCCGAGAACTCGTCCCACCACTCCTCGTCGAGCGGGTCGAAGATGTTCTTGCGCACCTCGGCGACCCCGTGATACGTGCCTCCGTGCGGCAGGCCCTGGGCCTGCTGCCACTCGATGCCGGGATCCATGTCGCCGAGCACCCCGTCGAGGTCGCCGAGCTCGAAGGCGGCATACGAGCGCTTCACCAGGTCGACCGCAGACATGTGCGTAGCCTATGGACGTGGAGTACGCGATGCACGAGACCGACGACCCGGACGGCCGGCTCTTCGACGCCGACCGCGGGTGCTCGGTCTTCACACAACGCGTGCTCCGCTTCGACGGCGAGTCGGCCGAGCGCGTCGACGATGACGCGACCGAGGTGCTCTATGTGCTCGCAGGCGAAGGCGCACTCGTCTTCGGCGACGGCGAGCACGGCCTGCGACCCGGCACGGCGGCCTTCATCGAGCGCGGTGAGGCGTGGTCGATCGCCGACGCGGAAGCGCTGGCCGTCCTGTCGGTCGTCGTGCACGATCCGGAGCCGGCGGCAAGCCCGTTTGCCGTCATCGACCTCGATGAAGCGGGACGGCAGAGCGCGACGGCCGGGCGGCAATTCGTCCTCGGCGCTCACCCCGACACCGGTTGCGCCTCGGTGACGCAGTTCATCGGCCTGATCCCGCCGGGGCGCGCTCCCGATCACTTCCATACCTACGACGAGGTGATCTACGTGCTCGAAGGTGAGGGCTACCTCGAGATCGACGGTGAGCAGGCGAGCCTTCGAGCCGGCTCGTGCATTCACCTGCCGTCCCGGCTCGTGCACTGTCTCGCCAACACGGGCACGACCGAGATGCGCGTGCTCGGCGTGTTCCGGCCCGCAGGGTCACCCGCGGAGGCGTACTACCCGGACGGGACACTTGCCACCTACTAAGGAGAGCTGAGCATGCCGAGAATCGAACGGAGCGCAAAGGTGGTGTGGGAGGGGAACGTCGCACGTGGTACCGGTCACCTGAGCGGCGACACCGGGGCGTTCAGCGAGCTTCCGTTCACGCTCGCATCACGCATCGCCAACCCTGAGGGCAAGACGAGCCCCGAGGAGCTGCTCGCCGCCGCGCACGCAGGGTGCTTCACGATGTCGCTCGGGAGCGAGCTCGCGCGCGACAACACGCCTGCCGGCCGCCTGGAGGTCCACTGCACGATCGTCATGGACGAGATCCCGGGCGAGGGCCATCAGATCATCGGCTCGAACGTGACAGTCGACGCGGACGTCGAGGACGCCTCCGGCGACTCGCTCGCGGCTGCCATCCAGCGAGCCGACGAGGGCTGCCCGTTCTCGACCCTGCTGAAGAAGGCAGGGGCCGAGGTTCGCGTCACCCAGGCCTGAGCGGCTGCACAACTCGTCGGTTCACCCGCAACCGATTTGCACCCTCGTTCGTTGTCCTAGAACAAACGAGCGGGAGGCAACACTTCATGAGCATTCTTTTGATCGTCTTGATCGTGGTCGTCGTACTCGTTCTGCTCGGCGCGTTCGCACGCCGCTAACGAGCGCGACGAATCGGAGATACCTCGAGGGCGGCTCGCGCACCCGAGCCCCCCACAACACGTTTAGGCCGCAAC
>JBAQHS010000242.1:0-3056 GCA_049288455.1 Gaiellaceae bacterium | reverse complement strand
CGGACGGGCACGCCCTTCGCGGCAGACGCGATCGCGAGCGCGATCGCGAGGTCCGCGCCCGGCTCGTCGATGCGAACGCCCCCCGCGACGTTCACGAAGACGTCCGCGCCGCCGAGCGGCAGGCCGGCGTGGCGGGCGAGCACGGCGACGATCATCGCGAGCCGCTTGGGGTCGACGCCCGTTCCGACGCGGCGGGGCATCGCGAGGTCGGTGGGCGCGACGAGCGACTGAATCTCGAGCAGGAGCGGCCGCGTGCCTTCGAGCACGCAGGCAACGGCGGCGCCGATCTCCCCCGGGTGGGTGCGCCCGAAGAGCTCCGAGGGGTCGGGAACGCCGACAAGGCCGGCACCCGTCATCTCGAAGACGCCGAGCTCGTTCGTCGAGCCGAAGCGGTTCTTCACGGCGCGCAGGATGCGGTGGGCGTGATACCGGTCGCCCTCGAACTGGAGCACGCAGTCGACGAGATGCTCGAGCATGCGCGGCCCGGCGACCGAGCCGTCCTTCGTGACATGCCCGACGAGGAAGGTCGCAACGCCGCTCTCCTTCGCGACACGCAACAGGCGGCCGGCGGCCTCGCGCACCTGGGCGACCGAGCCCGGCGCAGAGCCGATGTCGGGCGACCAGAGCGTCTGGACCGAGTCGATCACGCAGACAGCGGGCCGCTCCCGCTCCAGCAGGTCGCAAATCGCGTCGAGATCGGTCTCGGCGAGGATCTCGATTCGGTCGCACCCGCCGACCCGGGCGGCCCGGAGCTTCACCTGGGCGACCGACTCCTCGCCCGTGACGAGGAGGGCTCGGCGCTCGCCGGAGATCGCGCCGAGCGCCGAGAGCAGGAGGGTCGACTTGCCGACCCCCGGCTCGCCGCCGACGAGCACGAGCGAGGCGGGCACGAGCCCGCCGCCGAGCACGCGATCGAGCTCCGGGATGCCTGTCGAGATGCGCTCGGACTCCTCTGCGACGACGTCGACGAGGCGCAGCGGCGCGCGGCCGGGCGCCCGCTCGCGGCCCCGTTCGGCGCGCGATGGGAGCGTCTCCGCGATCATCGTCCCGAACTCGGCGCAGCCCGGACAGCGCCCGAGCCAACGGCCCGACGACGTGCCGCATTCGGAGCACACATGCTGGAGGGCTGCTGCTTTCGCCATCAGAGGTTTGATGTGGATCTGGGTGCTTGCGGGGATGGCTCAGACCAAGCAGGTCGGTCGGGTCGGGCGAAGGACATAGCGGTGCCTACGTTCAAGCCCGACCCGGGCGAGATGCGCCGTGTCTGAGCCACCATCCGTGAGTGCGTGTAATTCACATCAAGCCTCTGAATTTACGGTATCGGTAGGCCCCGACGGCAACTGCGCCGGAACGGGTACGACTTCGACATGAGATACAGACAACTCGGCTCGAGCGACCTGCAGGTCTCCGAGATCAGCCTCGGTTCCTGGCTGACCTATGGTGGCGGTGTCGGCGATGCGGCCGCCCGCGCCTGCGTCGATGCCGCCTTCGACGCAGGGATCAACTTCATCGACACGGCAAACGTCTACGCCCTCGGCGCCGCCGAGAGCTTCCTCGGCGACGTGCTCTCGGGACGGCCGCGCGACTCGTACGTGCTCGCGACGAAGCTCTACTTCCCGATGGACGACTCCGGCGAGAACCAGGGCCTCTCCGGTGTCCAGGTGCGCAAGCAGATCGACGAGTCGCTGCGACGGCTGCAGACCGACCACGTCGACCTCTACCAGTGCCACCGCTACGACCACGCGACGCCGCTCGAGGAGACCATGGAGGCGCTGAACGACGTCGTCGCCTCCGGCAAGGCCCGCTACATCGGCTTCAGCGAGTGGAGCCCCGCGCAGATCCAGGCGTCACTCGACCTCTCGCGCGAGCACGGCTGGGCGAAGTTCGTCAGCTCGCAGCCGCAGTACTCGCTGCTCTGGCGCGATCCCGAGAACGAGGTGATCCCGCTCTGCCGGGCGAACGGCATCTCGCAGATTGTCTGGTCGCCCCTCGCACAGGGCGCGCTCACAGGGAAGTACAGGCCGGGCGCCGCGCCGCCGGAGGGAACGCGCGCGACCCACGCCCGGATGGGCCGCATGATGGGCGAGTTCCTCTCCGACGACGTCCTCGAGCGCGTGGAGCAACTCCTGCCGATCGCTGCTGGGCTTGGCGTCTCGATGGCGCAACTCGCGCTTGCCTGGGTGCTTCGCGAGGCGAACGTCGCCTCGGCGATCGTCGGCGCGAGCCGGCCGGAGCAGGTGCACCAAAACGCGAGCGCCTCGGGGATCGAACTGGACACCGAGACGCTGGCCAGGATCGACGCCATACTCGCGTGATGGCGCCACGCCGCAAGCCCCGGTCACAAGGCGAGGCTCTCGAGCAGGCCCGGGTGCTCCAGGTGGAGCTCCAGGACGCCCTGGCGCGCCTGCCGGGCGCGGAGACCGACCCCGCCGTCGTCGATGCGGTCTGGCACGGCGAGGCGCTCGGGACGCTCCTCTGGGCACTGCAGCTTGCGGAGCTACCGGCGTACGACACCGCGTTCGACCCGGACGAGGTCGCGCACGCTTCGCTCGAGGGCGCCGCGCTGCGCCCCGCCGACGAGATCGAGCTCGAGGGCGAGACTGCGCGGCTCTGGCACTGGCGGGCGCGCACGAGCGGGCTCCAGGACGAGGAGACGCAGAGCGATGTCGAGCTGCCCGAGCGCTACGCGAGCTTCGACCAGCTGATCGCGGCGACGGCGATGCGGGCCTTCGAGCAGGGGATCCTGCCCGCGCCGACGCGGGGTGACTTCGGGGCGTACGGCAAGATCTACCGCCATCTCTCGCCCGAGCAGCACGCCGAGGCGCAGTCGATCGCCGCCGAGCGGCACCACGCGCTCAACTGGCTTTGCGGGCTCGGCAGCGACTGGGACGACGTCCCGCTCGACACCTGATAGAGAGGCCTATATTGTCTGCTCCCGTGCAACGCATCGACCGCTACGCCGACCTGATCGTGAGGGTGGGCGCGAATGTCCAGCCGGGCCAGACCCTGTTCGTCAACGCCGGGCTCGAGCACGCGGAGCTCGTTCGCGCGCTGGC
>JBAQHS010000241.1:0-7232 GCA_049288455.1 Gaiellaceae bacterium | reverse complement strand
GTGCGTCGCCACGGTCGCCGAGGCACTCGAGCTGCGCCCGGCACTCCCCGAGGCGCGCGTGCTCGTGCTCGGTCCGGCCTCACCCCGTGATGTCGCCCGCGCACGGGACGCACGTCTCGACATCGTCGTCGGGCGTGGGGAGGAGATCCCCGAGGGACTCGCGGTGCACGTGAAGCTCGACACAGGGATGGGGCGCTGGGGCCTCTCGGAGCTAAAGGCGCCTGCGCGTGAGATCGTCGGCGTGATGACCCATTTCGCGACCGCGGACGTCGATCTGGACTACGCGCGAGGTCAGCTCGAGCGGTTTCGCACCGCGACCGAGCCCTTCGCGCACTTGACGCGCCACGCGGCAAATAGCGCCGCGGCGCTGCGCCTGCCGGAGTCCCGCCTCGATGCGGCGCGCTGCGGGATCGCGATCTACGGGTTGTCGCCGTTCGGCACCGCTGCATCGGACGATGGCCTCGAGCCGGTGCTCGGCTGGACGAGCGAGATCGCCCAGTGCCGCCTGTTGCATGCAGGAGACTCGACGGGCTACGGCCGCAGGTTCGTTGCGGCGCGCGACACGTGGATCGGGATCGTGCCGTTGGGCTACGCCGACGGCTTTCGGCGCGACCTCAGCGGCACGGAAGTGCTCGTCGCGGGCGAGCGGTGTAACGTCGTCGGCGTGATCTCGATGGACGCGCTCGCGGTCGAGCTCGTCGATGCGCAGCCGCCGGGCACGCCGGTGACGATCGTCGGAGGCGGCCTCCCGCTCGAGGCCCACGCTGCGTTTGCCGGGACGATCACCTACGAGCTCGCGTGCGGCATCAACTCGACTTCTGCCCGCGCGAACCGCGTGGTGATCGACGCGTGACCGACAGGGTCGAACGTCGAGCTGCGCTGCAGGCGGCGCGCGCCGCGGGTCTCGCCGCTCAGGTCGAGGAGCTCCTCACTCTGACGGGCGAGGAGCGCGCGCTCGACGTCGGCACCGGCACCGGTGCGCTTGCATTTGCGCTGGCGCCGCACGTTCGCACGGTGACCGCGGTCGAGATCGACGAGGCGCTCGCCGAGCGGGCGCGAGCGTTTGCGCCCGACAACGTGCAGGTCGTGGTCGGTGACGGCGAGCATCTTCCTCTCGATTCGTTCTCGTTCGACGTTGCCGGCACGTTGCGAACGCTGCATCACACCCACCGCCCGGAGCTCCTGGTCGCCGAGCTCGTTCGCGTCACCCGGCCGGGTGGGACGATCCTTGTCGCCGACCAGCTCGCGCCTGCCGACCCGCTGGCCGCGCTCGAGCTCACCCGCTTCGAGCACGCGCGCGACCCGTCGACCTCACGGTTGCTCGCCGACGCCGATCTCCGTGGCTTGTTCGATTCGAACAGCCTCGTTCTGCGTCGTGAGGTCGTCACCCGCGAGCCGCGCGACCTCGATGCGTACCTGGATCTCGCCGGCTGCGAGGGCGACGAGCGCGACCATGTGCTGGCACTCGCGCCGACCGGCTACGAGGCGGTCACCGGGTGGTACGTGTTGACCCGGCCCTGACAGAAACCTTGCCGCACGCCGCCTGCCCCTTGACGGAGCGGCGTCGACCGGCCGACGATCGACTTTCACCCAATCTGAACAAGGGGAGGAGCACGATGCGGAGATCTCTCGTTCTGCTCGGGATTGCTGCGGTCGCATTCGCCGCGGCCTCGATCTCGGCGCCGTCCGCGGGGGCAGCGTACGGCAAGACTGCGCAGTACCAGGCCGCTCTGTCGCTGAACTGCGACGCAAAGACGAACCCGTTCTGCACGGAGATGGTCGGGCTCGGTGGCGAGTGGGATTGGTACGCCTTCAACGCCGACGGCACGTTCGACTCGACACAGACGTTCTGTGCCCACAACGATCCCACCTTCGGAAGCGGCGCGTTCCACTTCAACGGTGATGGGAACTGGCAGGCCGGTGCGCCTGGCCTGACCGCCCCGCCGTTTGGACAGAGCCAGGACTTCTGGGTCAACTACAACGACGGACAGGGCTGGCAGGACTCAGGCGTGCCCTACGCCGCTGGTGTCTCGATGCATTACAGCTTCAAGCCCGCGCCGGGTATCTCGGCGGTCGCGCAGGTCTCCGCGATCCCGAACCGGTAGGGGCTTCGAACAAGGATGGCGGCGGCCGGGGTCGATTTCGGCCGCCGCCATCCTTGTCTCCCAGTTCAGACGTTCTCGGCCGCGGGCTCGGGCAGGCGTTCCTCGCGCCGAGGCAGGAAGAGCGCCGTCCGCGTCCAGTCCGGCAGCCACCAGTTGGCGGGGCCGAGCAGGCGCATCAGCGACGGAACGAGCAGAGCGCGAATCACGGTTGCGTCGAAGATGATCCCCGCCGCGAGACCGATCGCGAACTCCTTGATCTCGAAGCCGGGGCTCGACGAGAGCACGAGGAACGCGAACATCAAGATCAACGCCGCGCTCGTGACCAGCTTGCCGGTTCGGGCGAGTCCGAGCTCGATCGCCTTCTCCGTCGACCCGGTCTCGTCGTAGGCCTCGCGCATCCGCGTCAGCATGAAGACCTCGTAATCCATCGACAGCCCGAAGAGGAACGCGAAGATCATCAGCGGGATCCAGGCGGTGATCGACTGCGTCGCGGTGATGTTCCAGAGCGACGAGCCGTGCCCCTCCTGGAACACGAAGACGACGATGCCGAACGCGGCACCGAGCGATACGAGGTTCAGGACCGCGGCCTTGATCGGCAGCACGATCGACCGGAACGCCCGGGCAAGGAGGACGAGCGTCAGGATCAGCACGAACGCGAGCACGTACGGGAAGTTGCCGTACACGGCGTGAACGAAGTCGCGGTCGACTGCCGAGGTGCCGCCGAGCGTGCCACCTGTGCCTTGGAGCGATTGGTTGACGCGATCGACGATCGTCTGGATCCCGGGGGCGGCGCCGTCGACGGAGGGGAACGCCTCCACGATCGAGTCGGAGCCGTGCCGCCAGCCGGCGGGAACCGCAGCGCCTGTGACGCCGTCGACCTTGCTCACCTTCGCTGCAATCGCGTTCGGGTCGGAGTTGTTCTCGACGAGCACGTCGAACGGCTTCATCACGCCGGCGCTGATGTTGGCGTCGGCGAGCATCTGGCGGCCGGCGATTGCCGTGCCGGTTCCCGGGAAGTTCTTCAGCTGCGACTCGTTCGGGTTCAGCTGCGTCCCGATCCCGGCGAGCACGGCGACGATCACGATGCCCGTGATCGCGACGGGCCACGGCCGCCGCAGGACGAGGCGCGCCCAGCGGCCCCACATGCCGTCCTCCGGATGGCCGCTGTCGACGAACCGCTTCGGCATCACCCGGATGCTGTTGATGTTCTCGCCGAGCACAGCGAGGAGCGCCGGCAGGAGAGTGATCGCAGCGATCACCGAGACGGCAGGAATCAGCATGCCGCCGATGCCCATCGAGCGAATGAACGGCAGCGGCAGGATGACCAAGGAGAGCAAGCCGACAGCGACGGTCGAGCCGGACACGATCACCGACCGTCCGGCGTGCGTCATCGTCTCGACGAGCGCGGTCTCGACATCCTCGCCCTCACGCAGTTCGTCGCGGAAGCGGAAGATCATCAGCAGTGCGTAGTCGATTGCGACGCCGAGCCCAACGAGCGCGATCAGGAACTGCACGATGATCGACACGTTGGTGATGTAGGTAAGGCCCCAGATCAATGTGAACGTGTTGAGGATCGCCGCGAGTGCGACGACGATCGGCATCAGGACCGCGGGCAGCGTGCCGAAGACGAAGAGCAGGATCACGAGCGCGCCGAGACCGCCGATCACGCCTTCGAGCAGCACGCTCGGCCCGCCGCTCGAGCCGTGAGTGCTTGCTTCCTCGAGTGGATCATGGCCCGTCACCTCGACGGTCGTCCCAGCGGGGAGCCCGCGTGCAGCAGCCGAGCGCGTGCGGTCGGCGCCGCTCTTCGTGTCGAACTTCGCGAGCCCGGCGGGGTAGATCTCCTCGAATGCCGTGTGTCGGTCCTGTGACACGTACGCGAGGTTGTTCTGGGTCGAGAAGTACGAGCTCGTCAGTGCGCCGGGGTTCGCTGCCGCGGCGCGGCCCATTGCCGCCTTGATCGCATCGCTCTTCGTCGCATCGCCGTCCGTGTGAAACACGACGACCGTCGGGGGACGCACGCCCACGCCGAACGCCTTGAGTGTGCGTTGGTTCGCCTCATATGCCGGCTTGCCGGGGATCGAGAAGCTCTGGTACCAGCGCTTCGAGACGCGGCCGGCGGCGAAGCCGCCAAAGAGGGTGAGGACAACCCACACGGCGATGACGGGCCACCGATGACGGGCAACGAAATGAGCGAGACGGGCGAGCATGCAATCCCCTTCCGACGAGTCTGGTTCAGACAAACTTACAGACACAGCAAGATTCCTGCAACTGTAACAATCGGGATACACTGGATTCGTGGGTTTGCGGGAATCGAAGAAGCTGCACACGCGCCAGCAGATCGCCGACGAGGCGATGCGGCTCTTTGTCGCGCGCGGGTTCGACCACGTCACGGTCGCCGAGGTCGCGGCAGCGGCGGGTGTCTCGGAGAAAACCGTGTTCAACTACTTCCCCACGAAGGAAGACCTCTTCTACGACGAGGTGCCGAAGCGTGAGGCCGCACTTGTCGAGGCGATCAGCAACCGGGCGCCCGGTGAGTCGATCATCAGTGCGCTGCGCAGGCTGCAGGTCGCGGAGTGCCCGCGTCTCTGCAGCCCTGGGTTCGCCACGTTCGCACGGACCATCGAGGAGTCGATGGCCCTGCAGGCCAAGGAACTCGAGGTGATGGCGCGCTTCGCGCACGTGCTCGCGGACACGATTCAGCGGGAGACCGGCGTTGACGAGCGCGACGCCCGGATCGCCGCCGGGCTGCTCATCAGCGTGCACCGGCAGGTCTTCCGCGGCGCGCGCAAGCAGGCTCTCGCCGGCAAGCACGGGCCGGCCGCGGTCCGGCGGCTGCGCGCCGACCTGGAGCGCGCTTATGAGTTGCTTGAGCACGGGCTCGGGAATCTCCTCGGGGCTGGACACGTGGAGCGGGTGGGATAGCCTCCGTATCTGTCGAATCGAACCGCGATCGGAGGTCGAAATGGCTGCCGTAGCTACGAGCTGGCGCATCCGGGGTGAGTACGTCGAGAACTGCAACTGCGACATCGTTTGCCCGTGTCTCTTCTCAGCGTTGGCGCCGATGACGTCGGCGCCGACGGAGGGTGCATGCGAGGTTGCGTTTGGCTTCCATGTCGACGAAGGGAGCTTCGGCGATGTCTCGCTCGACGGGCTGAACGTCGCGCTGATCGCACGGACTCCCGGGGTGATGGCGGACGGGAACTGGCAAGTCGCGCTCTACCTCGACGATCAGGCTGACGAGGCGCAGAGCGGTGCGCTGCAGGCGATCTTCACCGGCGGCGCGGGCGGCGTGATGGCGAGTCTTGCACCGCTGATCGGCGAGGTCCTCGGCGCTCGCCCCGCGTCGATTCGCTGGCACCAGGACGGCAAGAAGCGCTCGATCGAAGTCGACGATGTGATGTCGCTCGCGGTCTCGGCCGTCCCGAGCATCAATCCCGACGGTGAGATCTGGGCGGCCAACGCGCATCCGTTTGCGCCGGCCGGTCTCGCGATGGCAGTCGGGGACGCGGGCAGCACGTACGCCGATCACGGTCTTCGCTGGGACAACTCAGGGAAGAACGCACACTACGCACCGATCGACTGGTCCAATTGATCTTCCCCGCGGGGGACCCATGAGCACGCTCGAACGCGGATGGTCAGTCAGGCGCGACCCGCTGCTCGTCGGCACGGTGCTGATTGCGGTCGCGCTCGTCACCTGGATCGTGACCGTGCAGCGAATGAGCGGCATGGACGGTGGGCCGGGCACCGACCTCGGCGCGCTTGGCTGGTACCTCGGCGTCTGGGTGACGATGATGGCGGCGATGATGCTGCCCTCGGCGGTGCCGATGGTGCTGCTCTTCCAACGCATCTCGAGCCAACGCGAGCGGGGCGAGCGCGGGTACGTCCCGGTGTGGATCTTCGCCGCCGGCTATCTCGCCGTGTGGGCCGCCTACGGCCTCGTCGCGTACGGGTTGTACCGCCTCGTGATTCACGCGGGGTCCGGCTTCCTCGCCTGGGATCGCGCGGGGCCGTACGTCGCCGGCGGAGCAATCGTGCTCGCCGGGCTCTACGAGCTGACGCCGCTGAAGTCCGTCTGCCTCAACCATTGCCGCAGTCCCCTGCACTTCGTCCTCGGCCGCTGGCGGGAAGGACGCCTGGGCGCGGCCCGGATGGGCGTCGAGCACGGCGGCTATTGCGTCGGCTGCTGCTGGGGTCTCATGATCGTGCTCTTCGCCCTCGGTGTGATGAGCCTGCTGTGGATGGTGATCGTCGCCTCGTTGATCTTCGCCCAGAAGGTGCTGCCCGGTGGACTCCGCCTGACGCGCGTGTTCGCTGTCGGCTTCATCGTCGCTGGCATCTGGGTTGCGTCAGCGCCAGGCAGCGTGCCGGGCCTGACGCAACCCTCCGGCTCCATGGGCTCGCGGATGCAGCCGATGGAGCCGGCAATGACCCCCTTGAAATAGCTAGCCGACGCCGGGGCTCGGCGCGAACTGCCCGAGGAAACCCTGGCCGATGATCTGCTGGTCCACCGCCGTCTGGCCGATGTAGCACTCCCACTCGGTGCCCGCGCTGTTCAGCCCGCGGCACCCGCCGTTCACGTGCTTGGTCGCGTCGACCGTCGGCTCGACGGTGCCTTTCCAGTCGGACACTTCGGGCGCCGGCGGCCTCGCGAGCGTGCAGTGGTACTCGACGCCGTCGGAGACGGTCGTGCACGTGGGCTCTGTGCCTGCGAGGGAGAGCGTTCCGGCAGGCAGGCTCTTCGCCACGTCCTCGGTGGAGCTGAAGTGCGCCGCGGCCAGTGCGACGCTCGGCACTGCGACGGCGAGTGCCACTGCGGCGACCGCCAGCCTCTTTCGCATTCGTCTTCGCGGCGCGAGTTGCTCGCGCACTGCGGCTTCGAGCTCGTTACCGAGCCGCTCCAGGTTCTCGTTCATCACACTGCCTCCCGTTCATCTCGGATGAGTCGTTCTCTGAGGCGCCCGAGCCCGCGTGCGACACGCACGCGCGCGGCGCCGGGCGTCGTCGAGAGTCCTCGCGCGACTTCGTCGTACGTGAGCTCGTGCACTACGCGGAGCTCGACCGCGTCGCGTTCGCCCTGTGGCAGCGTCGCCAGCGCCTCGTCGATGTCCTCGAGCCATCCCTCGT
>JBAQHS010000240.1:0-6109 GCA_049288455.1 Gaiellaceae bacterium | reverse complement strand
GTACATCCCCAGGCGAGCTGCCGCACACGCGCCGCGAGCGGATCGCGCGCCGCGGCGAGTGCGCGTCCAAGTGCGCGCGCCGCGCTCAGGCGGCGGAAGACCCAGAAGAGGAATGCAGCGAACACCGCCGTGCCGACGAGGCCGGTCTCGACGATCAGAGCGACGTAGTAGCTGTGCGGGCCCCAGTTCGTCTTGCCGGTGACGAACTCGTAGTAGACGGAGAACGTATTGAGCCCGAGGCCGAAGAGCGGGTCGACATGCAGCACGTGTGGAATGAAGCCGTACACCGAGAAATGCGCACTCTCAGATCCGCCCGACGTCTGGACGCGGGACTTAAGGACCGTCGTGAAGAACGAGCGATTCGAGAGCACGACGGCGAGCAGCAGCGCGAGTGCGGCGCCGATCGGGACGAGGAGCTGCGGCGACCGCAGGTAGCGTCGGTACGGAACCGCAAGGATCAGCGCGCCGACTCCGAGCCCGAGCAGGCCGCTCCGCGAGAGTGTCGCCGCCTCAACAACGAGCAGGAACCCGATCGTCAGCATCAGCCACTTGCGCCAGCGATGCCCGCGCTCGAGCCGGAGGTAGAGCGGCGTCAGGACGAGCAGCGGAACGATCAACATGATGCCGAGGTGATTCGGGTCGCCGGTCATCGCGTTCGGGCGGTAGACGCTCGTGCCGTTGATCGCACCGTAGACGTTGATCTGGCTCGCCCCACCTGTGATTGGCGAGAGCACGGAAGCGTCGAGATTGCCGCCACGCCTCGCATCGAGGAGCTGGAGCATCCCGTAGGCGGCGTTCACGACGATGCCTGCGCTGAACCAGCCGAGTGTGCGCCAGAAGTACACTTGCCCTCGGCGCGACAGCCACACCACTGCGGCGGCGAGGAACGCGAAGTGGATCAGCCACTTCGTCAATCCCTTGCCCCACTGCGCGAGAGCATCGGAGTCGGAAAGGTCGAAGTAGCCGACGAGGTAGACGAGTAGAAAGGCCGCGAGGAAGGCCAGGAGAGTCGCGGTCGTGCGCGGGACCCGCGGTCGGCGGGTCGTGACGAGGAACGACGCGAGGAACAGGAGTGCCAGAACGTCGGCGAGCGAGACCGTGCCGGCGATGCTCCAGTGCACCTTCTCGAACGTCACGCAAAACACGCTCGCGAGGAACAGGAAGCTGGTCAGCTTCCTCACGCGAGCGCCTCGAGCACATCGGCAAAGTCCTGGACACGCGAACGTCGCGACACCTTCGTGCGCCACTCCTCATCGAGGGCAGGCGCGTCGAGCGTGCCCGCGCGCCAGCTGGCGTGGAAGTCACGAAGCGCGCCGACGATCCCGTCGATGTCGTCGGGTGCGACGACGACACCCGCGCCGGCGCTTCGAATCAGCTCCGCCGCTGCCCCGTCGGGCGGCACGACCGCGAGGATCGGCCGGTCGGCCGCGAGGTACTCGAACACCTTGCCGCTGAGCACGCCCTTGCCGCGGCCGCCTGCCTCCGGAATCAGAAGCAGCAGCACTTCCGAATCGCGTTGCAGCTCGAGCGAGCGGCGTCGCGGCGCGTAGGCGATCAATTCGAGCCGGTCGCCGAGATCGAGTTGATCAGCCCACTCACGATCGGCCGACCGGAAGTCGCCCAGGAATCGCGCGACCATGTCGTCGAAGCCGGCGCGCTTCAGCGCGGTCAGGAACGGCCGCGGATCGCGTTTCCCGAAGAACGAGCCGGTGTGCGTGATGCGAAACCGGGGCGACTCGTGACGCTCGATGCCAGCGAAGTCGTCGAAGTCCGACCCGTTCGCGATCGTGACGACGCGGCCCTTGGGCGAACGGGCGCGCATCTCCTCGGCGATCGCCTCGGAAACCGCGACGATCGCGTCGGCGTTGCGTGTCACCAACTTCGCGATCGCGTGCTCGCCCTGCTCCTTCACGCGAACGGCAAGTCGCTCCGCATCGCGATGAGGATGCGCGACGACCGAGTCACGGAGATCGGCGACCCATGGAATGCGCGTTGCCCGCTTCACTGCCGCGCCGATGAGATGCACCGAGGACGGCGGCGAGGTCGTGACGACGACATCGATGTGCTCGCGCCTCACGATGCGGAGCGCAGCCGGGATCGCAGTCAGATTCCAGGTCACGTTCTCGTCCGGCACCAGCAGACGCCGGCCCGCGAGCTGAAGCTGTCGACCGAACCGCTCCAGTCCCTGGCTGCCGTGCAGCTCCTCGGCCGGTTTCCGTCCCTTCGGGCCGAGGTAACGCGCGCGATGCACCCATGCGAGGGTCGGTGGGGGCAGGTCGTCGTCCCGGTGGATCCACTTCGAGTCGTCGGGCGCGAGCACGTGCGTCTCGATCCCGAGCTCGGGCAGATGCGTCGCGAACTTGAGGGGCCGCTGCACGCCTCCCCCGCCCGACGGCGGGAAGTACATCGTCACGAGCAGCACCTTCATCGCGCTCGATCGTAGAGACCGCGAACGCGCGCCGTCACCGCCGCCGCACCCGCAGCCCAGAGGATGAACAGCATCGGCAGGACGACGAACAGGAAGCGAGGGTGGATCGGGGTCAACTGGTAGAAGCTGTAGAACGCCGCGGTCACACCGATGGAGATCGCCAGGACGGCGGCGCCACGCGATCTGACCGTCACGAGCCCAAGTAGCGCAAGGGGGACCAGCACGACGAGGACGGCGGGATGCCAGAGCAGCGATTGCGTCCAGGCATCGCGCGCATACCGAAGCGCGAATGGGTGAGCGGGAAACACAGGAGGCTTGAGCTTCGGATAGCTCTTCGGGTAGTACAACGCGACGGCGGGCGCGAACGCGAGTCCCCCAAGCGAAACGGCAAGCGCCCGACCGCGCTCGTGCGTGATCAACAGAAGCGCGACGACCGTCGCCGCGATCAGGCCGTTCGACAGCCGAACGAGGACGGCGAGCCCGAGGAGCGCACCGCCGATCAGCGCACTCACAGTGCCACTCGAACGCCGCAAGACGACCACGAGCCCGACGAGCACGAGAGCGGTCGAGATCGGCTCGGTATAGAGCGACAGGCCGAGATCGATCTGCCACGTGCCGTTCTTCGCGGCGTTCGGGCCGGTGAGGAGCGACAACAACGGCCAGAACGCGATCAGTGCACCAGCAAGCACCGCCACTCCACGGCGTGCGCCCGTGATCAGCGCCAACTCGTACGTCGCGATGACGGTGATGGCGTTGCATGCAAGCAGGATCACCAAGGCAACCCCGAACGCGATGTCCGGATCGAGCGGCAAGCCGAGGGCGCGGTATGGCAGCAGCGGCAGGCTCCAGACGAGCGGCCAGCCGATCTGCGCCGCCCCCGTGAAGCGAATGAGCGCGCAGATGACACCGACAAACGCTCCCGCCACCCACAGGAGCGCCACAGTCCGGCGTGCGCCGCGGAGAAATCGCCAGGCGGCGAGCGCGGCGACGACGGCGAGAAACGCGACGGGCAGCATCGTTGTCGCATCGCGGCGCCACGTGTCGAGGATCTCGCGCGCACCGAAGTAGTACCCGTACGCATCTCCTTCGAGCGGGTTGTAGCGATAGTGCGGAAGCCCTGGCAGGAGACGATCCGGCGAGCGAGCGAGGACCGCAACCGGGAAGAGCACACGAAACGCGACCGAGAGCAGCAGCAGACGACCGAGCCAGCCTGAGAACGGACGGCCGGCGATCCGGCGGAGGCCCGTCCGATCGATCATCGGGGGAGACGATAGAGATGACCCTTGCGGATCGCCCAGGTTGCGCCGTAGCGCTTCGCGACGCGCGGGTCGCTCGTCAGGACCCAGTGGTGAACGGCCCGCACACGGTCGTAGGGGCGGTTCGCGGTCGTGTTCGCGACGTGCGTGACCGGCGCGGCGACGATGTAGACGGGCGCCTTCGCTGCGACGCGATAGGAGGTGTCGACCGGCGCGAGCACGACTGCGCCCTTCGGCACCTTCGTTCGCAGGTTGTGGACGAGGCGCGGCGACAGTGCGTACGGATCGACCTTGTCGTTGACGCTCCAGTGCCAGATGCCGTGCACGAACACCGGGAGGACGAGGAGGAGCATGGCTGCCGCGCCGAGTGCGTGGTGCTCACGCAGGTCGCGCCGGCGCAGCACCAGACCGCCGGCAAGTGCGACGACGCCGCCGGCGAGCGCGAACCACGTCGCGAGAGCGGGGCCGCCGTGGCGCAGCCCGTACTCGAAGTCACCCGGCCACAGGCGCTGCAGGACGATGCCCGCGACGAGCGCGAGCGGCAGCACCGCGACGCGGCGGACGGCGAGCGCGAGCGCACCGGCGAGCGCGAAAGGAAGAGGCGCAAACCCCGCCGCACGGCGCGACTGCGAGAGCGAGACCGCATCCGAGAAGTGCACGAACAGCCAGGGCACCTCCATCACGACGAGCACGAGCAGCGTGCCGCCGAGCACAAAGGCCGCCCAGCGGCGCCTGATAGCGAGGCCGGCGAGCGGCAGGAGCAGCAGTGCGGCGACGGCGACGACGCCGCTGCGGCCGAACATCTCAGCGGCGAGGCGGTAGTGGTGGTCGCTCTCGACGACGATGCTCGATCCGTAATGCTGGATCGCGCGCAACCGCTCGCCGGGAGCGGGGTCGTGGGAGACCGTCTCGTCGACGATCGGCTTCAGCCACAACAGGGCAAGTGCGGTCGGGACGACGGCGGCAACGAAGGCAGGCGACCACGCGCGCCACTCGACGGCACGCACGGCGGCGTAGCCCGCAAGCGGGATCAGCAGGAAGATGGCGTACGTCGGATGCGTCAGGACGAGCGCGCCGAACGCGGCGGCAAGCGCGGCCCAGTTGCGGCGGCCCGGCGTCGCGAAGAAGAGAACGATCGCCGCCGGGACGAGCAACTGCCGGGCGGCGGTGGCCGGCAACGCGAGCACCGTGAACGAGCCCCCGTGCCCCGGGCCGAAGCAGAACACCGCGAGCGTCGCAAGCAGCACCGACGCCCCCGCCCACCGCGAGCCGAACAGGACGACTCCCGCCTCCCAGGCGACGGCGCACGCGACCGGCGCAAGGAGCGACGGCTCGTGGCGGAGGACGCTGTCAGGATCGACCCCCGACACCCAGCTGACGAGCGCGAGAAAGCCGTGCCACAGTGGGAAGGCGTAGCCCGGATGCAGCCCGCCGTCCTTGAACTCATCGACGGTGCGAAGGTGCAGGTCACCGAGCGCGACGAGCTTGCGGACACGCGCCTCGTGGAACAGCCCATCGCCTACGACCACGCCCTCGACATGCCAGAGGAACCAGCCGAGCACGATCCCGAGCGCCCACGCCCACCCTGCGCCGAGCCGTGCCTGGACGCCACGGTCCCAGCCGAGGACAAGCGCGGTGATGCCGATGATCGCGAGGATCACTGCCGCCACGCGGATGTTCGAATGCACGGTGAAGACGACCGCCCACGCGACGAAGATGCACGCAAGTCCCCAGGCGAGGACTGCCGAGGCAGACCGCTGACCGAATGCGCGCGCGACCGCAGCGCCGGGAAGCAGCACGACGGCAGTGCCGAAGGCGAGACGCAGGTACTCGATCATCACTTCAGCAGCGTGCGGGCGGTGCCGGACGAGAGGAAGCGCACGCCGTCGCGGTACTGCTCGCGGCGGAGCACGAGGGCGCGCAGGCGCAGCGACCAGAGGAGCAGCTTGCGCACCCGCTCGGCCTCCTTCGGCCCGCGGTGCTTCTCGAACCACCGCAGGTGCCCGCGGAGGTTCTCGATGTAGAGGTTGCCGCCGTGCGACGCACCGCCCACGTGCACAACCTGTGCGCCCGGGAAGAACAGCACCTTCCACCCGGCACGGCGAAAGCGCGTCATCCAGTCGACCTCTTCGCTGAACATGAAGAAGTCCTCGTCGAAGAGACCGACCGCGTCGGCCGCCTCGCGCCGGACGAGCAGCGCAGGGCCGAAGAGCCAGTCGACGTCGAGCACCTCGTCATGGTCGAAGCCGCCTGCGTACAGGGCGTTCAGGCGACGCGACCGTGGTGCGAGCTTGCGGATGAAGAGGTACTCGGTCGCAAGCCGCCACAACGTCGGCTCCCCGCGCACCGAGCGCTGGAGCGTCCCGTCCGTGTTCACGAGCCTCGGCCCGACGACCGCCGCCTCGGGATGCTCGTCGGCGAACGC
>JBAQHS010000239.1:0-14880 GCA_049288455.1 Gaiellaceae bacterium | reverse complement strand
CTCGACGCACCACTCGCGCGCATGGAGGAGACGGCCGAGATCGTGCGCCGCCTCTTCGCCGGCGACCGGTCAGGCTTTGCCGGTGAGCACTTCACACTCGCTCCGGACACGGGCTTCGGCTACACGCCTCTGCGAGACCGCATCCCGCTCTCGATCGGTACCTGGAAGCCGCGCATGGCGGCGCTTGCGGGCCGGATCGCGGACGAGGTGAAGATCGGCGGCTGCGCGAACCCTGAGATGGTGCGGCTGATGCGCGACTGGATCGGCAACGACGAGGTCGGGATCGTCGTCGGCGCGGTCACCGTCGTGGACGCGGACGGCGACCGAGCCCGCGCGCACGCCCAACAGGAGGTCGCGATGTACCTGGATGTCGTCGGCGAGAACGATCCGACGTTCGACGGGCCGCCATCGCTCGATCGCTTCGCCTTCGCGGGCACGCCTGAGGAGGTCGCCGCACATGCGCGCCGTCTCTACGACGCCGGCGCGAAGCGGGTGGAGTTCGGAACGCCGCAGGGGCTCTCGACGGAGGGTGGCGTCGAGCTTCTGTGCGACCGGGTGCTGCCACTGCTCCGCAGTACGGTGACCGCGTGAGGAGACGGCCGCTCGTCGTTCCACTGTTGCTTGCGACCTCGCTCCTCGCCGCGTCCTTCGCCCAATCCGCGACCGCAGCGAGCGCCGAGCCGGTCCTGCACCCCGCGCTGACCGCGACCTTCCTCGCAACGTCCTACGCCCCGGGGCAGCTCGCGGAACTGCGTGTCCGCGGCCGTGTCCGACAGCTGACGCTGCAGATTCTCCGTGCCGGTGCCGAGCGCGCCTGGTCGAGCGTCGGCCGCCCGTGGGCTCCGCCGCAGCGGCTTCGCTTCCGGGCAGGAACGATGAACACGGTGCGGCTCCGCTTGGGGAACTGGTCGAGCGGGCTGTATTTCGCCAGGCTGACCGCTCCTGACGGACGCGCGGTCGCATTCGCGCCATTCGTCGTTCGGCCGGCCGTTCCCGGCACCTCGCGGATCGCCGTGGTCCTGCCGACGTACAGCTGGCAGGCCTACAACTTCTACGACTCCGACAATGACGGACGCGGCGACTCCTGGTACGTCGACGCGAGCCGGCACAACGTCTTGCTCGGGCGCCCGTTCGCCGGCACCGGCAAGCCACCGCACTACCGAACCCAGCAGCGCGGCTTTCTCCGCTTCCTCGTCCACACGGGAAAGCAGGTCGACTACCTGACCGACGAAGACCTGGAGCGGTTCGCAAGCGGCGACGACCTCGCACGGCTGTACGACCTCGTGGTCTTCTCGGGACACGAGGAATACGTGACGACCCACATCTACGACGTGACTCAGCGCTACCGGGACCTCGGCGGCAACCTCGCCTTTCTCTCGGCCGACAACTTCTTCTGGCGCGTCGACCTCAGCGGGCGGCGGCTCTGGCGCATCCAGCTGTGGCGCAACCTCGGCCGTCCGGAGGCGCAGCTGATCGGCGTTCAGTACCGCGGCAACGACCGCGGCGGTCACGTGGCCCCGTACCTCATCACGAACGCCGAGGGGGCGCCCTGGCTCTTCGGCAATCTCGCGCTTGGTGATGGGGCTGCGCTCGGCTCGGCTCGCTACGGGATCGAATTCGACATGGTCAGCCCGGAGTCGCCGCCCGGGACAACGGTCCTCGCGACCGTCACCCCCGGGCTCGGCAATGGGACGATCCTCGGGCAGATGACCTACTACACAACCGCCGCCGGAGCGAAGGTGTTCGCGGCGGGGACGCTCGGGTTCGGCGGCTCCGACAATCCCGTCGCGACCATGCTCTTCGAGAATCTCTGGCGACAGCTCTCCGCACCATGAGTACCGCGGTGCTCGTGATCGCCAGCGTCTCCACCGTGCTGACGGTCGCCTTCGTACTCGGCCTCTTCGTCTGGGCGGCACGTAAGGACGGCGAGTACGACCGCTCGGTGCAGAAGCGCTTGGGCATCCGCCGCCGCACGCGACTGTAGGGCAGCTCAGTTCTATCGGGTCGACCGAGGACGCAGCGCGCCGCCGAGCGCGGCCGGGCGACACAACGCTCATTCTGTGAGAGCTTCTAAGCCGACGTGCGCTTGCGTACCGCGGCGAGCGTCTGCTCGAGCGCCTCGGTGGGAGTGAACTCGAGCGCGTCACTCGCCTCCTCGAACGTGAGCGCGTGCCCCGGCGCGATGTAGTACGCCTGCCCGCCGACGATCGTCTCCTGCCGGTCGCCGTAGTCGACGACGATGCGCCCGCTGAAGAGGTACCCCCAGTGCGGCGCCTGGCAGCGGCCGTCCGGCAGGTCGACGAGCATCCCCGAGACGTCCTGGCCTGCGTGTGCCTTTTCGAAGGCGACGGTGATCCCGCCCCAGTCGGCGCACCGGGTCGAGTACCCCGGCGCGAGTTCCACCTCGGGCAACTCGTCATGGGCAGCGCTCGGCATCGTTCCCTCCTTCGTCAGATCACATCGTGGGCGGCGTGTCGACGCAGAGCACGCGCAACGGAGCGCTCTTGCTCGCATTCGAAAGCAGGTGCGGGCGTTCGGCCGGGTAGTACGCGGTGTCTCCCTGCTCGAGCACCCGGGGCTCGGCGCCCTCGAGCTCCAGGCGCAGCTTGCCGTCCAGCACGAGCAGCCATTCCTCGCCGGCGTGGCGGCCGGGCTCCGCCAGGCTCGCGCCGGGTTGGAAGTGCACCTCGAGCGGCATCATCTGCCGGTCGGTGTCGGCGGTGAGCAGGTAGATGTCGATCCCCTCGACCGGCGACTGCAGCGACCGCCGCTCACCTGGGCGGATCACCTCCGGATAGTCGGAGCGGGCCGCAAACGGCAGCAGGTCGGTGATCGAGATGCCGTAGAAGTCGATCAGGCGCACGAGGCGGCCGATCGTGATGTCGCTCTTCGAGTTCTCGACGAGCGAGAGGAACGACGCGGAGATGCCGGTCGCCTCGGCGACGTCGGCGAGTGAAAGGTTGCGGGCGTTCCGCACCTGGCGCAGGGCGGTGCCGACGGAACCGAGTGAGGTTGCTGGAGCCTGGCTGATTGACATGCGCTGGTCGGCCGCCAAGTATAAACTGCAGGCCGTGCAGCATAGTGCATGTCGCCCCCCGCACGGTCAGACCCCCATAGGAAGGAGCAAGGTGCAACCTCGCATCCGGGCCGCGCTCCGCCGGCCCACCCTCGCGCTCGGCCTCATCGCGCTCGCCGCGATCGTCGTCGTCGCAGCGGCAGCCGCTGCGCGCCAGACGTCAGCCGCCGGCAGCACGCTCGTCGTCGACAAGTCGTTCGACCTCAAGACCTCCGACCCGCAGCGGCAGTTCGAGCCGACCGGCGGCGTCGTCGACCGCGCCCTCTACGACACGTTGCTGCGCTTCAAGGGCGCCGATGTCGCGCACCCGCTGCCCGACGTCGCAACGTCGTGGAAGGCGACGAAGGACGCGAAGACGTTCACGTTCACGTTGCGCAAGGGCATCGTCTTCTCCGACGGGACCCCGCTCACTTCCGCCGACGTCGTCTTCTCGTTCAACCGGTTGATCAACCTCAAGGGGAACCCCTCGTTCCTGCTCGCCGGTGCAACGATCAAGGCGACCGGCCCCTACAGCGTCGTTTTGCACTCGGCGACGCCGAACCCGGCGATCCCCGTGATCGTGACGAATACGTCGCTCGGGATCGTCAACTCGAAGCTCGTGAAGGCACACGGCGGCAGCGCCTCTGCCGGCGCCGACAAGAGCGACAAGGCGGAGGCGTTCCTGAACGCCACGTCGGCGGGCAGCGGCCCGTACATCCTGAAGAGCTACAACGTCACCTCGCAGGTCGTGATGACAGCGAACCCGCGCTATTGGGGGACGAAGCCGCACTTCAGCACGGTGATCCTGCGCAACGTCACCGCGCCGGCCCAGCTGCTCGACGTGCAGCGCGGCACGAATGAGGTGGCGCTCGACCTCTCACCGGCGCAGGCACACGGGCTCAAGAACGTGAACCTCGAGAAGACGCCGTCCGCGAACGTCTTCTTCCTGTTCGCGAACCAGAACCCGAAGGTGTCGACGGTCTCGTCGAACCCGCACATCAAGACGGCGATCCGGTACGCACTGAACTACCCGGGTTATGTCGCGCTGGCCGGCGCCGGAGCGATCCACGCCGCGGGTGTCATCCCGTCGATGTTCCTCGGCTCGCTGCCGACTTCGGCGGCCGTGAAGCAGAACATCGCGAAGGCGAAGGCCGAGGTCGCTGCATCGGGCATCTCCAGTCCAACCGTCGACCTCGAGTATCCGAGTGACATCACCTCGAACGGGATCTCGTTCGGCGTGCTCGCGCAGAAGGTGAAGTCTGACCTCGCGAAGGTCGGCATCACCGTCAACCTGAAGGGCAGCCCGGTTGCGACCTCCCTGAACACGTACCGCGCGGGGACCGAGCAACTCGGCCTCTGGTACTGGGGCCCGGACTATCCGGACCCGAACGACTACCTCGTGTTCCTGCCGGGGGCGACCGTCGGCCTGCGCAGCGGCTGGCCGGCCGGTGCGAACAACGCGCTGACGGCGCTCGGAAAGAAGGCAGCCGTTGCAACCGCCCCGGCGGTGCGCAAGCCGCTCTTCCAGCAGATCCAGAAGAACATGAACGCGAGCGGGCCGTTCTACCCGCTGATCCAGCCGGGTCAGGTCGTCGCCTCGTCGAAGAACCTGACGAACGCGACCTTCAACGTCCTGTACTGGATCGACGTTGCAAGCGTCGGGTCGCACTAGCAACCCACTGCTTCGGTTCGCACTTCGGCCGGGACGATCGCGCGAGCGGTCGTCCCGGCCGTTCCTTCGCTTCGTGCTGCGGCGGCTCGCGGCGCTCGTGCTCCTCGCAATCGGGATCACGTTCGTCGCGTTCGCGTTGACGCACATCGTCCCGGGTGATCCGGCGGCCGCGAATCTCGGCCAGCAGGCGATCAACGACCCCGCCGCCGTCGCAGCCTTCAACCACCACTACGGGCTCGACAAGCCGCTGCCGACCCAGTACGGCATCTACCTCTGGCGCCTCGTGCACGGCGACCTCGGCGAGTCCGAGCAGAACCACGACGCCGTCACGCACGACCTCGGACAGGCGATTCCCGCCACCGCCGAGCTCGCGATCCTCTCGATCCTGATCGCGGTCATCGTCGGCGTCACGCTCGGGGTGGTCGCGGCGATGCGCCGCAACAAACTGACCGACCACGTCCTGCGCATCGTCTCTCTGGGCGGCGTCTCGATGCCGACGTTCTGGATCGCCCTCGTCGGTCTCTACGTCTTCTTCTTCCGGCTCAACTGGCTCCCGGGAACCGGACGCCTCGATCCCGTCGTCACCGAGCCGCCGCATCACACCGGCCTGTACACGGTCGACGCGTTGCTCGCCGGGCAGTGGAGCACCTTTGGCAACGCGTTCATGCACCTCGTCCTCCCCGCTCTCGTCCTTGCGGCATACAACATCGGACTGCTGACGCGCTACACGCGCTCCGCGGTGCTCGAGGTGATCTCGAACGACTACGTCCGCGCGGCCCGCGCCAAGGGAATGCCGGAGCGAATCGTGATCCCGCGCCACGTGCTGCGCGCGGCTCTTCCCGGCATCGTCACCGTGATCGGCCTTGCCTTCGCGAACGTGATGACCGGTGCGGTGCTCGTCGAGAACATCTTCTCGTGGCCGGGGATCGGCCAGTACGCCTACCACTCGGCGACCACGCTCGACCTGCCCGCGATCATGGGTGTGAGCCTGTTCGTCGCCGTCGTCTACATCGTCGTCAACTTCTTCGTCGACGTGCTCTACGGCGTCGTCGACCCGAGGCTGCGGATCTCGTGACCGCCGCCCCGGTCCGCCTCCGCTCGTGGCAGCGAGCGCGCCCGTCCGCCGGGCGCGCCTGGCGCCATCCGCTGACGATTCTCGGTGGCACGATCGCCGGCGCCTGGATCGTGATCGCGATCTTCGCGCCGCTGATTGCACCCCATGATCCACTCGCCCAGGACTTCACGCCGTTCTTGCATCCCGGGTGGCATCACTTCTTCGGCACCGACGAGCTCGGGCGCGACGTCTTCAGCCGCGTGCTCTACGGGGCGCGGCTCTCGGTCCCGCTTGCGTTGCTGCTCGTCGGCATCTCGCTCACGATCGGCGCCACGGTCGGCGCGCTCGCCGGCTACCTCGGAGGGGTCGTCGACGGCCTCGTCATGCGGTCCGCTGACCTTGTGTTCGCGTTCCCCGCGATCATCCTCGCGATGGTGACGACGGCCGCGCTCGGACCGGGCGTGCGCAACGCCGTCATCGCGCTGATCATCGTCAGCTGGCCCTCCTACGCCCGCGTTGTGCGCGGGCTCGTGCTGCAGATCGGGCAGTCCGACTACGTGCTCTCGGCGCGTCTGCTCGGCTCGTCGGCACGCCGCGCGCTCGTGCGCGACGTGCTGCCGAACGTGCTCGGGCCGGTGCTCGTGCTCGCGACGCTCGACCTCGGCAACGCGATCCTCCTGCTCTCGGGCCTCTCGTTCCTCGGGCTCGGCGCGCAGCCGCCGACGCCGGAATGGGGCGCGGGCGTGGCCGAGGGCACGCAGTACTTCCAGGACTGGTGGATCGGCACGTTCCCCGGGCTCGCGATCTTCACGGTCGTCCTCGCGTTCAACTTCCTCGGCGACTCACTGCGCGACGCCCTCGATCCGCAGTCGTCGTGGTCACGCGGGAGCGACGAGGAGTGAGCGCACTCCTCGAGGTCGAGGGACTCCGCGTCCGCCTGCCAACACCGCGCGGCGAGGTGACGATCGTCGACGGCGTCGACTACACCGTCGAGGCCGGCGAGGTGTTCGGTGTCGCCGGCGAGAGTGGCAGCGGCAAGACGATCTCGGTGCTCGCCCTGCTCCGGCTCTTGCCCGCCGGCGCGCACGTCGAGGGCAGGGCGATCTACGACGGCCGCGACCTGCTTGCGCTCGGGCCACGGGCCTTGCGCGGCGTGCGGGGCAAGGACGTGTCGATGGTCTTCCAGGACCCGCTGACCGCGCTGCATCCGATGCTCTCGATCGGCAAGCAGCTGACCGAGCATGTGCGCCTGCACGAAGGCGTTTCGCGGCAGGTCGCGAAGCGCCGCGCGGTCGAGTTGCTCGAGGAGGTTCGTATCCCCGATCCGGACAAGGCGCTCGAGAGCTTTCCGCACCAGTTCTCCGGCGGGATGCGACAACGCATCGCGATCGCGATCGCACTCGCCTGCGGGCCGAAGCTCCTGATCGCCGACGAGCCGACGACGGCGCTCGACGTCACCGTGCAGGCTGGGATCCTGCGCCTCCTCGACCGGCTGCGCCGCGAGAACGGGCTCTCGGTGATCCTGATCACCCACGACCTCGGCGTGATGTCCTCGATCGCCGACCGGGTGTCGGTGTTCTACGCCGGCCGCATCGTCGAGTCGGGCAGCGTCGAAGAGCTGGTCTCGCGGCCGCGCCACCCGTACACGCGCGCGCTCCTTGAGGCGCTGCCGCATCCGGAAGCAGAAGGCGGAGCGGAGCTCGTCGCGATCGCGGGCGCTCCAGCGTCGCCGCAGCGCCGTCCACCCGGCTGCGCGTTTCACCCGCGCTGCGCCTACGCCGAGGAGTCGTGCCACACCGATGTGCCGCCGCTCGTGGCCGTCGGCGACGGCCGGATCCTTGCCTGTCCTCCCGACCCGTTCGCACCCCCGCCGGCGCCATGAGCCTGCTCGAGCTCCGTGACGTCGAGGTCGTCTACCGCGTGCGCGGCGGCCCGCCGGTGCGCGCCGTCGCGGGCGCAAGCGTCGACGTCGACCAGGGCCAGATCGTCGGGCTCGTCGGCGAGTCGGGCTGCGGCAAGAGCTCACTCGCCCGCGCCGCGGTCGGGTTGACACCCCTCGCTGCAGGTGAGGTGGTCTTCGAGGGCAAGCCGCTGCCGCCGCTGCGACGCCGCGCCCGCTCACGCTGGGCCTCCAGGGTGCAGATGGTCTTCCAGAATCCGTACGCATCGCTGAATCCGCGCCGCACGATCGGCGCGCAGATCGCCGACGGCCTCGCGCTCGACGGGGTCGAGAGCTCCGCGCGCGGTGCCCGTGCCGAAGCGCTCCTCGAAGAGGTCGGCCTGCCGGGCGCTGCGCATGGGCGCTATCCGCATCAGTTCAGCGGCGGGCAGCGCCAGCGCATCGCGATCGCCCGCGCGCTCGCCGCCGACCCGTCGGTGATCGTGCTCGACGAGCCGCTCTCGTCGCTCGACGCGTCGGCTCAGGCGCAGATCGCAAACCTGCTCGTGCGCCTGGCGCGCGACCGGCAGCTCGGACTGCTGCTGATCTCGCACGACCTGGGAATCGTGCACCACGTCGCCGACGCGGTCAGCGTCATGTACCTGGGCATCGTCGTCGAGTCCGGGCCAACGCGCGAGGTCTGGCGGGCGCCCAAGCATCCGTACACCGAGGCGCTGATCAAGTCGATCCCCTACGCCGACGGCGCGGGCAACCTGCCCGAGGCGCTCCCGGGCGAGGTGCCCGATCCGGCGCGGCCGCCGAGCGGCTGCCGCTTCCATCCGCGGTGCCCGTACGCATTCGACCGGTGCACGGCGGAAGTACCGCCGCGCTATTCCGTTGGGGCCGAACGGGAGGCTGCGTGCTTCCTGCGGGACCCCGACCACACCAGAGGAGGCTCGACATGAACGATGCACCGCTCCCGGAGAGCGAATACGAGGCCCGCCGTGAACGGCTCGCCGGGCGCATGGCCGACGAGGGGATCGATCTCGTCTTCGTGCCGCCGTCGTCGGATCTCGAATACCTCACCGGCCTCGAGCGCGACCTGCCGAGCTTCGGTCAGAGCTCCTACGCGCACGGGTGGGTTGCGGGAGCGTTCATCGCGCCCGGCCGGGAGCCCCTGTATGTGCTGCCGCGAATGTTCGTCGCATTTCATCTCTGGGGACGCGAACCCGGCGAGCTTGTCACCGTGAACGAGACCGACGACGGGCAGGCGCTCTTTCGCAAGGCGCTCGCGTCACTCGGGCAGGCCGAGCGCATCGGCATCCCGGCGCGCACCTGGGGCGAGTCGGTGCTCGAGCTGCAGGCGGCCGCGCCACACGCGGAGGTCGTGAACGCGACCCCACTCGTCAACGAGTTGCGCCGTGTGAAGTCGACGGCCGAGCTCGAGTTGATGCGCAAGGCGTGCGCGATCGTCGACGAGGCGATGACCGCCAGCTCACCGCGCGTGCAGCCGGGCGTGACGATGGCAGATCTCGCCGAGGAGGTCGAGCACCAGCTGCGGATTCGCGGCTCGCGCACCCCGTCGTTCCCGACGCACATCTTCAGCTACGGCTACGAGCAGTCGCATGACTCACAGGACGCCGCGACGGCGGCCGGGCCGATCGCCGAGGGCGAGGCGGTGATGTTCGACTTCGGCGGCGTCTACGGCGGCTACTGCTCCGACTTCGGCCGCACGGTCGTCTGTGGCGAGCCGCCGGCCGAGTACGAGCGCGTCTACGGGACGATGCTCGCCGCACAGGAGGCCGGCCGCGCCGCTGCGGTGCCGGGCGCCCTGGCGTCGGAGGTGGACGCCGCCTGCCGCGCACCGATCGAAGATGCCGGCCTCGGCGAGTTCTTCCGCCACCGCATGGGCCACGGCATCGGCCTCGATGTGCACGAGCAGCCGTTCATCTCGACCGAGAACTCGACGCCGCTCGAGCCCGGCATGACGTTCACCGACGAGCCGTCGATCCTCTGGGACGGCCACTTCGGCGTCCGCATCGAAGACATCGTGGTGTGCGCCGAGGGCGGCGGGGAGTTCCTGAACAGCCTCGCTCGCGAACCTGTCGTGAATACGTGAGCGCGGCGGTCTAGGGACCGCGCTGCACGAAGCGCGGGCGGATGACGCCCAGCCGCGGCACGCGCAGGCTCGCCGGTGTGACGGCATGCGGCGGGGCGGTCGAGACGGCGTACAAGCCGGCGGCGAGATGCACAGTGAAGGCGCCGCTCGCTCCGAGCTTCACCCGCGTCACGCGCGCGTTGCGCGTGAACACGACATAGAGGGCCGGCGGCAGCGGATCGCACGGCTCACCGACGGGGCAGCGCTGGGCGGTACGTACGACGGTGCCCTTCACGTTCGGCGCGGGAGTCGCGCCGGAAGCTGCCGCGACGAGCACAAGGATGAACGCCAAGACGACTCCTGCAATTACCGCCCGCATGAATCGCCTTCTACCCATCTCACCCGGATCTGGAACCCGGAGAAAACCTGGGGCCGGGCTGAGCCCGGCCCCAGGTCGATTGAAACGCCTGTTCGAGCTACGGCGCGTTGAAGAAGGTCATCACCCTCGTAACGAGGCCGGCCTTCTGAGTCGCCGTGCCGTATTCCTCGAACGGGAAGGCGAGGAAGACGACCTTGTAGGTGCCGGCGAACGTCAGTGCGTCCGGCTGGGGTTGCGGAACCCCTAGGTCGTTCGCCTTGGCGACGCCGTCATCCATGAACGCTGTCAGCGCGCCGCCGTTCGGCGTGATCTCGTCCATGAACGTCGCGTTGTTCACGGTCAGGTCGAGTGGCACCGTTCCGATCCCGTCGGTCACCGGATTGCCGGTGACGCCGGTGACGGAGTTCGTCGCCTTGTCATTCTGCGCCTCCGTTCCGTCCCACGTGATGTGCAGGTAGTCGTGCACGAACGGTGTCAGTCCGGCTGCCTGGTCGAGGAGATCCTGACCGGAGACGAACAGGCGGCCGCCACCGTCGAGGAACGCCTTCAGCTCGCTCTCGTATGGGAGCAGCGGGCCCGGGTAGCTGTTGCCCGTGAACCAGAACACGTTCTTGTGGGCGAGCAGATACCCCTGCGGCAGCGTCGCGTTGGTCGCGAGGTCCCACGTGGCGAACGACACGCCCGCCGTCGTGAGCGCCGTCGAGTAATAGGACTGCACGTCAGGCCCATTGCCGTCGTTGTCGACGAGCAGCGTGTCCTTCGTGGCTGCGATCGTCGTCAGGGTCGAACTGCCGGAGAGCGTCGGGCTGCCGACAGAGGTGGCCGTCACCGTCGAGGTGCTCGTATCACCTTCATTGACTCCGGTGGCCGGGATCGCGACGTGCACGCACACGTTCGTCGTCGCGCCGGCGGAAACACTCGGCGTGACAGTGATCGGGGTTGTGCACGTCGCATCGAGCAAGCTGACGGCATATGAGCCGCCGGAGCTCGCCAGCGAGTAGGTATCGCTCGAGTACCCGTGGTTTGTCACGCCGACGATGTAGGTGACATTCGTGCCTGCGCGACCGCCATCGGTCGTCGCTGCCGGGGCGACGCTCATCGCGAAGGGCGGTGCGATCGACGTCACAACCGGTGAGCCGGTCGCTCCCGGCCCCTCGGCCGACGTCACCGCGAGACCGTCGTTCGTGATCGACGTGACCTTCTTCTTGAGCACGTCGGCGATACCAACCGTCAGGTGCACGGAGATGCTCCCGCCGGATGGGATGCTCAACCCGGACCACGTCACGACGCCCTTCTTGTCCACCGTACCGCCGTTGTCAGCGGATACGAAGGTTGTGTCCGCCGGAAGCGGATCGGTGATCGTGACGCCGCTTGCGGCCCAGTTGCCGATGTTCTTCACGGTGATCGTGTACGACAGGTTGCTCGCCGGCCCGACCGGAACGTCGGCGGCAACCTTCGAGAGCACGAGGGCCGGAGCCGGCGGCAGGGTGTCGGCGAGGCGGTAGGCCCCACGACCGTGTGTGCCGGCTGCGATCAGCCGGTGGAGGGGATCCATGTCGAGCTGCCAAACGGCAACGGTCGGCATGCCCGTGCCGAGCAGCGACCAGTGAGCACCACCGTTATAGGTGACGAATGCGCCCACGTCGGTTCCTGCATAGAGCGTGTTCGGGTAGGACGGGTCGATGATCAGCGAGTTCACCGGTGCGTTCGGCAGGTCGCCGCTGATGTTCGACCACGTCTTGCCACCGTCGGATGTCGCGAAGACGTGGCCAGGCGTATGCGGAGTGGCCTCGTCGTAGCCGTTGTATCCGAGGTAGGCGATCCGATAGTTGCTCCGATCGACCGCGAGTGCGCCGACCGGGCGGTTCGGCAGATGATTCGTCTTCGTGTCGACCTGCACCCAGGTCGGCGTGTCAGCGATCTGCGCGTCGGGGCTGACCCAGACGAGCCCGTCGAGCGTTCCGGCGTACGCGGCGGTGCCGCCGCCCACGCCGATCGCCGAGATCGCACAGGTCCGGGCACCGTTCGGTGCAGAGCCGGTGCAACCGGACGTGAGATCCGGGCTGATCACATTCCACTGCGCGGTCGTCCGTGCGGCGTCGGTGCGATACATGCGGTAGGAGCCCACGAAGAGCTGGTTCGGATTGTTCTGGTTCAAGACGAACGGCACGTAGAACTCCGACCGGTCGCTCAAATGGATGCCGTTCTGAATGAACGCGTTCGAGAAGAACACTCCCCCGCCGTTCGTGAATCGGTAGAGGGAGTTGGAGATCCCGAAGTATGTGCCGTAGACGAAGTTCGCGTTCGTCGGGTCGACGAGCACCTGGCCGCCGTCACCACCGGCGACGTCCGACCACGTCTGCGAGTTGATCGACTTCCGCTGCGTGCCGTTGTCCTGCGTTCCGCCCCAGAACCGCTCCGAATCCGTCCCGCGGGGCACGGTGGGAACCGTCGCGATCGACGTGAACTGGGCGAGGTCGAGCCCGCCCGCGTTCAGGTCCTGCCAGTCGGCATCAGAGAGCGGCTGAGTCGTCGGATCAAGACGGCCGCCGCGGTCCGGGCTGGACCAGACGCCGCCGTCGTTTCCGATCAGCACGTGAGCCGGGTTGGCCGGATCCATTGCAAGGGCATGGAAGTCCGGATGGAGGTCCCAGCCGAGGTTCGCCCACGTTGCACCGCCGTCGGTCGAGCGGAAGATGCCGCCCGACTGCGGGCTGAGGTTGTAGCCGAACGAGCCGCCTGCGTAGACGATGTTCGGGTTGGCCGGATCGACCTCGATCACGTTGTCGTAGAAGCACTGCGTGCCGCAGTAGTCCTCGACATTGTCAGTGGCATTCACGCCGGTGCCGGTTTGCGCCCACGACGCGCCGGCGTCGGTCGATTTGAAGACCTCAGCGGCGTGATGACTGCCGTTCGCGTTGTTCCAGTCGAGCCCGGCGTAGAGCACCGCGGGGATCGCCGGAGATGGGTGCGAGATCGCGATCGAGAACCGCGTCGCGGCACCGGCGAAATCGGCACCCGCCGGGAAGCCGTTCATGATCTTGGCCCACGTCTGGCCGCTGTCGGTGCTCTTGTAGATCGCGTCACCCCAGAACGACGCGTACAGGGTGTGCGGGTTTTGCGGGTCGATCTCGATATCGGTTGCCCCGTTTGCCTCCGCGACCTCGCGAAGGAGTGTCCACGACGCGCCCCCGTCCTTGGACTCCCAAATGCCGAAGCGGGAGTGGATCGGCGGCGTGACGCGGCGGGCGCCGCCGCGGCCGCGGAGCACCGAGACGTAGAGGTGGTTCGCATTCGTCGGATCGACGGCGACGCGCGAGATCGAGACCCCGACGAAATAGTCACCGGAGACGTGCGACCACGTCGTGCCGCCGTCGGTGGACTTCAGGATCCCGTCGCCGTACATGCTGTCACCCGAGAGTGCTCCTTCGCCGGTGCCGGCGTAGATGATCGAGTCGTTCGTCGGCGCGACGGCAAGGGCGCCAATCGTCTGCGTGTCCTGGTCGTTCGAGCGCGGCGTCCACCGGCCGGTGCCCGCGTCGAAGGTCCAGATCCCGCCCTGAGCGCCGCCGAGGATGTATTCCCCGTTCGACGGGCGGATCGCGAGCGCGCCGATGCGGCCGCTCAGTGTGTAGAGAACACTTTCACTCCGGGCCACCGTGGCGACCGGATTCGGTCCGAGGCTCGACCACGGGCTCGCGAAGCTGTGCGGTCCGTCGCCGGGGCCATTCTTCGCGAGCTTCCGCGCGGCACTCGCAGCCTTGGCGCGTAGCGCCCCGGCCTGTGAGATGTCCAGCGGGTTGTCACCGGCCAACCGGGCCGCCGTCGTCGACTCGTCGAGCAGCAAGAACCGCTGCTCGGCGCTGTCGTCCCCTTCCTTCGGCGTCACGCCGGCCTTCACGATCGGCGTGTCGTCGCCGGTGATGGCGAACGCCGCGCCGGCAAAGACGAACAAAAGGCTCAACGCGGCGAGCGCGGCCGGAAACTGCCGCAGCCGAAAGCCGCTGAACAGGCGTCTCACGTGGTCCTCCCCCTTCATGCAGATCATGTCGCCGGCGCGCCAAACTCCACAGATCACGCCGACCTCAGCCCTGACGTGCGCGCCGATTATCCCAAACGAGCTTGCGCATGCAACAGGAACCGTCACGCGCGTCGTTCAGAATCTGAACGCGCTGGGATTTCGCGAATCCTCGCAATTAGCGGCCCGTTCGCCGCGCCGCCACTTGAACGCGGCAGCCCTCGCCGCTAGGTTGCGCCTTGCACCGAGCACGGAGCGTGAGTAGGCCGAAACTGCTCCCGAGGGCCGTAGGCGCAAGCCGAACGTTCGTGGGGATGGTGGACGAAAACGCCACCGGCTCGGTGAATTTTTGCCCCACGCGAGAGTCCCCCCTGCGCGCGCTTTCAAGGAGCGGGTTATCCACATCAACGTCTCGTCCGATCGTCATTCCCGAGGGAGCGACGTGAGTTGTCGTGTGGAAAAAACCGTTGAAAGCCTCCACCGGCCGAGGTGAGCGGCCCGCCTGCACAGCGTCTCGACGAGGCGAAGGTGGAAACCCTGCGCGCCTGGGGCGACGGACTGCGCACCGACCCGCGCGACGAAGTGCGCGCCGCCGGCCGGGCGATCACGATGCTCGTCGAAGAGGTCGAGCGGCTGAATATCGATCTCTGGCATGCCCGCGCCGATGCCCGCGAGGCGCGCGAGGCGCAACGGGCCGATGACCCGCACTCGACGCGGGCCGACCC
>JBAQHS010000238.1:0-7040 GCA_049288455.1 Gaiellaceae bacterium | reverse complement strand
GCGCCAGTGAGGTCTGCACGTCGAGCCCGACGCCGAGCAGCGAGCCGACCGGGAAGAAGAGCCTCGTCTGGAGCGTCGTGAACGAGACCAGTGTCGGCACCGAGATCGCGTGTGAGCCGTGCGCGAGGGCGAGCCCACCGAACCAGTACGCCGCAGCCGGCATCACCGCGAAGCTGGTCTGGATCGTCGCCATCACCCAGCGGCCCGCCATCCGCTGACGCACCTCGAGGTCGGCGAGCGTCCGCGATTCGCCCTCGAAGCGATCGGCGAGCTCATCCGTGCGGCCCATCGTCTTGCCGAGGAGGATCCCGGAGACCGAAAGGGACTCCTGAACCAGGCTCGAGATGTCGGCGAGCGTCTCCTGCGTGGACGAAGCGATCCGCCGCCGCTCGTCGCCGACGCGGCGGGTCAGCAGCACGAAGACGGGGATCAACGCGAAGGCGAAGAGCGACAGCTCCCAGCTCAGGAAGAGCATCCCGACCATCGTTGCGAGCACCGTCGTTGCATTCGAGACGATCGAGGTGGCAGTGCTCGTGACGACGTTTTGCACGCCGCCGATGTCATTCGAGATCCGTGATTGCACCTCGCCGGTGCGTGTCCGCGTGAAGAACGCAAGTGAAAGGCGCTGGAGGTGGCGGAAGACCGCTGCGCGCAGATCGTGCATCACCCGCTGGCCGACCTGGTTCGAGAGGAGCGTCTGCCAGACACCGATCACGCCCGTTGCGCTCGCGATCGCGATCATCCCTGCGGCGAGCAGCGAAAGCCGAGTGCTCTGGTGGCGCTCGATCGCCTGCAAGACGCCGCGGAGGAGGAACGCCGGGATGACGCCGAGACTGGCGGAGATGAGGATGAGGGTGAGCACCGCGCCGAGCCGGCGCCGGTAGGCGCGGAAGAGCCGTGCGATCCGCTTCAGGTTCGCCCGGCGAACGGCGGGGTCGGCCGGGCGCGTCGGCACCTCACGCGCTCCCCGATGCATGCCTCCGAACATGCCGCCACGGTAGAGAACGTCGCTAAGGTCGCGCAGTGAACCGCGTCTGCGTCTTCTGCGGTGCGTCGAGCGGACGGCTCCCGGCTTACGCTGACGCGGCCCGTGCATTCGGCACCGCCCTGGCGGGCCGCGGGCTCGGCCTCGTCTACGGCGGCGGGCGTGTCGGGCTGATGGGCGCGGTCGCCGACGCGGCCCTCGCCGGTGGTGGCGAGGTCCTCGGCGTGATTCCGCAGGAGCTCGTCGACCGCGAACTGGCACACGGCGGTCTCACCGAGCTGCACGTCGTCGGCTCCCTGCACGAGCGCAAGGCGCTCATGGCCGAGCTCGCCGATGGGTTCGTCGCGCTCCCCGGCGGCTTCGGCACGCTCGACGAGCTGCTCGAGCAGCTCACCTGGTCGCAGCTCGGTCTCCACGCGAAGCCGGTCGGCCTGTACGACGTCGAGGACTACTGGCGGCCGCTGATCGCCCTCGCGCGCCACGCGACCGAGGAGGGCTTCGTCCGGGAGTCGGACCTCGCGCAGATTGCCGTCGGCGGCGACGCCGAGGGCCTGCTCGACCGGCTCGAGCGCCTGACCCGCGCCGAGCGCCCGCGCGCGAAATGGGCGAAGCCGAAGCCTTGAACGGCCTCTAGGAGAAGAGCACGCCCAGCACGAGCGCCGACGCGACTGCCGCCGCGGCGATCACACCCGCCCAGGCGAGGAGCTGCAGTGTTGCCTCCATCCGAACATGATCGGCATGCAGCCGGACAGCTTGAGGCTCGATCTAGGCGTGTGTGGCGAGCGGCAATTCGAGCCGGACGTCTGTGAAAGCGAGCCCGAACACATCCGCGAGTGCCTGTGCTGCCGCCGGCCGAACGTCGTCGACTGCGACCGCCCGCTCGAGCTCACGGGCGAGCGAGGTGAACGCATAGCCGTCGAGCCCGCACGCGGTGATCCAGTCGGTGAACGGCGCAGGATCGAGGTCGACGTTCAGCGCGTAGCCGTGCGTCGAGACCCACCGCGTCAGGTGGATGCCGATCGAGGCGATCTTGCGCGGTGGGCGCTCGAGCCAGACTCCGGTCAGGCCTTCGATCCTGGTCGCGTTGAGGTCGAACGCAGCGATCGTGCGGATCAGCGCCTCTTCCAGATCGCGGCAGTAGCGCTTCACGTCCTGACCGTGGCGGGTCAGGTCGAAGATCGGGTAGCAGACGAGTTGCCCGGGAGCGTGGTAGGTCGACTTGCCGCCGCGATCGACCTCCACTACTTCGACCTCCGCCCCGTCGGGCACGTGCACCTCGCCCTCCTCGGTGCGGCGGCCGAGCGTGATCGTCGGCGGGTGCTCGAGCAGCAGCACCGTGTCGGGGATGCTCCCCTCGCCGACCTGTTCTGCGAGCGAGCGTTGCAACGCAAGCGCCTCGCGATACTCGACCGTGCCGAGGTTGATCAGCTGGGCTTGCACGACCTCGCCGCTCAGTAGTCGCTCTCGCCCCAGGTCTGGAGGCGCTCGCGCAGGTCGCGCAGGAAGCGACCGGCGAGTGCGCCATCCACGAGGCGGTGGTCGTACGTGAGCGTCAGGTTCATCATCGAGCGGATCGCGATCGCGTCGGCGCCGTTGTCGTCGGTGATCACCCACGGCCGCTTCACGATCGCATAGGTGCCGAGGATCCCGGCCTGCGGCTGGCTGATCACCGGAGTGCCATGGAACGTGCCGTAACCGCCGGGGTTCGTGATCGTGAACGTCCCGCCGACGACGTCGTCGGGCGTCAGCTGCTTCTCGCGCGCCCGCCGCGCAATCTCGGCGATGCCCTTGGCCATGCCGAGCAGGTTCAGCGTCTCGGCGTTCTTCACGACCGGGACGATCAGGCCCCTGCCGTCGGCGAGCTCGACCGCGAAGCCGAGGTTGACGTAGCTGCGCGTGACGATCTTGTCTCCGCGGAGCTCGCCGTTCACCCACGGGTACTCGGCGAGCGTCTCGGCGGTCGCGCGTGCGATGAACGCGAGGTAGGTCGGATTGACGCCGTAGGCGGCCTGGTACTCCTTCTTCAGCTTCTCGCGGATCGTGACGACCTTCGACATGTCGACCTCGATCGCGCTCGTGACATGCGCCGAGGTGTCGAGCGAGCGGCGCATGTGCTCGGCGATCCCACGGCGCATCGCCGACAGTGGCTCGAAGCTCTCGCCCGTGCCAGGAGCAGCGGGCTCCTGGCTAGGAACTGCCACCGCAGGTGGAGGCGCGGGCGCGGCTGACGGTGCCGGAGCGGGAGCGGCGGGTGCTGGGGCCGGAGCCGGTTGGGTCGGCGCGGCAGCTTGACCACCCGCTTCGATAAACGCCTGGATGTCTTTCTTCGTGACGCGGCCGCCGTTGCCGGTGCCCGGAACCTGCGCCGGATCGATGCCGTGCTCTGCGGCAATGCGTGCAACGACGGGGGAGACGAACGACCGGCCGTTGTCGCCGGCCGGAGTGGACGGCTCGGGCGCCTGCGCCTCGGTGGCAGGTGCGGCCGGCGCCTCGGTAGCAGGTGCGGCCGGCGCCTCGGCGACGGGGGCAGGCTCTACGGCTGCAGGCTCTGCGGCTGCAGGCTCTGCGGCGGCGGGCTCTGCTGCAGGCGCGTCGGGCGCAGGAGCAGCTGCGCTGCCCTCGCCGCCGATCCGCGCCAGCACCGTCCCCACCTCGACGGTCTCGCCTTCCTGGACGAGGATCTCCGTGACGATGCCCGTAGCCGGGCTCGGGACCTCGGTGTCGACCTTGTCGGTCGAGATCTCGAGCAGCGTCTCGTCGGCAGCGATCTGATCTCCCACCTGCTTCGACCACTTCGTGATCGTGCCCTCCGAGACCGAGACGCCCATCTGGGGCATGACGACGTCGACTGCGGTTCCTGTGCTTGACATCAGTAACTCACGAGCTCCTTGAGTCCGGCGACGACATCGTCGACCTGGGGGATATACGCCTTCTCGAGCACGGGTGAGAACGGGACGGGGCAGTCAGGCGCGGCGATCCGCTTCACCGGCGCGTCGAGATCCTCGAACGCCTCCTCGGCGATCGTCGCGGCGATCTCGGCGCCGAAGCCGCCGGTCCGCGTGTCCTCGTGCAGCACGAGCACCTTCGAGGTCTTGCGTGCCGACTCGAGGACGGCCGCCTTGTCCCACGGCATGATCGTGCGCAGGTCGACGATCTCGATCGAGGTGTCCGGCAGTTGCTTCGCCGCTTCCTCAGCCGTGTAGACCATCGCGCCCCACGTGATCAGCGTCACGTCCTCACCTTCGGCGTGGATGCGCGCTTTCCCGATCGGCGTGATGTAGCGCTCGTCCGGCACCTCACCCTTGATCCGCCGGTACAGGTGCTTGTGCTCGAAGAAGAGCACCGGGTTCGGATCCTCGATCGCGGCCACCAGCAGCCCCTTTGCGTCTTCCGGCGTCGCCGGGCAGACGCACTTCAGGCCTGGGATGTGCGCGAACGACGACTCGGGGTTCTGGGAGTGGAACGGCCCGCCGGAGAAGCCGCCGCCCGACGGCAGCCGCAGCACGAGCGGCACCGGTGTGCCGGCCCGCCAGCGCTGCTTGGCGGCGATCGTGACGAGGTGGTCCCAGGCGCACGAGACGAAGTCGGCGAACTGCATCTCTGCGACGGGGCGCATGCCCATGATCGCTGCGCCGGTTGCGCCGCCCATGATCGCCGTCTCCGACAGCGGCATGTCGAGCACCCGCCAGGCGCCGAATTCCTCCTGGAAGCCGAGCGTCACCTTGAACGCGCCGCCGTAGACGCCGACGTCCTCGCCGAGCACGAAGACGCGCTTGTCGCGCCGCATCTCCTGGCGGAGACCGTCGGAGATTGCCTGAAGATAGGTCTTCTCTGCCACTTATTTGTGGTGGGGTGTGTCGAGGTCTTCCGGCGTTGCGTACACGCCGTCCATCAGCGTCGCCGGGTCCGGCTGCGGTGATTCGTCTGCGCGCTGGAGCGAGTCGGTGAGCAGTTTCTTGACGGAAGCGGTGATCGTGTCCTCGTCGTCGTCGCTCATGTCGACGTTGTCGCGCAGCCAGGTGCGGTAGCGCTCGATCGGGTCGCGCTCGGCCCAGCTCTCGAAGAGCTCCTTCGGCACGTAGAACGCGTCGTCGTGAACTGCGTGCCCTTCCATGCGCAGCGTCTGGCACTCGATCAGCGTCGGACCTCCGCCCTCGCGCGCCTTCTCGACCGCGGCCTTGGTCTCGCGGTAGACCGCGAGCACATCGGTGCCGTCGACGACGACGCCGTCGAAGCCATAGGCCTGCGCGCGGTCGGCGAGGTGCTCGACCGCGTACTCGAGATGCGTCGGTGTCGAGTAGGCCCATTGGTTGTTGTCGCAGATGAAGACGACGGGCAGCTTGCGCACGCCGGCGAAGTTCATACCCTCGTGCGCGTCACCGCGCGCCATCGCACCCTCGCCCGACCAGGCGACCGCGACGCGTTTCTCCTCACGAATGCGAAACGCGAGTGCGCAGCCCACGGCCACCGGCAGCATCGCCGGCAGGTGGCTGACCATCGCGACGAGGCCCAGGCGCATGTCCGCCATGTGGACGTTGCCGTCCTTGCCGTTGGTCGGCCCGTCGGCGCGCCCCATGTACTGCGCGAAGATCCGCCACGGTTCGACGCCGCGCGTGATGTGCACGCCCATGTCACGGTGCAGTGGTGTGCCGACATCGTCGGCGCCCATCGCGGTCGCGACGCCGACCGCCGAAGCCTCGTTGCCGCGGCCCGTATAGAACGAGCCGGGAATCTTCCCCTGGCGGTACAGGATGTGCCCGCGTTCCTCGACGCCACGCGTGATCAACATGTTGCGGTAGATCTGGAGCAGGTCCTCGCGATCGAGTCCCTGTTCCTTCACCTCCTGGAGCGAGCCGCTCGGCTCGGCCACACGCGCGATTGCCACTGCACCGTCCTCGGGTAGCGAAAAAGGGTCGGAGAACCGCCCAATGGTAACGACGACGGTAGTCTCGCAGGATGGGGAAGGCGGCAGACTGGCTCCGGGAGGAGCGGCGGAACGTGCTCGGGCACTGGAGCGCGTTCTGCTTGCAGTGCGGCGCCGCCCGCCGCTGGTTCGAGGAATCCGAGGACGAGCTTGCTCCGGAGTGTGCGACCTGCGGCGGCAAGATGCTGCATCGCTGCCCTGCCTGCGAGGCGCCGTTCTCGTCGACCTTCGCGATTGCATGCGAGGAATGTGGCGCCGCGTTGCGCGAGCCCGAGCTCCTCGGCATGCGCATCCGGCGACCGGAGAAGAGCGTCTAATGGGCCCGTTCGTCTAATGGGCCCATTCGAGTACGACCGTTACCTGGTCGACCAGCTGATTCGTCCGATCGCGAACCTCTACCGAATCACCCCGCTCGCCGCCGGTCAGACGCCGGCAGGTGGTCCGATTGCCTACGTCCGCCAGAAGAAGCTTGCGATCAAGGAGAACATCAAGTTCTTCGCCGACGAGGGTGAGACCCAGGAGATCTTTCACATCCAGGCGCGGACGTGGCTCGACACCGGCAGCTCGAAGTACGACGTGGTCGCGGTGGAGGACGGGACGATCGGCCTCCTCGAGCATCTCTTCAAGCAGTCGCTTTTGCGCTCGACCTGGCGGATCTCGAACGGAGCCGGCGAGGAGGTCGCGCGCGCTCAGGAGCGCTCGCTCCCGATGGCGATCCTCCGGCGTGTGATCGATTTCGTCCCCGACTACGGCGGGCTGATCCCGATTCCCTACAACTTCGACCTGGTCGCGGGCGAACAGCCGCTCGGGCGCATCGATCGCAAGTTCAAACTCCGGGACCAGTACGTCATCGACCTGTCGCTCGATCACGAGCGCAAGCTCGACCGACGCCTCGCGATTGCCCTCGCGATCGGCCTCGACACGCTGCAGAACCGCTAGCGCTCTTCGTCTGGGGGCCGACCCTGCCGCGCGCGGCGTGCTTCGAGCGCTGCTCTGCTGCGGGTGGCTGCGAGCGCCGCGCCGCGCTCGGCTCCGCGAGCTGTTCGCGCGGCACCGCGGGCGAGAATGGCCGTCGTTGCGAGAGCGAACCTGACCGCGACCGCGACACCCGTGCGCGCTGCCGTGCTGAGG
>JBAQHS010000237.1:0-5571 GCA_049288455.1 Gaiellaceae bacterium | reverse complement strand
CGTTCGATGCGTCGCCGCTCGGCGTCGGCGGCCGCGACGATCCGGCCCCGCGAGGCGCGCACCTCCGCGAGCTGCGACCGCACCTCTGCCGCGAGCCGCTCGTTCTCGAGCACGAGCGCCGCGGTCGCACGAACAGATTCCACGAGCGCCGGCTCGTCGAGCAACGCCGGATCGTGAATGAGCGCGGCGATCTCTTCGCCCCTCGCGGTCACCGCCGTGACGGCACGGTCCGCTCGCTGTGGCAGCTCGATCGGCTGACCGGCTGCGTCGACGTAGCGACCGTCGCCGAGGCGGTAGGCGACGTCGAGCGTGGGGTCGCCGAGTGCCCGGGCGAGCCGCTCGCGCATCGTGGTCGCCGCCTCGCTTCGCAGCTCGACAACGAGCTCGGACGCTTGCGGTCGACGGAGCCGCGACCAGCCGATTCCGACGACGATCCCAACCGGAATCGTGATGGCGAGGGCGCGAGCGATCGTCTCAAGCGTCGGCACGCGCGCGTCGGTGGCGATCACCCAGCCCAGCCATACGAGACCGGCGAGCGCCGTGATTGCCGCCGCAAGAAGAAGCGGCCCCTGCGCGCGTCGTGCCGGGTGGCCCAAGGCGTGCACCCGATGCAGGACGAGGAAGAGCACCCCGAGAGCGACGCCGGCGCCCGCGATCGCCTGCGCTCGGTCGATCGCAGCCGCGACACTCGGATGGGAGGTGACCGATAGAAGGTCGCGCGCGTCCGGAGCCACCAGCGCGCCGACGAGCTGCCCGCCCAATGTCAGTGTGTAGGCGGCGAGGACTGCGATGCGGGCCCGCCACGACCACGGGCGTCCTTCCGGGAACGTCAGGACGAGCTGAACCAGGAACGCCGCCGATAACCCCTCGAGCAGAAAACCGAGGGTCCACAGCGCGTGCGAGCTCGCCCATTCGAGGTCCGCGCCGAGAACGGCGAACGGCGTCGCTGCGAGCAGCCACCTCGCTCGCCGCCAGCGCGGCCGCTCCAGCACGACGAGCGATGCCGCCATCAGCGCCCACGAGAGCGCGAGGTCAACTGCTATGCGTGTCCCCGCGACTTGCTCGTGCACGCCGAGCCATCCCACCGCCAGGCCAGCCGCCACCGCGAGCGGCAAAAGGAGCACGGGGTCACGGACCGCGTCTCGGCTCGGCAAAGCCATGACCGCGTTTGACGTCATCACTCGAGAAGGGCGGCGACCGTTGCCGCGGAAAGCTTCGACTTCGGGATGAAACCGCGCGCCCCGCAGGCCGCGACCCGCCGACCGTAGTCGTCCGCGTCCCGGGACGAGATGAGGACGACGGTAGGCCCGTCTGCAGCCGTGAGTTCCGTCGCAACCGAGAATCCATCGCGGTCCGGAAGCTGGACGTCGAGGAGCACGGCGTCGGGGCCGTGGGCGGCGACTGCGGCGAGGGCTTCCGCCGCGTCTGCGGCTTCGCCGGTGACGATGTAGCCCGCGTTCTCCAGCAGCTCTCGCGCGACGGCCCGAAACGGCTGGTGATCGTCGACGATCAGCACGCGCTTGGGCACATTCCGAATGGTCGCACACTTCTCCCGCAGCGGTTCAGGGTTTCCCCTGGGATCGAGCGAGTTCGGTGGAATCCCCGAGCCGCAGGATGGATTATGAACGGGTGACCGCCTCCTCGGCGCCTGGGCGCGCACCAGTGCACCGCCGGCTCCGGCTCACGGTCGTTGTCGCGTCCGTGGTTGCTGCGATCGGCGGCTCCGTGTTGCTCGTCACGTACCGCTCGAGCGAGAAGGTGACGACTCGCGGCGTGACGGCGACGCTGCGCGTGCCGGGTCACCCGGGTTGGGTGGCAGCGGGCCGAAGTGCTCTTTGGCTGGCGCTGACGGCGACGAGCGTGCCCGTGGGGGATCGACCGCTCCTGCGTCTCGATCTCGCGTCCGGCACGATCGAGCGGAGGATCCTCGTCGGTGGGCAGGCTTCCTACCTGGCGCATGTCGGCAACAGGCTCTTCGCCTCCGTCGAGCACGTCGGCGGCAGCGGATCCGGACCCAGCCTCATCGTCGCGCTCGACTGGCAGAGCGGCCGTGTACTTGGGCGAAGACAGTTTCCGGCGTTGGTAGGACCGCTGGTAGACGACGGGACGGATCTGTGGGTGCTGCAGGTCGCGCCCGCTGCGCTCCTCCGGCTTGATCCACGCACGCTGCTGCCGAAGGCACCTCCACTTCCGCTCTCTCGAGGACGAGCGCTCGGGCTTGCAGTCGGCGGGGGATACGTGTGGGCAACGGCGCCTGACGCGCGCGAGGTTCTTCGCATCGATCCAGTGACCCAGAAGATCACGCCGGTGCGGGTTGGCGGCTTCCCGGTTGGGATCACGGTCGCAGCGGGGAGTGTCTGGTTTGTCGACCGCGACCGAGCAGAACTCGGCCGTCTCGACCCGCGGACGCTTCAGCCCGTCGGGAAACCGTTTCGAGTCGGCGGTGCACCGGCATGGGTGGCGCGGGCGACCCACTACCTGTTCGTCGGCGATCCGGTTCGCGGGACCGTCAGCCGGATCGATGTGCGCTCGGGGAAGGCGACCGGCCGCCCGATCCGCGTCGCCCCACCCTCCGATGCTCCGCCTGGTCTCGTAGTTGCGCCCTCAGGAGGTTCTGTTTGGGTGAGCAGTTTCGCCTCGAGCACGCTTGCGCGAGTGAGCGCGTCTTCGACGACCGCTGCGCCACGAGCCGTTATCGCAAGCAGTGGCCAGACGGCTGCCGCAACCACAGGCGCGCTACCACGCGGCGGCAAGGTTGTCGTCCGCATTCGGCTAGGACGCGGCGCCGCGGCTCCTTTCGGAGGCGGGGCGCTGACAGTCGGCGAAGGCGCCGTCTGGGCGATGAGCGACGCCGAGGCGACGCTGATGCGGATCGACCCGGCACGGAATGCCGTCGTCGCGCGGATCAAAGTCTCTCCGCCCGAAGCTGCGGCCGCCGGCGGCGGCGCTGTCTGGCTGACTTACTCGTGGAACGACACGCTCTCGCGCATCGACCCAGCCACGAACAAAGTGACTGCGCGCATCCATGTCGGGCCGCAGCCGGACGGAATCGCTATCTCGCCCGGCGCGGTCTGGGTCGCGAACGCCGGCGGCCCGAGCGTCTCGCGGATCGATCCGGCCACGAACCGCGTTGTGGCGACGATCCGCGTCGGCCCGAAGCGCGTTTGCTGCGCCGAACATATGAGCCTGACTGCGACCGGCGGCACGCTTTGGGTCGCTGTCCCGAACGCGAACGAGATCGTTCGCATCGATCCGACGACGAACGACGTCGTGGCAACACTCAAGCTCCCGTACTCGCCGTGTGCATACCTCGTTGCTGATCAGGGTGGCGTCTGGTCGGCCGGCGGCGGTTGCGCCGACGATGTTGGACGGATCGATGCCCGCACGAAGACACTCACAGCGAAGGTGGGTGAGCCGCATGCGGTCGGGCTCGCGCTCGCATTCGGCTCCGTCTGGGCCGCCGTCATCGACTCGGCCAACGTCGACCGGATCGACCCGCGCACCGGTCGGGTGACCGCGAGGCTCCATGTCGGCGGGGCGCCCGTGCGCCTCGGCGTCGGTTTCGGCTCCGTCTGGGTCAACGACGACAACGGGCGCGTGTTGCGGATCCGGCCGACGAACTGACTCTTCTGGGCAGGCTCAGGGTTTTCCCTCGACCTGCGCCGATCCCAGGGTGATCCCCGAAGGCACGAGCTCTGGCGGGTGCTTCGATCGCCGCATGAAGACGCAACGAGGCGACGAGGGAGGAAGCATGAAGACAACGAAGCGCGTTCGCATCACGGCGCTGGTGGCGTTGATCGCTGCCGTCGCCGGCATAGTCGTGGCGCACGGCTCTGCGGCCCGGCGTGCCGCGAGCCCGAGGGTCGGCACCGTCGTAGCGAAGATCCCGATCCCCCCGAACTCGGGGGCGCTGGCCGTGGGAGAGGGAGCCGTCTGGGCGACGAGCGACACGGTGCCGACCTTGCTGCGGATCGACCCAGCGACGAACACGGTTGTCGCCCGCACTCCGATCGCGTCGAACAACACGTGCACGGATCTGCCGGGAAGCTGCGGAGAGGCCGCGGCAGGTAACGGCGCGCTCTGGATCGCACGAATGTTCGACAACAGCGTCTTGCGGATCGATCCGAGCACCAACTCGCTGACGGCGACGATTCCTGTCGGCTCGCAGCCGGAGGGGATCGCAACGACGCCGGGTGCGATCTGGGTCGTGAACAGAGGCGGCCCCAGCGTCTCGAGGATCGACCCCGCGACGAACCAGGTCGTGGCGACGGTCCGGATCGGATCAGTGCCGTGCTGCTCCGACGATATGGCGGTGGCGGCAGACGCCGGGGCGGTTTGGGTGAGCGTGCCGAGTGCGGCCAGCGTCGTCCGTATCGACCCCGGTACGAACACCGTCGTCGCGAGAGTTCAGCTCGCGCAGACGCCGTGTGCGTTCCTGGCGGCCGGTGGGGGAGCGGTCTGGTCGGCGGGCGGTCACTGCGGTGGCTCGGTCATGCGCATCAACGGTCGGACGAACAGGCCGGCCGGTGCGGTCAAGGGGATGTCGGTGCCGGTCGGCGTCGCCGTCGGCTTCGGTTCGGTGTGGGTGGCCGACCTCGGCGCGCGGCAGATCGTGCGGGTCAACCCGAAGACGAATCGGATTGTCGGCCGGTTGGGGTTGCGAGGAGTGCCCGTGCGGCTAGCCGTCGGCTTTGGATCGCTGTGGGTGCGCGACGACACCGGCCTAGTGCTGCGCATCAACCCGCAACGGTGACCCCGAAAGCGGAACGAAAGGAGAAGATATGAACCACATCCGTAGCTGGAGACGTACGGTGCTGATTGCCTTGACCGCGGCGCTGGGTGCGGTGGGTGCGACTGCTGCCACCGCAAGAGCGGACCGCATTACGCCCGCGCAGCTATCGGCGGCCGGCTGGAGCTGCATCCAGCCGCGGATTGATCCGACGCTGATGCTGTGCGTGCCGCCCGGCGTCGGCCTGCCGCCGCTTCCCGGAACGCCCGGCTTCGAGGACAGAGCTCCGTCCTTCGAGTTCCTGGTATTCGAGAACGCGACGGGTGCCTTCATCGGCACCCAGCACCTGCTCAGGCCCGACATCTACGAGCGCGGAACGCCACCGTGCCCCCAGCAACCGGGCGGCACGTACATGTACAACGCCCGAAACGACCTCTGGTCATGCCTTCGCAGCTGAAGTGGCTCGGCACGCCGACGGAGCGCCGCGATGTCACTGGCGTAGGGGCTGACCCCCTCTCTGCAGGGAGGGGGTCAGATCGCCCATCGAGACAACGGCAGGCTCCCGTCTGTGGATCACATCGTCCCCGAGGGTATGGCGGCGCGATGCGCGCCGGCTCGCCGCTTCTCGGCAGTATCAAGGCGAGGGACTGTCAATCTTCCGTACTCCCGACGTCGCACCGCGGGCGTGGAAGTCGTCAAGAAAAGCCAATTTGCGGGTCTTTTGATGGGCCGGGCAGGGCTCGAACCTGCGACCTTGGGATTAAAAGTCCCCTGCTCTACCAACTGAGCTACCGGCCCTGGTGTTGAAAAGCGTCGGTGTTGACGTGACGCCGGAGAGTACG
>JBAQHS010000236.1:0-7093 GCA_049288455.1 Gaiellaceae bacterium | reverse complement strand
CCGCGGCTCTTTCGCGCCCCGTACGAGGAGCACTCGGCAATGACCGACGGAGTCGTCGCGTCGCTCGGTCTCCTGCAGGTGCTCTGGTCGGTCGACTCCGGTGACGACACGCGCCACGCGCGCGTGGCGCGTGTTGTTCGCTCCGTGCTCGCCGGTCTCCATCCCGGGGCGATTGTGCTGCTGCACGAACTGCATCCGTGGACGGTTCGGGCACTGCCGCAGATCCTTGCCGCGATTCGCCGGCGCGGGTTGCGCGCAGTGACGGTGCCCGAGCTGCTCGCGCTGCAGCCACCGGCGGTGAGCCAGCGGTGTGCCTACCCGCCGGCGCGAGCGACAGGCGACTGAGTTGCGCGAGCCGTCCCCGAAAATGCTTACGCCTCCGTCACACGTCCGTGACCTCGCTGGGAGAGTGTCTGCTCACTTCATGCGGCGCGCCACTCTTCTCCTCACCGTCGGTCTCGCGGCCGCCCTCGCCGCCACAGCGACGGCTGCGGCACCGAAGTCGATCCCGGGGATCCGCTCGCCATCCGGGAACATCCGCTGCCTGTACGTGCCGCCGCCGCGTGGCTCGACGGTCTCGGTTCTGCTCTGCTCGATCGCGCACGCGAGCTACGCGGCCGAATTGCAGCACCAGTGCTCGGCGATGCCGGCCGGCGTCGACTGGCACGGGTTCGAGCTGACGGCAACGCGCAAGGGTGCAGTGACGTGCAGCGGCGGCATCCTCTACGACCCGAGCACCGAGCGCCCGACGTACTCGACGCTCGCCTACGGCAAGACCTGGCGGCACGGGCCGTACACGTGCGTCTCGCGCGTCACCGGCGTCACGTGCACAACCGCGCGCGGCCACGGCCTCTTCATCTCGCGCCAGTCCTGGCGCGCGTTCTAGCGCTTTCTGGTCAGACCTCGAGCGCGAGCAGGTCGTCGACCGTCTCGCGGCGGCGGATCAGGCGGGCGTTCCCTCCACCGACGAGCACGGCGGCCGGGCGCGGGACGGCGTTGTAGGTCGAGCTCATCGCGAGCGTGTAGGCGCCGGTCACGGGCACGGCGAGGAGGTCGCCGCGTCGCGGCTCCGGCAGCTCGACGCGCTCGATCAGCACGTCACCCGATTCGCAGTGCTTGCCCGCGACCGCGTACACACCCGCGACGGGCTCGTCGGCGCGGTTCGCGAGGAGCGCCGTGTAGCGCGCGTTGTACATCGCCGGGCGTGGGTTGTCGGACATGCCGCCGTCGACCGTCACATAGGTCGTCGCCGCACTCGCCCGCTTCACGACACCGACGGTGTAAAGCGTCACACCGGCTCGCGAGACGAGCGAGCGACCGGGCTCGAAGATGAGCTGCGGCGCGGGGAGGCCCTGCAGGTGGAACGAGCGCTGCAGCTCGCCCACCATTCCCTCGACGAACTCGGTGATGGTGAACGACGGCTCCTCGAGCACGTGCCGCACGCCGAGACCGCCGCCGAGGTCGATCGTGCCCGGCGTCCAGCCGTGCTCCGCGCGCAGTCGCGCAGCAAAGCCGGCGATCCAGTCGACCGTCATCAGAGACGCGCCGAAGTGCAGCAGCTGCGAGCCGACGTGCACGTGCAGCCCTTCGGCCTCCGGCAGACGACCGATCGCCTCGGCGGCGTCGTCCGGCGGCAGTCCGAACTTGGAGCCGTGGTGTGCCGTCTTGACGGCCTCGTGCGTGTCGGCCTCGATCCCGGGTGTGACGCGAATGAGATAGCGGCCTCCGCCGAGCGCTCGCGCGCGTTCCAGTTCGTCCAGGGAGTCGAGGACGATGAGCGCGCCCGCTTCGGTCGCGCGGCGCAGCAGCTCGTCCTCCTTGTTGTTGCCGTGGATCACGAGCTGGTCGCCCGGGATCCCCGCGCGCAGCGCGAACTCGAGCTCGCCGACCGTGGAGACATCGGCGCCGACTCCTTCTTCCGCGAGCAAGCCCAGCACCGCGACTGACGGGAATGCCTTCGTCCCATATGCGACAAGCGCACCCGGCGCGGCGGCCGCGTACGCGCGGGCCTGTGCACGAAGCGTTGCCTCGTCGTAGACAACGAGCGGGGTGCCGAATTCGCGCACGAGATCGCTCGCGCGGACCCCGCCGAGCGAGAGCTCGCCGCCTTCGACGGCCGCCGTGTCTGGAAGGAGCTCGGTGATCACCTCAGGCATTGTGCTGATGCCGTGCTTGCAGCGCTCGCCAACCTCGCGCACCGCCGTCCGCGTGCGATTCTCGCCTCCGCGACAGCGATCGCGATCGGCGGGGCGATCTTCGGCGTCGCGACGCCGCGGCTCCTGACCTCGAGCGACAACGACTTCCAGGATCCGGCCTCGCAGAGCTTTCGCACGCTCAACGTGCTCTCCCGTGCAGGGGGAATCGTGCCCGGCCCCTCGATCCTCGTCGTCGCCTCCCCGCCTGACGCGCGCATCGCGGCGGCGCGGCTTCGGCGTGAGTCGAGTATCGGCCTCGTCGAACCGCGTGCGGCGGTCGGGAAGGGCGGTCGCCTCGTGCTGGTCGCCGCCTGGTTCAAGACGAGCTCGGTGAATCGTGGCGCCGTCGCCCGGCGGCTTGCCCGGACGCTGCCGGGTGTCGTGGGCGGCGCGCAGGTGGCAAACGAGCAGGTGAGGACGCAAACGGAGCGCGATCTCCTCCGAGCCGAGCTGATCGCGTTCCCGCTCTTGCTCGTGCTCGCGCTGTGGATCTTCCGCGGGCTGGTTGCTGCGCTGTTGCCCGTTGCCGCGGGACTGCTCTCGATCTTCTCGACGCTTGCACTCCTGCGGCTCGTCAACAACGTGCAGCCGATCTCGGTGTTCGCGCTGAATCTCGTCACCGGCGCGGGGCTCGGGCTTGCGATCGACTACAGCCTGCTCCTCGTCTCACGCTACCGCGAGGAGATCGCGCGCGACGGCCCCGGGCTCGCTGCGGTGACGACCACGCTGACGACGGCGGGGCGGACCGTTGCGTTCAGCGCCGTCACCGTTGCCGCGGCGTTCGCCTCGCTGCTCGTCTTCCCGCTGCCGTTCCTGCGCTCGATGGCGATCGGCGGGATCATCGTCGCGCCGCTTGCCGGGGCCGTCTCCCTGCTTCTCCTGCCGGCGCTCTTCGTGCTCCTCGGCGAGCGGATCAACGCGCTCGCGCCCGCACGCTGGCAGCGTGCGGCGGCGCGGGCTGCACGCCCGGAGGAGCACGGCGCCTGGTATCGGTACGCGCACTGGGTGATGCGCCGGCCCGCTCGCGTCGCCGTCTGCTCCGCGGTGCTGCTCGTCGTTCTCGGCCTGCCCGCGCTTGGGGTGCGGTTCATCGGTGTCGACGCGACGGTGCTGCCGACGAGCGCGAGTGCACGGCGGGCGACCGACCAGCTCGCAGCCTCGTTCGCGCCCAACATCGACTCACCGCTCCACGTCGCGATCGCGGGCGGCGATCCCGGCACGGCCCTCGCGGCGATTCACGCACTGCCCGACGTCGCCTCGACGACCCGGCCGAGCCGGATCGGCCCGAAGCTATGGTCGCTCGACGTCATCCCGCGCGCCGACGCGATGAGCGGCCCGACGAAGGCGCTCGTCCGGCGGGCTCGCGAGATCCCGGCCGTCTCCGTGACCGGAAGGACGGCGTGGTATCTCGACACCTCCGCGAGCCTCAAGCGCAACCTGCCGCGCGCGCTCGCGATTCTCGTGCTCTCGACGTTTGTCCTCCTCTTCATCGTCACGCGTTCGCTCGTGCTGCCGCTGAAGACGCTCGTGATGAACGTCCTCGGCCTGTCGGCCGCGTTCGGGATGCTCGTCTTCGTCTTCCAGGACGGGCGACTGGAGGGGCTCCTCGGTTACAAAAGCCAGGGCGCGCTCGACCTGACCCAGCCCGTGCTCCTGGCCGCGATCGCGTTCGGGCTCGCCACCGACTACGGGGTCTTCCTGCTCTCGCGGATCAAGGAGGCTCATGACGACGGGCTCGAGAATCGAGAGGCAGTCGCGCTCGGCCTCGAGCGCACCGGCCGGGTCGTCACGTCGGCGGCGCTCCTCTTCTGCGTCGCGGTCGGTGCGTTCGCGAGCTCCTCGATCCTGCTCGTGAAGGAGCTCGGGCTCGGCATCGCGTTCGCCGTCGCGGTCGACGCCTCGCTTGTGCGGGCGCTCCTCGTGCCGAGCCTGATGGCGCTCCTCGGCGACTGGAACTGGTGGACGCCGGGTCCGTTACGGCGATTTCGGCGCTAGATGGCTGGCCGGTGATGGGAGTGCTTGCGGGGATGGCCTGGATCAAGCAGGTCGGCCAGGTCGGGCGAAGGTCATAGCGGTGCCTACGTTCGAGCCCGACCGGGCCGAGATGCGCAGCATCCAGGTCGCCATCCGGAGCGCTCCAATTGCCGGTCAGTCATCTAGAATGCAGGCGATGGATTGGCTGCTTAGGTAGGACAAGGGGCCACCGCGGCGACCGCCGTGTCGACCTCTCACGGCCTCTCATTCGAGAGGCTTTTTCGTCTCTGGAGACAACGTGATGAACGAGTACGACGCACATTCAATCGAGCAGAAGTGGCAGGCGGTCTGGGCCGACGAGCACACGTTCTCGGTCCCGAACCCGAAGCCGGGGGAGGCGCCCGACCGCCACTTCTACATGCTCGAGATGCTGCCGTACCCGTCGGGCAGCCTGCACATGGGGCACGTCCTCAACTACACGCTCGGCGATGTCGTCACGCACTTCCAGCGGCGTCAGGGAACGACGGTTCTGCGGCCGATGGGGTTCGACTCGTTCGGCCTGCCGGCCGAGAACGCCGCGATCAAGGACGGCGGGAATCCGCTCGAGATCACCGAGCGCAACATGGAGGCGATTCGCGTCCAGATGCGCCGCATGGGGTGGGCGATCGACTGGGAGCGTGAGGTGTCGGCGCACGAGCCGACGTTCTACCGCTGGACGCAGTGGCTCTTCCTGAAGTTCCTCGAGCATGGCCTCGCCTACCGCAAGGAGGCGCCCGTCAACTGGTGCCCGAACGACCTGACGGTGCTGTCGAACGAGCACGTCGTCGACGGGCGCTGCTGGCGGTGCGGTGCGATCGTCGAGATCCGGAACATGGAGCAGTGGTTCTTCAAGATTCGCGACTACGCCGACGTGCTGCTCGCCGACCTGGAGGGCATCGACTGGCCGGAGCGCACGAAGAAGATCCAGCGGCAGCACATCGGACGCTCCGAAGGCGCCGAGATCATCTTCCGCGTCGACGAGTTCGACCTCGACATCCCTGTGTTCACAACGCGTCCCGACACCCTGTTCGGCGCGACGTTCTTCGCGATTGCGCCCGAGTCGCCGCTCGTGCAGCAGCTTGCGGCCGGCAACGAGGAGGCGTTGACGTACGCGCGCATCTCTGCCGCGCGACCCACCGAGGAGCGCGAGGCGCGCGAGAAGAGCGGCGTCTTCACCGGGCACTTCGCGACGAACCCCGTCAACGGCGCGCAGTTGCCGATCTGGGTCGCCGACTACGTGCTGATGGACTACGGGACGGGCGCGCTGATGGCTGTTCCCGCGCACGACGACCGCGACCGCGAGTTCGCCGAGCGCTACGACCTGCCGATCATCACGGTGATCGACGACGAGGGGCGTCTCGTGAACTCGGCGGACTTCGACGGGCAAACGGCCGACGAGGCGAAGGGCGCGATCGTCGACTGGCTCGAGGTGCAGGGGAAGGGCACGCCGTCGATCAACTACCGCCTGCGCGACTGGAGCTTCTCGCGGCAGCGCTACTGGGGCTGCCCGATTCCGGTCGTCTACTGCCCCAATCATGGGATGGTGCCGGTGCCCGAGGATCAGTTGCCGGTGCTGCTGCCAGAGGTCGCCGACTACCGGCCGAAGGGCAAGCCGCCGCTCGCGTCCAACCCGGATTTCATCAACACCACCTGTCCGCTTTGCGACGGCCCCGCAACGCGCGAAGCCGACACGATGGACACGTTCGTCGACTCGTCGTGGTACTTCCTGCGCTACACCGACCCGCGCGACGACAAGGCGCCGTTCGATCGCGCGATCGCCGACTACTGGATGCCGATCAACCAGTACATCGGGGGCATCGACCATGCGAAGGGGCATCTGCTCTATTCGCGCTTCTTCGTGAAGGCGCTGAACGACCTCGGGATGCTCGGCTTCCGCGAGCCGTTCCAGAAGCTCTTCCATCAGGGCTGGGTGAAGCTCGATGGCAAGCGGATGTCGAAGTCGCAGGGCGGCGTGTCGCCGAACGAGCTGATCGACCGGTTCGGCGCCGACGCGATCCGGATCTACATCTGCTTCCAGGGGCCGGCCGACCAGGACATCGACTGGTCGCCGGACGGCATCGACGCGACCGTGCGGTTCATCCGGCGGCTCTGGCGCGTCGTGCACGAGGCGGCGGAGCAGCCGCCGTCGCCCGCGGGAGTCGATACGCCGCTCGCGCGCAAGGCCCATGAGACGATCGCGCGCGTCTCTGACGACATCGGCCGCCGGTTCGTCTTCAACACGCCGATCTCGGCGGTGATGGAACTGGTGAACGAGCTCTCGAAGGCGCCGGCCGACCCGGCGGCACGCTTCGCTGCTGAGACTGCGGTTTCGGTGCTGCAGCCCTACACCCCGCACGTCGCCGAGGAGCTGTGGACCGCGCTCGGTCACGACGGGCGCGTCATGGACGAGCCTTGGCCCCACCCGAACGAGGCGATGCTCCAGCATGACACCGTGGTGCTCGTGCTGCAGGTGAACGGCAAGGTGCGCGACCGCGTCGAGGTGCCGGCCGGGCTGTCCGAGGCGGAGCTGATCGAGCGTGCACGCGCGTCCGAGAAGGTACAGGCGCACCTGGACGGCGAGGAGCGCCGCGTGATCGTCGTGCCGGACAAGCTCGTCAACATCGTCGTCTAGTTCTTCCCGGCGCGACGCCGGGCGCGTCTTCGCGGCGCCCTGGGGAAAACTTGTTGCAGATTCGGCACGAAGGCGTGTCCCACGTGTGACAGTTCATCCGGCACCGTTGAACGGTGACCGGCATCTCTCTCACCGTGCAGCAGCGACGGCTGCTCGCGATCGCGCTCGCGGCGCTCGTCGCCGTTGTCCTCGCGTGGCGGCAGTTCGCTCCGCACGCGGGTGCGGCGCCGCTGCGGGTCGCGCCGATCAGGCC
>JBAQHS010000235.1:0-11420 GCA_049288455.1 Gaiellaceae bacterium | reverse complement strand
GCGTTCGTCGCGATGAAGAGGATCGTGGCCGCGAGGATGCCGACGTAGATCTTGATGATCGCGAGGATCGCGCCGTGCAGGCCGAGATTCTCGACGAGCCCGAGCACCGGGTCGTTCTTGAAGCCGTGCGGCGGATTCTGGCCGAGCTGCGTCACGTAGTGCGAGCCCTGGTGGACGACCGGCATCGCCGAGAGCGCGACCCATGGCAGCGTGAAGTAGATCGCGAAGACAGCGATCGCCACCCAAGAGATCGACTTCGGGATCGAGCGCACCGGGTCGCGGGCCTCCTCGGCCAGGTTCGAGACGGTCTCGATGCCGGTGTAGGCGATCATCCCGACCGGGATCGCGAGCAGGAACGCGCTCCAGCTCGGCGCGACGCCGAGATGGATGTTGCTCGTCAGGATGTGCGGGCTGAAGATCAGGAAGAACCCGAGCGCCACGAGTAGCAACTGCGTTGCGAAGTCGATCACCGCGAGCACGATGTTCAGGCGCGCTGCCTCCCTGACGCCGACGATGTTGATGCCGACGAGCAGCCACGTCAGCGCGATCCCGACGATGATGTCCCACGGATTCGTCTTCAGCGGCGCCCAGAAGATCGACAGGTAGTGCGGGACGAAGATCACGGAGATCGCGATCGTGATCACGTAATTCAGCATCTGCGCCCACGCCGCCGCGAACGACACGAGCTCGTTGAATGCATGACGCGCGAAGCTCGACGATCCGCCCGCCTCCGGGTAGCGCACGGTGCCCTCGGCATAGGTGGCGGCCGTCGCGGCGAAGATCAGGCCGCTGATGATGAAAACGACGGGCGTCAGCCCGAGCGCGATGCCCGCGACGAGCCCAAGGGCGTAGTAGATCGACGAGCCGACGTTGCCGTAGGCGGTCGCAAAAAGCGCGGGGGCGCCGAGGACGCGCTCGAGGCCGTGACTCTGTCGGCGCCGGGGCACGGCGGGATGCTACGTCGTGTCGCGGTGGGGCACGCTGGTGAGGATCACGTGCGGCTCGAAGAGCAGGCAGCGCTTGATCGCGATCGCCCGCCTGCCCCGCAGGCGCTTCAGCCCGGGTTGGATGCGCTCGGGCAGGACGACGTTGACCGCCGCGGCCGGGTCGGCGGTAAGCCGGCGGACGTAGTCGAGGATCGAATCGCCGAGCCGTCCCTGCTCCGCCTCGTCGTCCACGGGCAGCCCGAGGTCGTCCTCGTCCCAGGAGCGCTCGCCGAAGTGGACGGCGCGCACCTCGTCGACGCCGTGCAACTGTCGCGCATAGTCGACCGCGCTGAGCGTCGTCTCGTCAGGGTCGCCCGCGATGACCCGCACGACAAGCCGGTCGGGTACGTGGCCCTCGGGCCGGCGCTCGGACGTGACGGCCGGCACGTCGGCGACGACGACATTCGGCTCGACGAGCAGCCGCAACTTCAGGCGGAACTGTGCGCGCTGAGCGGCGGCGAGCAGCGAGCGCTTGCGGAACTGCTCGGGCAGGACGACCGTGACGATCCCGTCGGCCTCCTCCCGCAGGCGTGCGATCTCCCCGAGCACCGCCTTCGTCGCGTCGGTGCCCGCGGGCCGCACGTCGAGCATCGGCTCACCGCCGGTGAAGTCGAACCAGCGAGCGCGGATCCCCGTGTCGGTGTTCGGGCCTGCGATGTGCAGCGCAGTGAAGGTGCCGCCGCCGATGCGCCGTGCGTACCAGACAGCGCCCTCCGCCGCGACATCGAGCGCCTCGGCGTAGATCAGGACGCGGTTCTCCACCGCGAGAAGTATCGCCTAACGGAAGAGCTGGTACGGGACGCTCGAGAGGATCACGTGCGGCTCGAACAGGAGCAGCCGCTTGATGTAGAGCGCCCGCTGGTTGTGCAGGACCCGCGCCCAACCGCGAACGACGACCTCGGGCATGACGACGTTCACGACCGTGCCCGGGTCGGCGGTGAGCGACCGGAGATAGGAGAGCAGCGGGTTGCCGATGTCGCGGTAAGGCGCCTCGCTGAGGTCGAGGGGCATCGCGGTGCCGGAGCGGTGCCAGTTGCGCTCGAAGGCGGTCGCCTCGGCTTCGTCGAAGGCGAACGAGACGGCACGCGTGTCTTCGATGCCGAGCGCCCGCGCGTAGTTGATCGCCCGGAGCGAGCCCGCGTGCAGGTCGGCGACGAGCACGCGGACGACGAGGTTGTCGGGTGTGTGGCCCTCGGGGCCCTTCAGGCTCGTGACCGCGGGGACGTCGGCGACGACGATGCCCGGCTCCGACAGCGCGCGCAGCTTCAGGCGGAAGGACGTGCGGCCGGTTGCCGAGACGAGCGAGCGGCTGCGGAACTGCTCCGGCACGACGAGCGTGACGAAGTCGGCCTCGCCGCGCGGTAGCCGCCAGATCTCCTCGAGCACCGCGTGCGAACGCCCCTCCTCGGTGCCGAGCACCTCGAGCCGCGGCTCACCGTCCGCGAAGTCGAACCAGCGCGGCCGGATACCGGAGTCGCAATGCCGGCCCGGCACGTGCAACGCGCGCAGGGATCCGCGCGAGATGCGGCGCGCGTACCAGAGTGCCCCCTCGGTTGCGACATCGATCGACTCGACCCAGAGCAGGACGCGGTTCGACGTCGCGCCGGCGGCGCGCACCGCGTCCGAGCCGGCCGCGAGGCGGCGCGCGAAGCGCCGGTAGTGGCGGTTCACACCAAGGAACGAGAGGACGAGCAACGGGATCGCGACGAGCACGAGCCACGCGCCTTCGCCGAACTTCGTCCAGATGACGACGAGCGTGACGATCCCGGTCGCGGTCGCGCCAAGGCCGTTCACGAAGGCCCGCCCGTGCCAGCCGCGCTCGTGCGAGCGCTGCCAGTAGCGCACCATGCCCGCCTGCGAGAGCGTGAACGCGGTGAAGACGCCGATCACGTAGAGGTGGATCAGCGAGTCGACGCTCGCGTTGTAGGCCCACAGGAGCAATGCGGAGATCCCGGCGAGGACGACGATGCCGTTCGAGAAGACCAGCCGGTCGCCGAGGTTCGTGAACTGCCGGGCGAAGAAGCTGTCACGCGCGAGCAGCGCGGCGAGCCGTGGGAAGCCCTGGAACGACGTGTTCGCGGCGAGCACGAGCACGGCGAGCGTCAGCACCTGCACCGCCCAGTACATGAAGCTGAGCGATGACGACGACGGGAAGACGCCGCGCGCGATCTCGGAGAGAACCGAGGGTGTGCCGCTTGCGTTCGGCCGCGCGTGCATGTGCACGGCAAGCCACGAGACGCCGACGAACATCGCGATCGCGATCGTGCCGAGGATCGCGAGCGTCTTCGCCGCGTTGATCCCGTGCGGGCGGCGGAACGCGTTGACGCCGTTCGCGATCGCCTCGACACCGGTGAGGGCGGTCGACCCCGACGCGAACGCGCGTAGAACGACGAAGAGGGTAAGTCCGCTGATCCCCGCGGTCAGCGGATGCGAGACGGGAGCCTGCGGGCAGCCGCCTGTCGCACACTTGCCGACGCCGACGCCGATCAGGATGAAGATCGAGCTGACGAACGCATAGGTCGGCAGTGCGAAGAGGATGCCCGCCTCCCTGACGCCCCGCAGGTTGGCGATGGCGATCAGCGCGACGAAGAAGAGCGAGAGGCCGAGCTCGTGGCCGCGCAGCGACGTCACCGCCGAGGTGAGTGCGAGCACCCCGGCCGCGACCGAGACGGCGACCGTGAGGATGTAGTCGGTCAGGAGCGCTGCGGCCGCGACCAGGCTCGGCACCTTGCCGAGGTTCTCCTTTGCGACGATGTACGCGCCGCCCGAGGCCTCATAAGCGAGCACCGTCTGCCGGTAGGAGAGAACGACGATCGCAAGCAGAGCAGAGATACCGAGCGCGAGCGGGAAGGCGACGTACGCAGACGCAGCCGAGGCGCCGAGCAGAACCACGAGCGCTGCCTCGGTCGCGTAGGCAACCGACGACAGCGGGTCGGACGCGAAGATCGGGAGCGCGAGCCACTTCGGGAGGAGCGTCTCGTCGAGCTGCCCCGTCGACATCGCGCGGCCGACGAGCAGGCGCTTGACGGGGCCTTGGTGGGCAGCCGCGGTGAGGTTTGCCTCGGCCGGCTCCTCAGTGCGCAGCGCCATTGTGCTCCTCTCGCTCGAGGGCGGCACGCGTGCGCTTCAGCTCGAGTGCCAGCAGGCGGGTGCCGGTTCGGCCAAAGAGCGGTCCTGCGGTGTCGTCGAGCAGACGCTCGACGAGCAGCACGCCGCGCGGCATCACCGGGCGGCCGAGATCACAGAGGCGGCTTGCGAGGTCGAGCAGCTGCGCCCGGCAGGCGCGAACCGCGCCGCGGTCGAGCGGCGAGGCGCTCGGCAGGAAGCGCTCGTCGGAGGCGTGCACCACGTCGGTGAGCGTGCGTCCGAGGCTCAAGCGGTGGGCGTCGGCGACGAGCTCCTGCCAACGCCAGGCGAGCCGTGGCGGCGGCAGGCGCGTGACGATCAGCTCGGCGTCGGCCACCCGCCGCGCCGAGCGCAGCGCCCGCCGCTCCTCCCAGCTGTGCAGAGGCGCACTGACCCGTTTCAGCACCGCGACCATGACCTCACGGTAGGACGGGACGTCTCAGCCGCGACTCAGGATTCAGGCGGTGGTGCTTAGGGAGCTCTCAAGATCGGCGCCCCAAGCCCGCAACCTGGTTCGGGGTTAAACCAGGTTGCTGAGTTTTTCTCGGACGTCGCTGGCGGCGCGAAACTCATGAAACCAGGTTAAGAACGAACCTGGTTCGAACGAACCTGGTTCGAGCCGAGCCATTAGTCCTCCGGCGCGATGAGCCGGTAGCCCGCGCCGGGCTCCGTCAGCAGGAAGCGCGGCCGGGCCGGATCGGACTCGAGCTTGCGACGGAGCTGCGAGACGTAGACGTGGAGGTAGTTCGACTCGTCGCCGTAGGCGGGGCCCCACACCTCGCGCAGGATCGCGCGATGGGTCATCAGCTTGCCCTGGTTCTGGGCGAGCACGCGCAACAGGCGGAACTCGTGCGGCGTCAGATGCACCGCCTTCCCACTGACGGTCACGGCGTGCTTCTCGAGATCGACCGTGATCGGGCCGACGCTCAGCACCGGCTCACCCGGGGTTCCGGCCCGCCGCAACGCCGCGCGCAGCCGCGCCAGCAGCTCTCCGATCGCAAACGGCTTCGTCACGTAGTCGTCGGCTCCCGCGTCGAGCGCCGCGATCTTCTCCTCCTCCTCGCCCACTGCCGAGACGAGCACGATCGGCGCGTCGGTCCACGTGCGCAGCTCGCGGCAGACCTCCACGCCGGTCCCGTCGGGCAGCAACAAGTCGAGGATGAACGCGTCGGGCGGATGCAGCCCCGCTGTGGTGAGCGCCTCCGCCGCGGTGACCGCGGTGTCGACCTCGTACCCCGCACCGCGCAGGGTCGTGACGAGCGCGCGGAGAAACTGTGGCTCGTCGTCGACGACGAGGACGCGCGCGCTCACCGGGAGACCGCCTCGGGCACGCGTTCGGCGGGAAGCGTGACGCGCGCGCACGTGCCGCCACCTGGACGCGCCTCGAGCGAGAGCGTGCCGCCGTTGACGGCGACGAACCCATTCGCAATCGCGAGGCCGAGCCCGGAGCCGCCCGTCGACCCGCCGGCGCCACCACGGACGAACGGCTCGAGCAGCGTCGCGGCCTCGCCCGCATCGATGCCGCGCCCACGGTCGAGCACCTCGAGCACCAGACGTCCCCCCTGCTCCGCCGCCGTGAGCTCGACCGCCGCGTCCGCGTCGGAGAACTTCAGGGCGTTCTCGATCAGGTTGGCGAGCGCGCGCTGCACCTGCGCGGCATCGACCTTCGCTGCCGGCAGCCCGTCGGGCACATCGATGTGCACACGGCCGGCGGGAGCCACATCCGCGGCTGCGCGCGCAAGCAGTTCCTCGACGGGCCAGAGCTCCGCATGCGTGACGGCCGCGCCGGCCTGGAGCCGCGAGAGGTCGAGCAGGTTCTCGACGAGGCGGCGCAGGCGGGCGACCTCGAGGCCGATCGTGTCGAGCAGATCGGCGCGGTCGGTCGCAGACAGGTCGAGCGTGGTGCTCTGAAGGCCGCCGATCGCCGCTTCCATCGTCGCGAGCGGCGTGCGGAAGTCGTGCGAGACGGTCTGCAAGACCGCGGTCTTGATCGCATCCGAGCGTCGCAGCGCCTCGGCGTCACGAGCCTCGGCCTCAAGGCGCTCGCGATCGGCCGAGACCGCAAACAGCGAGTCGAGCGCTGCCTCGAGGCGCCGCCGCGCAATCGGGTTGCTGCGTGCCAGGAGCTCATCGGCGCGGCCGCGGATCTCGCCGAGCGGCGCCGACTGCAGCAGTGCCGCCGCCGCATCCGAGAGGAGCGCCGCCTCACGCTCGCGCTGCTCGGCCTCGGCCGCACGACGTCGCGCACGTGCGGCGAGCTCGCTCGCAACGATCGCGGTGACGACGTAGACCGCGAGGGCCGTCCAGTTGCGGCCGTCGGCCAGCGTCAGCGTGTGCACAGGCGCCAAGAAGAGAAAGTTGAACGCGACCATCGACGCAGCGGCCGTAGCGATCGCAAGCCCAAGCCCCCAGAAGACCGACACCGCGAGCACCGCGGGGATGTAGACGACCCCGAGGCTCAGCGTGGGCGCGATCGGGCGCAGCGCGTAGACGAACCCCGTCGCAAGAGCAACACCTGCGACCGACCCGAGGACGGGTACAAGCCTGCGCATGAGAGGAACGTAGCGCGTGGCGCGGAGCCGAAGCACCGCGCCACGCAGGCTACGACTAACCGTGGACGGAGACGATCAGCGGAATGATCAGGATCGCGACGATGTTCGCGATCTTGATCATCGGGTTGATCGCGGGTCCGGCGGTGTCCTTGTACGGGTCGCCGACCGTGTCGCCGGTGATCGAGGCGGCGTGCGCCTCGGAGCCCTTGCCACCGTACGCACCGTCCTCGATCGTCTTCTTCGCGTTGTCCCAGGCGCCGCCGCCCGAGGTCATCGAGATCGCGAGGAAGAGGCCGGTGACGATCGTGCCGATCAGCAGGCCGCCGAGCATCCGGGCGTTGATCAGCCCGACGACGATCGGGAACCCGATCGGGATCAGCGCCGGCAGCAGCATCGAGCGGATCGCCGAGGTGGTGACGATGCCGACCGCGCGGCTGTAGTCAGGGCGCTCGGTGTAATCCATGATCCCGGGGTGCTCGCGGAACTGGCGGCGCACCTCCTGGACGACCTCGCCGCCGACCCGGCCGACCGCCTGCATCGCGAGCGACGCGAAGAGGAACGGCATCAGGCCACCGATGAAGAGTCCGGCGATCACCCAGGCGTCGGACAAGTCGAACGTGATGTGCGACAGCGAGCTGCCGGACGGCGCCTGGTCCCTGAGCCCGCTCGTGTATGACGCGAACAACACGAGCGCCGCCAGGGCGGCGGAGCCGATCGCGTAGCCCTTCGTAACGGCCTTCGTGGTGTTGCCGACGGCGTCGAGCGGATCGGTGATCGCGCGGACGCCTTCCGGCAGGTCGGCCATCTCGGCGATGCCGCCCGCGTTGTCTGTGACCGGGCCGTAGGCGTCGAGCGCGACGATCAGGCCGGTCATCGAGAGTTGCGCCATCACGGCGACACCGATGCCGAAGAGGCCGGCGAAGTGGTGCGCGATCAGGATGCCCGCTGCGATCACGATCACCGGCAGCGCCGTTGCCTGCATACCGACCGCGAGCCCTTCGATGATGTTCGTCGCATGGCCGGTCTGCGAGGACTTGGCGATCGCCTTCACCGGGTTCCAGCGCGTGCCGGTGTAGTACTCGGTGATCGCGACGAGCAGGAACGTCACCACAAGCCCGACGACAGCGGAGACGTAGAGGTCGGTGAAGCCGTACTTGCCGCCGTCGAACGCCATCGTGATCGGGATGAACCCGAGCGCCGACAGGATGGTCGCGACGAGCACCGCCTTGTAGAGGGCGTTGATGACGGCGTTGTCGCCCTTGCCGAGCCGCGCGAAGAACGTGCCGATGACGCTCGAGACGGCCGAGACGGCGCCGAGCGCGAGCGGGAAGAGGTAGAGCCGCGCGTCGGGGAAGGCCGTGCCGAGCAGCATCACCGCGACGGCCGTGACCGCGTAGGTCTCGAACAGGTCGGCAGCCATGCCGGCGCAGTCGCCGACGTTGTCGCCGACGTTGTCGGCGATCACCGCCGGGTTGCGCGGGTCGTCCTCGGGGATCCCCGCCTCGATCTTGCCGACGAGGTCGGCGCCGACGTCGGCGGCCTTCGTGAAGATGCCGCCGCCGAGTCGGGCGAAGACCGAGATCAGCGAGCCGCCGAAGGCGAGGCCGACGAGATCGTCGATCGCGGTCGCAGGCGCGTGACCGAGGCCCGCGGTGAGGAACCAGTAGTACCCCGTCACGCCGAGCAGGCCGAGACCGACGACGAGCAGCCCGGTGACCGAACCGGCGCGGAACGCCACGTTCAGCGCGGGCTTCAACCCGCCGCGGGCGGCCTCGGCGGTGCGCGCGTTCGACCGCACGGCGACGTTCATGCCGATGAAGCCGGCGGCCGAGGAGAGGACCGCGCCGATGAGGAAGCCGAACGCGGTTCCCCACCCGAGCTTGTGGTAGAGCCCGAGCGCCAGGAACGGCACGACCGCGACGATCGCGATCGCCGTGTATTGCTTCTTCAGGTAGGCCGCAGCGCCCTCCTGGACTGCCGCGGAGATCTCTCTCATCTTCTCGTTGCCCGCCGGCTGCTGCAGGAGCCAGTAGGTCAGATAGATCCCCCACGCCACGGCCACGCCGGCACCGACGAGGCCGAGGAGCACGGGGTGATGCATGAACCAGTCCATCGGTTTCCTTCCCTCACAAAGTCAAGCGCCGAAGGGCTTCGGCGCGGGCGATTATGTATCACAAGCTCAGGCCTGCGCTCCAGTCAAGCCGCGCCGGAAGCCCCCTCCGCCTAGGCCAGCTGCAGGTTCGCGTGCAGCGCCGCGACGTCGGGGTCGGCCCGTGGCTCGCCCGGGTCAGCCACCGATCGGCTCCCCCGCACGCACCTGGCGCGCGTAGATCTGCTCGAGCGTCGCGCCTTCCTCGAAGGCTGCAATCTGCCGTTCGGCGGCGTTTGCCTCCGGGACGGTCAGGAACGGTGCCGCGCCGATCTCTTCGGCGACGGGTGCGACCCAGTCGTGGAGCTGCGCGATTCGGTCGCGCGCCGGAACCGGCTCGCCGCGCTCGAAGTCGAGCAGCTCGCCGGAGAGCCCGTAGCGGATCGCCCGCCACATGTTCTCCTCGAGCAGCCGGTTCGGCAGGGCGGGCAGCGTCTCGCCTTCGTCGAAGGCTCGAGCGCAACGAACGGCGAGCGCGTAGCAAAGCGCCGCGAGCGACTGAGCCTCGGCGAGGTCGGGCTGCCCGTCGCAGATGCGGATCTCGATCGTCGGGTACGCGAGATGGGGCCTCACGCTCCACCAGATCTGTGTGTGCTCGGTGATCGATCCGGTGCGATAGAGCAACGCGACGTAGTCCTCCCAGCCTTGCCAGCTGCCGTACGCGTCGGGGATCCCGCAGCGCGGGAACATGCGCGTAAAGATCTCGGTGCGCGCAGAGTGCAGGCCGGTGTTGACCGCTTCAACGAATGGCGAGCTCGCCGAGAGCGCGAGCAGCTCGGGCAGGAAATTGCGCAGCGCATCGTGGACTGCGATCGCGCGGTCGGCGCCGGCGATCCCCACATGCACGTGCAGACCGAACGTGTTGTTGCGCCAGACGACGTAGCGCAGGAGCTCGTCGTTGCGGCGGTAGTGCGGGGTGTCGATGATGCGCTGGTCCTGCCAGCGGCTCCATGGATGCGCACCGGTGCCGCCGAGCGCAATCTGCAGCTCGCGCGTGACCATGTGCAGCTGCCCGCGCCGCTCGTGCATCGCGGCGGCCGCCTCGCCGAAGCTCGTGCAACGGCCGGTGCGAATCTCGACCTCGGAGGCGATCAGCTCACCGACGATGTTCGGCGCGAGGTCGGTCTCGATCCCTGCCGCGTAGACCTCTTCGAAGCGATCGGTCAGCTCGAGCGTCTGCGGGTCGAGGAGCGCAAACTCCTCTTCGACCGCGAGGGTGAAGTCGGTGCCACGTTCGAATTCCTCGCGCGACGTCGCGAGGAGCTCCTGCCAGGAGACGCGCTGTTCCTCGCCCATCGGCGGGAGACTAGCTAGAGGCCATGTCCTGCACGAAGAGGCGGTCGACGGTCACGCGCGAGGTGACGACGGGCGACCCGTGGTGCCAGGCACCAGCACGAGAGCGTGACGATTCATCCACGCCGAACGAAAATGCCTGCGCCAGAGCCGCTCGCGATGAGACATGTCCGGTGCCAGGCACCGTTACGGGAGTGTGACAATTCGCTCGGCGGGCAGCCGCGGGACATTGAGGGATGAACCGCGGGCGCCCTACACCGGCGCGAGCAGCCGCTTCGCGACGCTCGCCCACGACCAGCGCTCGCACACGGCACGGCGTCCCGCTGCACGCACCTCGTCGTGGTCGGCGGGCGACAGCGCAAGGAGCTCGTTCAGCTTGCGGGCCAGGTCCGCAGCATCGCCGGTCTCGAACGAGACGAGGTGGCGCAGCCGCTCGGGATACGCCTCTTCGAGCCCGGCCGCAACCTCGGCGAGGCCCGAGTGCCGCGCGACGAGCGGCGGCGAGCCTGCAGCTGCAGCCTCGGCGGCGACCATGCCAAACGCCTCGGGGAAGATCGACGGGACAACGGTGACGTCGGCGAGCGGGAGCAGATGCACGAGATGCCGATGCTCGAGCGGGCCGGTGAAGAGCGTGCGCGGCGGTGCTGCCGCCTCGAAGCGCGCGCGCTCCGGCCCGAAGCCGACGACGACCAGGCGCGCGTCGACATCGCGCATCGCCTCGAGCAGCACCTGCACACCCTTCTGCTCGATCAGCTTCCCGAAATAGAGCACCGTCGGCGCGCCGCTCGCGAAGAACCGTTCAAGGCGATCCGCGTTCCCGTCGTCGGGCTTTCGCTCCTCGGCGTTGCCCGGGTTCGGCGCGTCGCGGCGTGCTTCCTCGACGAGCGCCTGGAGCGCCGGGCCGCGCTCCTGCAGAACGAACTCGTCGACGTCCACGCCCGGCGGCACTTCGTGCACGCGGTCGACATGCCCGACGACCTCCTCGAGCACCTCGCGGATGTGCGCCGAGCCGACATACGTCGCCGCGGCAGCCTTGAGTGTCTCGCGCCCCCACTCCACAAGCTCGGGTCGACCGCGCATGGAGTACTCGAGCTCGGAGCCATGCGCCTTGACGCGGAACGGCGCGCCGCTCGCCGCGCCGACCGGCGCACCCATCAGCACATGGTTCGTGAACACGACGTCCGCGGGAAGCAACTCGCGCAACACGGACGCATTCGCCTCGACATACGCCGCCCGCTCCGCTGCCGTGAACTCCTGCAGGTACTTCGGCACGAGCCCGGCATACCGGTCCATGACGAACACCGGCAACAGCCC
>JBAQHS010000234.1:0-16997 GCA_049288455.1 Gaiellaceae bacterium | reverse complement strand
GGCCGAGCCGGTGTCGGCAGAGGAGCCGGCCGCGGCCGAGCCGGCCGTAGCCGAGCCGGCCGTAGCCGAGCCGGCCGTAGCCGAGCCCGAGGCGGAGGCGACGGCAGCACCGACCGAGGAAGGGGCGGGCGCGTGACCGAGATCTCGGCGGCAATGGTCAAAGAGCTCCGCGACGCGACGAGTGCGGGGATGATGGACTGCAAGCGGGCGCTCCAGGAGACCGCCGGCGACTTCGACGCGGCGGTGAAGCTGCTGCGCGAGAAGGGCATGGCGCAGGCCGCAAAGCGCGCCGATCGCGAGACGAGCGAGGGCAAGGTCGACGTCAAGATCGACGGCGACGTCGGTGCGATCGCGGCCGTCGGCTGCGAGACCGAGCCGGTTTCGAAGAACGATGATTTCCAGGCGTTTGTCGCGAAGGTGCTCGACGGGGTGCACGCAAGCGGCGACGACGCTGCCCCGTCGCTCGAGGCCGAGCGCGTGGATCTCGCAGCCAAGCTCGGTGAGAACATCCAGATCATCGGCTCGAAGCGGATGCAGGCGACAGGCGACGAGCTGCTGTCGTCGTACATCCACCCGCCTGGCAAGGTCGGCGCGCTCGTACACACGAGGGGCGGCGACCCGCAGGCGGCGCGCAGCCTCGCGCTGCATCTCACGTTCGCCCGGCCGACGTACAGCTCGCGCGACGAGGTGCCGCAGGAGCTCGTCGAGGCGGAGCGTGCGATCCTCTCGAACGCCGAGGAAGTCCTCTCGAAGCCCGAGAACGTGCGCGAGAAGATCATCGAGGGCCAGCTGAACAAGCGGTTTTACGGAGAGTCGGTACTCACCGAGCAGACGTGGTACCGCGCGGACGAGTCGACGGGCACGGTCGCGCAGGTGCTGAAAGAGCGCGGCATCGAGCTGCTCGACTACGCCTGGTACTCGGTCTCCGCCTGATGCAGGCGGCGCCGCAACCGAGCGCCGCCACTGCATTTCGGCGGATCCTGCTGAAGGTCTCCGGCGAGTCCCTGATGGGCTCGCAGGAGTACGGGCTCGATGCGCACACCGTCGACCTGCTCGCACGCGAGCTGGTCGACGTGCGCTCGAACGGCCTCGAGATCGCAGTCGTGATCGGCGGCGGCAACATCTACCGCGGCATGGCCGCGGCGGCGGAAGGCATGGACCGTGCGACCGGCGACTACATGGGGATGCTCGCAACCGTCCTGAACTCCCTTGCCGTTCAGGAAGCACTCGAACGCCACGGCGCGGACACGCGTGTGCTGTCGGCGATCGAGGTGCAGGAGGTGGCCGAGCCCTACATTCGCCGTCGCGCAGTCCGTCATCTCGAGAAGGGCCGCGTCGTGATCTTCGCGGCGGGGACCGGCAACCCGTTCTTCACAACCGACACGGCAGCCGCGCTGCGCGCGCTCGAGATCGGCGCCGAGGCGATCCTGATGGCGAAGAACGGCGTCGAGGGTGTTCTCGACGGCGATCCGCGCACCGACCCGGATGCAAAGCTGATTCCCGAGCTGACCCACCTGCAGGCGATCGAGCGCGGCCTGAAGGTGATGGACACAACGGCGCTCTCGCTTTGCATGGACAACCACCTGCCGATCCACGTCTTCGAGCTCGCACCCGGGAACATCGGGCGCGTCGCGCAGGGCGAGCGAATCGGCACTCTTGTCACGACCTCTGGCGAAGGAGACGCACGGTGATCGAGAACTTCTTGGGCGACGCGACCCAGCGCATGGACAAGTCGGTCGAGGCGACGCACGAGCACTTCAACTCGGTCCGGACGGGCCGCGCCTCGGCGGCTCTGCTCGACCGCATCCAGATCGACTACTACGGCACCCCGACCCCGTTGAAGAACCTGGCGACGATCAATACGCCGGAGCCGCGCATGCTCGTCATCCAGCCGTTCGACCCGTCGGCGATCAAGCAGATCGAAAAGGCGGTCCTCGAGTCCGACCTCGGTCTGACGCCGTCAAGCGACGGCAAAATCGTGCGGCTGCCGATTCCGCAGCTCACGGAGGAGCGCCGCAAGGAGCTCGTGAAGCTCGTCCGGCAGATGGCGGAGGAGGGGAAGGTCGCGGTCAGGAACGTACGACGCGACGCGATCAAGCATCTCGAGGAGCTCGTCAAGAACGGCGACGTCGGTGACGACGACGAGCGCGCAGCCGAGACGCGTGTCCAGAAGGTGACCGACGAGCACGTCGGGAAGATCGACGATCTGCTGAAGCGCAAAGAGGCCGAGATCATGGAGGTCTAGGCGTCGGCCTAGCCCTCTTGATGAACCTTCTCTCACGAATCCGCACGCTCGCTCGCATCCGGCCGCTGCCGGACGTCGAGCTGCCCGAGGTAGCCGGCTCCGTCGCGATCATCCTCGACGGCAACGGCCGCTGGGCCAAGCGGCGCGGTCTTCCGACCGCCGCCGGGCATCGCGCCGGGGCGCGCACCGTGCGCCGCGTCGTCGAAGCCGCGATCGAGGTCGGCATCCACGATCTGTCGGTCTTTGCGTTCTCGACCGAGAACTGGTCGCGGCCACAGGACGAGGTCGACGCGCTGATGGAGATCTTCGCGGAGACGATCGAGCGCGAGCTGCCCGACCTTGCCGAGCAGGGAGTGCGGGTTCGATTCATCGGCCGTCGCGACCGCGCGCCGGATGAGCTCCGGCGGCGGATGGGGGCGATGGAGGACCGCACCGAGCTGAACACGCGGATCAACCTCTGGGTCGCATTCGACTACGGCGGCCGCGCAGAGCTCGTCGAGGCGACCCGGCGCATCGTCGAGAGCGGCGTCGAGGCGGACGAGATCGACGAGAACGTGTTCGCCGCGAATCTCTACGCGCCGGAGCTGCCTGATCCCGACCTGCTCATCCGCACGAGTGGCGAGCTGCGCATCTCGAACTTCCTGCTCTGGCAGCTCGCCTACACAGAGCTCGTCTTCGTCGACGAGCTCTGGCCCGACTTCGGCGAACGCGAGCTGCGTACCGCGCTGGCGGAATACGCATCGCGGCGCCGAAGGTTCGGCGGCAGATGAGTAACGGCGTCTCACGGATCGTCGTCGGCTTGATCGGGCTCCCGATCGTCTTGACGACCGTCTACTACGGCGGCTGGCTGCTGTTCGCGCTGGCGGCGGTGGCGGCGGCGATCGCGTTGCACGAGTACTGGCTCCTCGCCCGGCCGCTCGCGCCCCTCGCGCCGGCCGGCTACATCGGTGCGGCGCTTGCGCTCGTCGGCGCCGAGATGGGCGGCGTGGGCTGGATGCTCGGCGGCGTCCTGACGACGTTTCTCTTCGCGTTTGCGCTGAAGGCGATCTCGGAGGCGCGGCAGGCGGCCACGATCGCGATCAGCGGGACGGTGATGGGGGCGCTCTGGGTCGGTGGCGGGCTTTCGTTCCTCGTGCTCCTGCGCGAGTTGCCCGAGCACGGCCGGCTTGCAGCGTTCAGCGTCTTGCTCGCCGTGTGGGCCGGCGACACGTTCGCCTACGCCGGCGGCAGGCTCGTCGGGCGCCACAAGATGGCGCCGAAGACGTCGCCCGGCAAGACCTGGGAGGGGTTCGTGTTCGGCACCGCGGCGACGCTGTTCGTCGCGTTCGTGACCTTCTACAAGCAGGACTTCCTGACGATCGGCCAGTCGCTCGTCGTCGGCGCAGTCGTCGCGGTCGCTGCCCCAGTCGGCGACCTCTTCGAGTCGATGCTGAAGCGCGACATGGACGTGAAGGACACCGGCACCCTGCTCGGCGGCCACGGCGGCATGCTCGACCGCACCGACGCCCTCCTCTTCGCCGCCCCGGCCGTGTACTTCACGATCCTGGCCTTCTCGTAACGCAGAGCCGACAAGTAACAGACTGTTACAAGCAGCCTCGAGTCGCGAGCCCGTACATCGCGGGGGCGGCGTGTGCCGGAACTGCAACAAGTAACAGTCTGTTACAAGCGCTCGGGCACACTGTCGGCATGACGCGCGTCGCCCTCCTCGGGGCCACCGGTTCGATCGGCCGCCAGGCGCTCGAGGTGATCAACGCCAATCCCAGCCTCGAGCTCGTCGCTGCGACGTCCGGCTCGACGGCGATCGACGGGCTCGCGCCGCACACGCAGGTGGGCGGCGACCCCACCGAGCTGCTCGAGCGCGCCCAGCCCGACCTCGTTCTCAACGCCACGGTCGGCTTTGCAGGGCTGTCCGCGACGATGTGGGCGCTCGAGCGCGGTGTCACGCTCGCGCTCGCGAACAAGGAGAGCCTCGTTGCTGCGGGCGAGCTCGCGCTGCGCGCACAGGAGCGGGGAGGCGGCCTTCTGATTCCGGTCGACAGCGAGCATTCCGCCCTCTTTCAGTGCGCGCAACTCGGTGCGGCCGAGAGTGTCGTCATCACCGCCAGCGGCGGGCCGTTCCGCGGTCGCACGCGCGACGAGCTCCGCGACGTCACCCCGGCGCAAGCGCTCGTCCATCCGACCTGGTCGATGGGCACGAAGATCACGATCGACTCGGCCACCCTTGCGAACAAGGGCCTCGAAGTGATCGAGGCGCACTTCCTCTTCGGTCTCGACTACGACCGCATCGAGGTGGTGGTGCATCCGACCTCGATCGTTCACGGTGTCGTGCGATTCAACGACGGCGCATCGATCGCGCATCTCGGCTACCCGGACATGCGCGTGCCGATCTCGTACGCGCTCACCTATCCCGACCGCGCATCGACGCCGGTGCCTGCGCTGGATCTCACGGCGGGACCTCTCGAGTTCTTCGAGCCAGACCTCGAGACGTTCCGCCTGCTCGCGCTCGCGCGCGACGCCGGTGAGCGTGGCGGCACCTATCCATGCGCGTTCAACGCCGCGAACGAGGTGGCAGTAGAGGCATTTCTCGCGGGCCGGGTCGGCTTCCTCGACATCGCTGCGCTCGTCGAGGACGCACTGGCGCACGTCGACGGCTCTCCAGCTTCTGACCTCGACGAGTTGCGCGAAGCCGATCGTCGCGCACGAGAGCTCGTGGGAGCCGCATGGGCCTGATCGCCGCCATCGTCGGCCTCGCCGTGCTCGTGATGATCCACGAGGCCGGGCATTTCTTCGCCGCCCGCGCCGTCGGGATGACGCCGCGCAAGTTCTACATCGGCTTCGGCCCGCCGATCGCCCGCACGACACGCGGCGGCGTGGAATATGGCATCGGATCGATCCCGCTCGGCGGCTACGTGAAGATCCCGGGAATGAACCGCCCGTCGCCGGGTGATTTCGCCCGGATGTTGCCGCCCCACGACGCGCGGGCTCACGCCGACCAGATTCGCGTGATCGACGAGGCGATCGGGCGCGAGGACTACGACGACGCCCATGCGAAGCTGCTCGAGCTGAAGGGCGAGCTCGGCGAATCGCGCGTCTGGCAGGAGCTCGAGGGCGGGCTCGCGCCGGAGGCCTACTGGCGCGCTACGACCTGGCGCCGTTTGACGGCGATCTTCGCCGGCCCGGCCGTCAACCTGGTGTTCGCAATCGTCATCTTCACGGTGCTTTTCATCGTTGCCGCGGAGCGTGAGACGAACATCGTCGGGCGAGTGCAGACAGGCTCGCCGGCGGCCGCCGCACAGCTGAAGGTCAACGACCACATTCTCGCCGTCGGCGGCGAGCGCGTGACGCCGAAGAACATCCCGGCGCACATCCGTGCGACGCACGGCCGCCCCGTCAAGCTCCTTGTGCAGCGGAACGGCCGGCGCATCGTGATCGGGCCGATCCGGGCGCGGCTCGACCACGGGGCCTACCGGATCGGCATCGCGATCGAGTCGCGCACAGGCCCGGGCGAGTCGCCGCCCACGGCTTTCCACGACGCGCTGGCGCTGACGTGGCAAATCACCTCCGACACCGTGCGTGGCATCGGCCACCTCGCGACAGGCCGGGATACGAACCAGGTGTCGAGCTCGGTGGGCATCGTTCGCGTCTCGGCGGCTGCCTGGCGCCAGGGGCTACGCGACTTTCTGTTCGTGCTGGGCCTGATCAGCCTTGCGCTTGGCCTTCTGAATCTGCTACCCGTGCTGCCGCTCGACGGCGGCCACATCGTGATGGCGCTGCTCGAGAAGGTGCGCGGTCGCACCTTCCGCCAGGCGGTCTACATGCGGTACACCGTCGTCGGGCTGTCGCTCTTCTTGCTGCTGATGTACTTCGGCCTCCGAAACGACCTCTTCGGCGGCGGTGGCTGAGCCGACCGCGTTTCCCGAGCTGAACGCCCTGCTCGATGACTTCGTCGCGAGCCTGCACGAGATTCTCGGCGACAACCTCCACGGCGCGTACTTGCAGGGCTCATTCGCTGTCGGGGACGCCGACGAGCACAGCGATGTCGACTTCATCGTCGTCACGAACGACGAGGTGACCGACGAGCAGCGTGCTGGGCTCGAGGCGATGCACGGCCGTCTCTTCGCGTTGGAGACACACTGGGCTCAGCATCTCGAGGGCTCGTATGTCCCGAAGACGAGCCTCCGCCGTCTCGACGCAATGCGCCGTCCGTTCGTCTACCTCGACAACGGCAGCACCGAACTCACGCTCGACAATCACTGCAACACACATGTGGTGCGCTGGTCGCTGCGCGAGCACGGCGTCACGCTCGAGGGTCCTGATCCACAACGCCTCGTCGATCCGGTGCCGCCCGACGGCATGCGGGACGAGCTCGTGGCGACGGTCGGCGAATACGCCGCGTGGGCGCCCGCGCCGACGAAAGCGGGCGGTATGAGCCAGTGGAAGCAGACGTTTCTCGTCCTCACCTTCTGCCGGACGCTGCACTCGCTCGCGAGCGGTCGCGTCGCTTCGAAGCGCGCTTCGGGCGAATGGGCGATCGCCTCGCTCGACCCACAATGGCGTGACCTGATCCAGCGTGCGCTCGACGATCGCAACGATCCCTGGGGGCGCGTCGACAGGCCGGCTGAGCCATACCTCGTCGAACGAACGCTCGCGTTCGCCGAGTACGCCGTTCGCGAAGCCGCTTAGGCGACGGCGCTGCCGAAGCGCTCGGCCGAGCGGGCCTTGCGCTTCGCCGCCTCGACCTCGCGGTCGCGAGGCGGAGCGGGGGTGACGAGCTCGGCAAGCAGACGCTCGGTCGCACCCGCGACGGCGTCGATCGCCGCCTCGAATGCTGCCTCGTTGGCGCGAGAGGGCTTCTGCATGCCGCTTACCTTGCGCACGTACTGCAGCGACGCGGCGCGGATCTCGTCCTCGCTCGTGGGTGGTTCGAAGTTGTAGAGGATGCGGATGTTCCGGCACATGGCATGGATTGTACTCGCCTCGGTACTCTGGGCTCGTGGCCAGCGAGCGCTCAGTCAGCGTCGGAGGCGTCCAGATCGGGGGTGGGGCACCCGTCGTCGTCCAGTCGATGACGTTGACGAAGACCCACGATGTCGAGGCGACCACGGCCCAGATCGCGGCGCTCGTGAGCGCCGGCTGCGAGGTCGTGCGGGTCGCCGTGCCGAAGAGCGAAGACGCCGACGCGCTCGCGAAGATCGTGCGTTTCTCGCCGATCCCGGTGATCGCCGACATTCATTTCAACGCGAGCCTCGCGCTGCGGGCGATCGACGCCGGCGTCGCAGCGGTGCGCATCAACCCCGGCAACATCGGGGGCGACGACAAGGTCGAGGAGGTCGTCCGCGCCGCGAAGGCCAAAGGGATCGCGATGCGCATCGGCGCGAACTCGGGCTCGCTGCCCAAGCACCTGGCCGGGCTTGCGCAGCAGGATCAGGCCGAGGCGCTCGTCGAGGCCGCGCTGGAAGAGGTGAGGCTGCTCGAGCGCCTCGCCTACCACGACTTCAAGATCTCGGTGAAGTCGAGCCACGTGCCGACGATGATCCGCGCCTACCGCCTGCTCGCCTCGAAGGTGCCCTATCCGCTGCATCTCGGTGTCACTGAGGCGGGCACGCCGTTCTCCGGGTCGATCAAGAGCGCGGTCGGAATGGGCGCGCTCCTTGCCGACTCGATCGGCGACACGATCCGCGTCTCGCTGACGGCCGACCCGGTCGAAGAAGTGAAGACCGCCTGGGAGATCCTGAAGGCGCTCGGCCTGCGCGAGCGCGGGCCGGTGATGATCGCGTGCCCGAGCTGCGGCCGCGACAACGTCGGCGTGCAGCAGCTCGCCGAACGTGTGGAGGAGCGGCTCAGCGGCTACCCGCAAGCGTTCGAGGTCGCCGTCCTCGGCTGCGCCGTGAACGGGCCGGGGGAGGCCGGTGACGCCGACTTCGGCATCGCCGGCGGACGGGACGTCGGCTTCGTCTACGCCCACGGCCGCGTGCTGAAGAAGGTCTCGAGCGACATCCTCGTCGACGAGCTGTTCCACGAGATCGACCGCTGGATCGGCGAGGGCATGTTCCGGCCAAAACGGCTGAAAATGGCGAAGCCGGCCGCTCTCGCGATGGCCGAAGCCTCCGCGATCCCGCTCGAGTAGCAGGTGCGACGTCTCCGGCAGGCCGTCGGTAGCCTGCGAAGGCAACGATGATCGCGCGCGCCTCCCAGCTGTTCATCCCGACTCTGCGCGACGCCCCCGGCGACGCGGAGGCCGCGAACCACAAGCTGCTCGTCCGCGGTGGCTTCGTTCGCCAGGTCACGGGCGGTGTCTGGACGTTCCTGCCGCTCGGCTGGAAGGTGCATCGCAAGGTCGAGCAGATCATTCGCGAGGAGATGGACGCGATCGGCTGCCAGGAGATGCTGATGCCGGTCCTGACGCCGTTCGAGCTCTGGCAGAAGACCGGCCGCGACTTCATCCAGGAGATCTTCCGGCTCAAAGATCGCAAGGGCGGCGACTACGTGCTGCCGATGACGCATGAGGAGACGGTCACCTTCCACGCGCGCGAGCTGCAGAGCTACCGGCAGCTGCCGCAGATGCTCTACCACATCTCCACGAAGAACCGCGACGAGCCGCGCCCGCGCGCAGGTCTCATCCGGTTGCGCGAGTTCTGGATGAAGGACGCGTATTCATTCGACCGCGACGACGAGGCGCTCGCGCACAACTTCGAACTGCAGCGCGGCGCGTACCACCGCATCTTCGAGCGGGCCGGGTTGCAGTTTTCCGAGGTCGAGGCCGAGCCGGGGATGATGGGCGGCAAGGAATCGTTCGATTTCCTCGCACCGGCCGGAGCCGGCGAGAACGTGCTCGTCACGTGCGAGAACGGCGACTTCGCCGCCGACATCGAGGTCGCGCGCACCATCGCGCGCCCACCGGTTCTCCCGGAGCCGCTCGCAACGCCCGAGGAGGTCGAGACGCCCGGCGTGAAGACGTGCGAGGCGCTCGCCGAGTTCCTGTCGCTCGACATCGCCGCGACCTCGAAAGCGATGCCGGTCACGACCGACGACGGCGTCGTGCTCGCGCTCATCCGCGGCGACGACCGCATCGAGCCCGCCAAGCTCGACGCTGCGCTCGGCGTGCAGTCGCGCCCGTCCACCGACGAGGAGATTCGAGAGGCGTTCGGCGCGAGCGGCGGCTCGCTCGGGCCGGTCGGCTTCAAGGGGCGCATCGTCGCCGACGAGACGCTTCGTGAGGGACAGTTCGTCGCCGGGGCGAACCGCGACGGCTGGCATCTGCGGGGCGTCGAGGCCGGGCGCGACTTCCAGGCGGAGTTTGCCGACCTTCGTGCCTCCGCGCCGGACGACGTCTGCCCGAACTGCGGCGGCAGGCTCATGTTCACGAAGGCGATCGAAGTCGGGCACATCTTCAAGCTCGGCACCAAGTACTCCGAGGCACTCGACGCGCGCTTCCTCGACGAAGACGGAAAGGAGCGCGCGCTCGTCATGGGGTGCTACGGCATCGGCCTCGCCCGCACGATGGCGGCGATCGTCGAGCAGAGCCACGACGAGAACGGGATCATCTGGCCCGCCTCGGTCGCCCCGTACGACGTCCACGTCGTGCAGTTGCTCGGGGCCGAGGAGATCGCCGTGGCGGCAGCTGAGGCTTTCTCGGCGGCCGGGAAGGACGTTTTGCTCGACGACCGCGACCAGCGGCCTGGCGAGAAGTTTGCCGACGCCGATCTGATCGGCATCCCGATTCGTGTCACTGCAGGGAAGAAGAGCCTCGAGGACGGCGCCGTCGACGTGCGCGACCGGGCGACCGGTGAGGAACGACGTGTGAAGCTAGCCGACCTGGGCAAGGAGGAGTGAGTGGCGAAAAGACGCCGGTACGCATCCGAGTCGTTCGGCCCGGCAGTCGAGAGGCTGATGAATGAAACAGGCGTCACCTATCGGGCGCTTGCTTCGAAGACCAGCCTGTCGGCCGGGTATCTCAACCACCTCGTGCACGGAAACCGGCCGGTGCCCTCGAACGACGTCGTGGAGATCCTTGCAAAGGCGCTCGACGTGGAGCCTGAGCATTTCCGCGAATATCGGGTGCGCGTGATCACCGAGAAGCTCGAAGCGATGCCCGAACTGGTCGACCGGCTTTACAAGCGCCTTTCAGGCTGACCCCTAACCCGGCCGCCCGATCGGAGTCTCACTGAGTGGCCGGTGGGGTCCCGGCAAGCGACCACTGGGGGGTTAGGGGCCCCACCGAGCCTTTCGCGTTTGCACGCCTAGCGGCAAGCTTGGCGGCAAGCTAGTCGGACCGAATCCCGGCCCGAAACGTCCGCGGCGAGGCGTGCGGGAGCAGGCTGGTCCCTCGGTGGTCAGGTGGTGTCGGCACTGCTCTCACTCAGACGGAATGTCGCTTGTTCTTGCGGGCGGATTCGAGCCGGAGTGGTGCGAGCCTTCAGGGTTGGGCGAGTCTCCCTGAATCTCCACCACGGACAACCCACCTTCGGGACCGTTGAAGACGGAGACGCGGACTTCGCGCGAGCCAAGACCCGCACGGATGTCGCCGCGCACCGACTGGGTGTCGTTACTAACGTGCCTGGGGGTGCGGCTTCGCGTTGGGACGTGGCCGAATGAGGGGATGCGCCTGTGGCGAGCCTCCGCCCGGCGCAAACGGCGGTTCTATGCCCGCCGTCCGGCGGCTTCGTATGTCAGTCGCTGTGCAGAATGTTCGACAGCCATTGGAGGGCTATCTGGTAGCGCTCATTGGCGCGGCCGCCGTGGTTTCCGGTGTTCTCGCGGTGTTCGTGTGCGATGCCTGCTTCGACGAGGTGATGGCTGAGGAGGCGGTGGCCCCAGTGCAGGTTGTAGTCGTCGTTTGAGCCGGCGTCGAGGAGGATGCCGGACAGTTTGCGAAGGTTGTCGAGGCGGTCGTGCACGTTCACGACGGGGTCAAAGGTGAGCCAGCGGTCCCAGACCTCCTGGATCAACTCGCCGCTGGGCCAGGCGACTGGCAGATCGACGTAGAAGGGAGGGCGATCCGGGTTGGGTGAGTAGGTGGCGGAGTAGTCGTAGACGAGCTGCGACCAAATGTTCCCGTCGATCGGGCCGTCGGGTGCCTCGGGCCAGATGCTGTCGAAGTACTTGTACGGCATGAACTTGTGCGTCATGTCCAGGAACGAGTCGCCGGAGAGCATCGCCAGCGCGCCGAAGACATCGGGGTTGCGCGAGGCCACGTTCCATGCACCGAAGCCTCCCGACGAGAAGCCAAACACGCCTCGGCTTGCGGCGCTCGGGATCGTCCGATACCCGGCATCGACGGCCGCGACCACGTCATGGAGCAGGTACTGCTCGAAGTTGCCGGTCACTGGCGAGTCGACCCACTGCCCGCAGCCCCAGCGTGACCAGCCGTCCGGGATCGCGACGATCATCGGCGAGACGCCCATCCGTCGGAAGACGGGTTCGAGGACATCTTCGAGCGGAGGTGACCACCGTTGGCCGTCGGTGGCAGGGGTCACCATCTCCGCGGCGGTCGTGCCGTACGCCTGCAGCAGGTAGGCCGCCGGATAGCGGCGCTCCGATTCTTCGTAGCCCGGAGGCAGGTACACGAACAGATCGCGCTCACTCGGGTCCCCCAAAAGATTCCCGGCGAGCCGCGAGCCCTCGAGCCGCGTGTGCGCGATCACTTCTGCTCCGTTGGTCGGTGGCGAACGACTCTAACGCTCGGCCGCCTTCGAAACGAACGTGCCTGAGCGTTCTTCCGCCTGTAAGGGCGGAACTCGAATCGAGAGCGCGGGCCCCCTAGGCGTCGGCTACGGAAGCTCTGACTGCTGCTTCGGCAGCTACTCGTTAGCACCTTGGGCAGCGGCGTTTACCGTCGCTCCAACAATGTCTCCATTTTCGAGGCGGAACAGTGGTGCGTTCTGGCGGTTCGAAGCGCTGAAGCGGATGCCGTCGGTGAACACCTCGATGCCTACGAGCTTCGAGTAAGGAATCTCGATCGTCTTGCGGCTGCCGAGGAAAACGATGCGCGTCGAGGTCACCGCTAGCGGTCCCGTGTCGGCGACCTGTAGCTGTGTCCCCACGACGACGCTGTGGCCTCGGAAAGCCCCCGTCCGGTAGCGAACGCCCTTCATCACTCGGAAGCTGAAGCCAGACGAGCCACCGCGAAACTCGCGCAGCGTTACCTCCTTCATCAGCGCCGCGACCATTTCGAGGTGCACGACCTCGTTCTTCTTCGCCATCACGTGCGGGTCGTCGATCGTGTTCAGCCGACCATCGTTTGCTTGTGCTACCGCCATTCGAAAGAAGAGAGGTCGGTCGGCCGTCCATCCGGGATCACCGTCGTCGCCGCCCATGCCGACGGCATCGCAGACGGCGTAGAACGTGTCTTCTTCCTCCTGAGTGAGCACCTCGTCGGCGAGTACGGCGTTGGCGTACGTTCGAAACGCCCTTTCGCCCAGCTTGCGGCGATCGCGAGGCGAAAGTGCCGACGACGCCCCGTTCGTGGACAGGGCCAACGCTTCTTTCCGGACCTGCTCCGTCGTTCCGCCCTGCAGGGTCGCGAGGAACCGCCCGAACTCCCCGCGGGCATGCGCGGACGCCTCTTTCTCCTCGCTTGACCGAAACAGTTTCATCCGCATGACCCCGCTCTCATCGAGTTGCCTTCGGTGATCTTGCCTCCGCACCGTAGGTGCTTACAAGGGGGATAACAGACTTGATTCACCTGACGCGTGAAAGGCGCAGCACTTCTTCGTGCTTGCTCTGATTTCGATCGTGCTCGTTGCGTTGGTCGATGCGGCTGCCGTAAGAAGGGAGGAACGGGAATCGAGAAGATCGGTCCGCTCTCGGCGATTGATTTCCGTTATCACGCGACGGCCCGGCAAGCCCGCGACTTCGTTATCCGTAAAAGCTCGAGGACCTCACGAGATTGCGCAAGCTGGGAGATTCGATAGGTGTGGTGTCGCAACGCGCCGTCCGGACCGACTGAGACACTGATCCCGCGCTGCTCCTCGTGGGCGGCCTTCTGCGAAGTCGAAAATGGGCGGGTCGTCCGGTGGGGACCGGGCGACTCGCCTGAATCTCGTCGCCTTCCGTCCGACGTCCTCCGTACGGTTGTCAGCAGCAGAAGGCCTCGGCCGAGCAAATCCCCCTTTGGCTCGGTCACAACAACCCAAGGAGTTCGGCAATGCCTCGTGAGAAGGGTTCGAAGAACCGCAACTATCCGCCCATCGTCCTGGCCGATGCCCTCCGCGTCGCTCGCGAAATCCAGGATCAGGCGTCCGGCATGGCAGTCAGCAAGCTGACGCTTGCCGAGTACCTCGACACGACACCAAGTTCGAGCGTCTTCCGCGATCTCGTGATGAGTTCGCGCGGATATGGCCTCACTGAGGGCGGCGCGCACGCCGACGAGTTCTCGCTGACACCCCTAGGTGACGCAGCGACTGGTGCTGACGAGGTTGCGCAGCAGAGGGCGTTCAAGCAGGCGGTGATGAACGTTCCGCCGTACAAGGTCTTCTTCGACGCCTATAGCGGGAAGAAGTTCCCGGCTACGCCGTCGCTGCGCGAGTTCCTGGCGAAGCACGCGGAGGTTTCAAGCGACCGCCTCGACGAGTGTGTCGAGCACTTGAAGGCCGACGCTGCCGCGGCCAGCCTCACACGCACGGTGAAGGGTGCCATTTATGTCGACTTGGAAGGCGTTCCGGTTGCTCCGGATACGACCGCGCCCGACCGCGATGGCGAGGCAGAGACACCCGACGAGTCGACGTCGACTCTCGCCGAGGCTCTCGGTGACGTCGCTGACGGAACGAACGGCAGCAAGTCGCCTCCACCGGCTGCGCTTCCTGGCAAGCCGAAGAAGGTTTTCATCGCCCACGGCAAGAACCACACGCCGCTCGATCAGCTTAAGAAGGCGCTCGACCAGTTCAAGGTTCAGTACGCCGTCGCGATCAACGAGCCGAACGCAGGCCGCCCGATCAGCAAGAAGGTCGCGAACCTGATGCGCGACGAATGCTCGTCCGGAATTTTCATCTTCACGGCGGACGAGCGGTTTTTGCGGGAGACAAAAGACGGCGAGCAGGAGGAAGTTTGGCGGCCGAGCGAAAACATCGTCTACGAACTTGGCGCAGCGTCGATCCTGTACGAGAACCGGATCGTCATCTTCAAAGAGAAGAGCGTGAGCTTCCCGAGCGACTTCTCCGACCTCGGGTACATCGAATTCGAGAAGGATCAGCTAGTCGCCGAGATGGGGAACTTGTTCTCGGAACTCGTCGCACTGGACATTCTTGAGGTGCGCGCAAAGGGATGATTCGGCGCGTGCGCCGTATCGGGTCCTCGTCGAAGACGTTTTCGCCGACAACGGTGAGCGGATAGCGGGCCGAGATTCGAGATCGCGTGCCGCTGTCGCGAGCGCTGAGACCGACTTTCCGCGGGCTGGGTCATCCCACCGGAAAGCCGCACCCCCACGTGCCTTACCCGGCCGACGCGCGCGAACGCCGCCTGCACTCGCTCGAATGCGACATTCGGACTCAACTGGAACTCCATGCGGCGCTGGCTCATACGACGAGCTACTCCCAACCCTTCCTCGGCGGGAGACGCAGGAATAAAGGTGTTCGTTTGGGAGGCATCGAGTACCCGCGCGACGGTCGAGCCCGAAGACTGCGACGCGGGCGAGACGGTATCGCCGCAAGACCGACATGAAGACGCCGCCCGGAAAGCTGTCGACAAGACGGCGTGGCCTCATGCTCTGTGGGAGAAAGAAGACGATGCCCGGCACGTCGGGCTCTGCGGGTGGATGTGAAGTCGGCGGCGCGACGCGGGGATGGCGCCAGCCGGACCTAATCCCGGCCCTAAACGTCCGGGTTTGGATGTCCGCTCGTAGCGCGAAGTTTCTCCCCGCAAACCCCAAAACTCCTGCAGATTTCGGGGTTATCGGGGTCGGACGTCGTCCAACGTTTTCGTGGTTTCTTTGCTGGGGGGTTAGGGGCCCCACCGCGCCTTTTGCCGCTTGCCGGTCCCGAGAGCCGCCCTCGCGGCCGCTTCTCAGTCGTCTGCGAGGGGCCGGCGGAGGACCCACATCAGGGTCGAGGGTTCCCCTGGCGCCTCGTCCGAGTCGCCTGTTCCGAGGTTACTCAGCTTGGACGCGGCGTCCTCGAGCCGTCCGAGGGCACGGGGCACAGGGACTGACCTCGCCTTGCCGGGGGTCGGAGGCGCAAGTTTTCGCGCATCGGCCGCGACGCTCACGAGCTCCCAGCCGTCACGGCCATATTCATTCAGCGATTCCGTGTAGTGCCCCTCGCGGAGCGCAACGACCTTGTACTCCCAGCGCTGCATCAGGCAAGCCTAGATGCCCAGAGATCCACGGTGCACTTCCGGACCGTGGCAAGTATTCGCAGGCTTCGGCGTCTTGACTTTTGTCACTGTCGTCGCGATGCGAGGTGCTCAGATGGGGTCTGTGTTCGTGATCGTCGTCGTACTGTTGATCGCTGCGTTGGTTCCTGGCCTCAATCTCGCCGGCTACTGGCTGTACGCGCTCACGATGTCGAGGCGGATCGAGCCGATGGCAGACGGGGCGGTTGCATAACCATGGGTGCCTCGTTCGAGAGTGAGCACCAAGGTGGCGTTTCTGTTCCCGCTCGGTCGCCTGGGCGGACGGCTCGTCCGGCCCGACTCGGCGGTGGCCCCGACGTCCCGGCGACCGGGCAGGCGTTACTCGTCGGGCTCGGCGTCGCGCTCGTCGGTGGTCTTGCATGGGCGGCGGTGGTGATCGCGACGGGCTTCGACATCGGGATTCTCGCGTGGTTGGTCGGCGCGGGGACCAGTCTCGCGATCGCCCGCACGACGGGCGGTCCAATCCGTGTCCGCGACCGGCTCTTTGCCGGCGGGCTCGCGGCCGGGGGCATCGTGGTCGGGAAGTACGTCATCTTCGTGCACGCGGTCCGGATGTCACTCGGCGGCTGGCTCGCCGCCCGAGGTCTCACGGCCGGCTACTTCGACACACAGCAGATGAACATCTTCATTCACAACTTCCGCCACATCGTGCAGCCCGTGTACGTGCTCTGGTTCGGACTCGCGTTCGCCGCGGCGTTACGCGCCCAGCTTCGCGTGCCGACGGAGACGCTCCCGAGGGCTCGTGCACGCGATCTCGAAAACCTGGCCTAGCGCGGTGGCCGGTAGACGCTTGCTGGAGGTCGGGCTTGTCGCCGTCGTGCTCGTCGCGAGCGGATGTGCGGCGGCGCGAACAGGTGGGCCGTGGGCGGGGATCAGCGAGTACGACGCCGGCGCCGCAGCGCGTGACATCGTCGGGAACGAGACGAGTCGGCCCGACAGTCCGATCTATCGAAAGGAACTGGCCGTCGTCGACATCAAACAGGGAGTTCTCCCGGACAGGACCCGGCCCGTCTGGGTGGTCTCGTTGGAGAACTTCAACAATGCCCGCTCGCGCTACTGCGTCTTCCTGTGGGGAAAGTTCGTCCCCTTCCAGAGTGAATCGGTGAAGTACGACATTGCGCCCTGTCCTAGCAGCGGCGACGCTTAGCCTGCTCGTCGCCGCCGCTGGATGTGGTGGCGGCGGCGCGAGCAAGCTCTCCCGCGACGAAGCAATGAAGTCAGCCCTTGATGCTGCGTCCGAGCAGGTCGCGGACCCTTCAAGTGCGCTCTACGAGCACCGCATCTTGTTCAAGCGAGCAACGCAGACCGGGCACGCGAACTGGCTTGTGCGGCTCACCGACGCGACGAGCGGGCGAAGCATCTGCGTCTCGATCACATCGACCACGGGCGCGATCACGCCGACGAC